>NZ_JBMJCT010000063.1:0-792 GCF_049222185.1 Streptomyces sp. LaBMicrA B280 | reverse complement strand
AGGGCATCGTTTCTACCCTGAGGGCGAGGTATGGGTGAGACGCTTGAGCGCCATCCATTTTCAGGGCTAGTACATTCGGCAGGTGAGTTGTTACACAGTCCTTAGCGGATTCCGACTTCCATGGCCACCGTCCTGCTGTCAAGATGTACTAACACCTTTTGTGGTGTCTGATGAGCGTCTACTCTGGCACCTTAACCTCGCGTTCGGTTCATCCCGCATCGCCAGTTCTGCTTACCAAAAATGGCCCACTAGTGTTGATACATTCAAATGCCCACGTTCAACTAAGTAACAAGGGCTTCTTACATATTTAAAGTTTGAGAATGGATGAAGGCTAAATAGCGCCCCCGAGTCCCTAATCATTCGCTTTACCTCATAAAACTGAAGTCAACACTGCTATCCTGAGGGAAACTTCGGCGGAAACCAGCTACTAGAAGGTTCGATTAGTCTTTCGCCCCCATGCCCATATTTGACGATCGATTTGCACGTCAGAACCGCTGCGAGCCTCCACCAGAGTTTCCTCTGGCTTCACCCTATACAGGCATAGTTCACCTTCTTTCGGGTCCGGCCCCGTATGCTCTTACTCAAATCCATCCGAGAACATCAGGATCGGTCGATGATGCGCCGAAGCTCTCACCTGCGTTCACTTTCATTACGCGTAGGGGTTTAACACCCGAACACTCGCATACGAAGACGACTCCTTGGTCCGTGTTTCAAGACGGGTCGCTGATGACCATTACGCCAGCATCCTTGCAGAGCGCGAACCTCAGTCTGTCCCAGGGTATTACACAACGG
>NZ_JBMJCT010000062.1:0-310381 GCF_049222185.1 Streptomyces sp. LaBMicrA B280 | reverse complement strand
CGGCACGGCGGCGCGGACGCGCGGCGGGTGCGGCTTCCTCGGCCGCCTGCGCGGGCTGGGCCTCGGCGGCGGTCTCCGCCGTCTCCTCGGTGTCCTCCGCGGCCGGTATGGCCGGGACGGTGACCTCGGTGGGCGCCTCCGCCGCGACGGGCGGGCCCGCGGGGCGAGAGGCGGCACGGCGACGCCTGCGCGGCGGCAGGGTGTCGCTCGGTGTGTTCAGTTCGGAACCCTCGATGGGTTCGGTCGGCTCGAGCATGCGGGCGTTTCTCCCGTCAGGCTCCCGGGCGCCGCGCCTGGTTCCGGCACCGGCCCGAAGGGGCCGCCCACCGGTGACGTCCGCGGCCCGCGCGATGCGCGATGGCCGCCGTCCGGGGCGCGGGCGCCGCACGGGAGCACTCTGTGTCCTGTCTCGCCGGTTCCGTACGCCTTGTCGGTACGGCCTGGCGAAAGTCTTCTGGTCGGTGCGCTGCCCGACCCAGGTGGCTCCCGAGTACGAGGGCGGCGCTACGGCGTGCGTCCTACGCGGGACCTTCCGGCGCCGGCGCCGTCGCGGCGGCAGCGGGTACGGCCACTGGGGCCGTGACTGCCTCGCGGTCGGGCGCGAGCGGGTCGGTCACCTCACCGGTCTCTTCATCGAACAGCCCCTGCGCCAGCCTGGTCACCGCTGCGGGGACCGGCGGCGCCAGGTCGGCCACGGCGCGGAGACCGGACAGGACGTCGTCGGGTCGTACGGCAGGCGTCACGTGCCGAACAACCAGCCGCAGTATCGCACAGGGCTGGTCGGTCGGCCCATCAGCCGGTGCGCCGTGCGCCTGAAGGCTCGCCACGGCCGGGCGGGCGTCGAAGGTGCGCACACCGTTCTTGGCCATGCGCTGCACCTCGACGGACTCGGCCCCGTTGAAGGCCTCGACCGCGCGTTCGGCGTCGGCCGGATCGACTCCGGTGAGCCTGAGCTCCCAGACGGAGGCCGTCAGCCGGTCGGCGAGACCCGAGGTGTGCGCCTCGACCGCGTCGACGATGTCGAGCCCGGTGGGCAGCGACTCGTCGAGGAGGACGCGCAGTTTCTCGGGGTCGCGCGACGCGGTGAGCGCGATCTCCAGGTACTCCGCCTCACTGCCGGTGCCGGTGGGTGCGGCATTGGCATACGACACCTTCGGGTGCGGCGTGAATCCGGCCGAGTAAGCCATGGGCACCTCGGCGCGGCGCAGCGCACGCTCGAAGGCGCGCTGGAAGTCTCGGTGGCTGGTGAACCTCAGGCGGCCGCGCTTGGTGTAGCGCAGTCGGATGCGCTGCACCGCGGGTGCGGGCGGCGGGCCTTCGGGCTGTCGCTTGCCCAGTGTCCTAGTCCTTCGTGAGAGCGGTCGTACTCCTCTCAAGAGTACGTGCCACGGCGCTCCGGGGTTCCCGTCGTGTCGACCGGGAGCGGGGCGGGCACGGACGGTTACCCTCCCTTTTGCTGACTTTGCCCCCTTCTGACGATCCCCGGAGGGTACGACGGCGGAGAACCGCGGCCGGCGCCTGCTCAGGACCCTCACCTTCTGGCTGCGTCCTGCGTTCACGCTGCGGGTGCTGAGCCGTTTCCAGCGGGTCGCGGGCTTCGACCGCTCCATGGCCCTCGCCTCCAGCGCCCTGACCGCGCTGGTGCCGCTGGTGATCCTGGGCGCGGCGGTGCTGACCAGCGTCGGCTCGTACGACATCGCGCATCAGCTGATCACCCGGTACGGCCTGACCGACGAGGGCGCGGCGGCGGTCGACGCGCTCTTCTCGCCCGAGCAGGAGCAGGTGGACGTCAGTGTCCTCGGCGTGCTGTTCCTCGCGGTCTCGGCACTGAGCTTCACCCGGGCGCTGCAACGCCTGTTCGAGCAAACCTGGGAGCTCCGGTCCCTCAGTGTGCGCAACACCCGCAACGGGCTGGGCTGGCTGCTCTCCGGTGCCTGTTACATGGCGATCAGCGCCCTGATCCAGTCCTTGCCGAGCGAGAGCCGGGCGCATCTGCTCAGCGCGGCGGTCGAGTTGCCGGTGACCGCGGTCTTCCTGGTCTGGACCGGCGTCCTGCTGTCCGCCCGCCGGGTCGCCTGGCGCGATCTGATCCCCTTCGGTATCACCGGCGCGGTGGCCATCGCGGTCTACTCCGTGGGCGCGACCCTCTACCTCCCGCACCTCTTCAACACCTCCGCCCAGCGCTACGGCGTCGTCGGCGCGGTCTTCGCGATGATCTCCGCCCTCTTCGCGGTCATGCTCTGCATCGTCGGCGCCTCGGTGATGGGCCGCGAGATCCGCGACGAGCTGACCCGCATCTCCCACGGCGAACGCACCCCCGACGACGAGGTCCGCCGCCAATGGAACGACGTCGTCTCCCAGACCCGCTCCCGCTGGCGCTCGGTCCGCCGACAGGTGATCCGTCATCACACGGACGACTGACGAGACACCGCGGGCCCCTGACGGAAAGTCATGCTCCCGGCAGACGCCGCGTGCCCGCATTTCCGGACGGGACCTGCGATTCCCTGGCGACACCGCTGCTCGGCGTTCCGTCACGGTGCGCCACATCCGACCGGTTCGCTCGGCCTCGAACCCGCCCATCTGATTACGTAACGTGAACACTCCGACGCCTCACACCCGGGCGGATGCCGACGCCACGACCCCGGAACCGCCCCCCCTCGCCTTCATTTCGAAGGTCAAGCGGCCTCCATGGACGCACCCGGTCGGCGGGACAGGGCGTCGGAGGTTCTGGCCGTGGCGTAGAGGGAGGCCGCGAGGGCGAGGGCGAGGGTGGCGCCCGCGGTGAAGACGCCGGCCGACGGCTCGGCCGGGGGGCTGCCGGCCTCCGCGCGGGCGGAGCCGCTGAGGAAGGGGACCACCACGAGGACGGCCAGGCCCAGGACGACCTCGCCCCAGACGACCTTGGGGAAGTGCCGGAGCGTCAGACGGAAGAGCGAGGCCGTCTCGCCCGCCCGCCGGGCCCGGGTCATGCGCGGCATCAGCCAGAACTGGTTGAAGGCGCCCGCGGTGACCAGCCCCAGCACGAGAAGGATCTTCACCAGCAGGGCGAACCCGTAACCGGTGGTCCACAACTGGCTGATCCGGCCGACGTGTTCCCAGCTCATCCACAGCCCCGAGACGACGACGGCGGCGACACAGACCATCGCGACAAGGCTGAAGCGGCGCCACATGTCCGCCCAGAGCAGCCCCGCGTCCGGGCTCAGTCGGCGGCGCGCACCGGCGAGGACGCTCAGCAGGACCAGGCCGCCGAGCCACACCGTGCCGCTGACGATATGGATCTGGGTGAGGACCAGGTCCAGGACGTCGTCCGCCGACAGCGCGGTGCTGACCGGGACCGCGGCGATCAGGGTCACCGCCAGCGCGAGCGGCAGCACGGCGAGGGCGACCCGCTCCAGCCGGTGCCGCGCCCCGCGCCCGAACAGGGCCATGAGGGCGGCCGCGGTGGCGAGGAGGACGAGGTTCTGCACCAGGAAGACGGTGCCCTGCGCGATCCAGGCCCCCTTGTCGGCGGGCGCCCGCAGGAACCGCCATATCCGCCCCGGCGCGAGGGCGTCGCCGAAGGGCATGCCCGCGCCCGCCCGGGCCACGCGCGCGGCGAGCTGGAGGTATCCGGTCACCAGCAGCAGCACACCGGCCCAGGCGAGGAAGAGCGCCGACCGGTGGCGCAGCACGGAGACGTCGTCGGCCGCGTCCGAGGCCCCCTTGAGCGCCGGACGGACGGTGGTCGCGAAGGTGACGAGACCGCCGATGGAGCCGGTCAGGCCGATGAAGTAGCCCGTCTTGGTCACGGCCCGCCAGGTTTCGGGCAGGGCGTATCCGGCCGTGTCCCCGGCCAGCAGCAGTTCAGTCATGGCAGGTTAGGCTAACCTAAGTTATACATAAGGCCGACGGTGAACATCAGGCCGTTCGCGAGCCATGCACCGCCCGGACCCCGGCCCGCAGCGTCATTACTCACCCTTTAGGTAAGGCTAACCTTACCTTTCATCAGTGGGGCTTACTCTCAGACACGTTCGAGCGCTGTCCGGAAGGAATGTCCCTGTGATCCCCACTCTTGTGATCGGGCTGCGGGAGGGCCTTGAGGCGTCGCTCATCGTCGGCATCATCGCCGCCTTCCTCGCCGGCGCCGGCCGCCGCGACGCCCTGCGCCAGGTGTGGATCGGTGTGGTCGCCGCCGTCCTGTTGTGCCTGGCGATCGGGATCGGGCTGATCACGCTCTCCCGTGAACTGCCGCAGCGCCAGCAGGAAGGACTGGAGACCGTGATCGGCGCGTTCGCCGTCGTCATGGTCACCTTCATGATCCTGTGGATGAACCGGCACGCCCGCGGCATGAAGAAGGAGCTGGAGGGCCAGGCCGCACACGCGCTGGCCCAGGGATCCGCCCGGGCCCTCGTGGCCATGGCCTTCCTCGCCGTACTGCGGGAGGGCTTCGAGACCGCCGTGTTCCTCATCTCCGTGATCCAGAACAGCACCAGTGTCGCGAGCGGCACCACCGGTGCGCTGATCGGCATCCTGATCGCGGTCGTGATCGGCTACGGCATCTACCGCGGCGGAGTCCGCCTCGACCTGGGCCGGTTCTTCAAGGTCACCGGCCTGGTCCTGGTCCTCGTCGCGGCCGGCCTGGTCATGACCGTCATGCACACCGCCCATGAGGCCGGATGGCTGAACGCCGGTCAGGCCCAGGCTGTGGACCTCGGCTGGCTGGTACGCCCCGGCACCGTGGTGTCCTCCCTGCTGACCGGCGTCCTGGGTCTGCAGCCGCAGCCCGTCGTCGCCGAAGCGGTGGCCTGGCTGGTGTACGCGCTGCCGATGCTCGCCTATGTCGCCTGGCCGCGCCGCGCCGCCCGCCCCGCGGGCAAACCCGCTCCGGCCGCGGTGGAGAGCACCGAACACGCCTGACCGCGCCCGCCCCTTCCCCACCCGATTCCCCTGCACCACCCCTGAGCCCGAGGGAGCACTGTCCCATGCCCAGATCCACCACGCCGCGAGTCCTCCAGGTCACCGGCCTCCTGGCCATCGCCGGGCTCGTCGCCACCGGATGCGCCAAGAACAAGACGGACAGTGCCCCCGCCGGCGCGGCCAAGGTCTCCGTCGAACTCGACGACAACGGCTGCCACGTCTCGCCGAACTCCGTGGCCGCGGGCCCGGTCACCTTCACGGTGAAGAACACCAAGGCCGACAAGGTCTCCGAGGCCGAACTGCTGCGCAACGACATCATCATGGGCGAGAAGGAGAACCTCTCCCCCGGTCTGTCCGGCACCTTCTCGCTGCATCTGAACGGCGGCAAGTACCAGGTCTACTGCCCCAACGCGAAGACCGAGAAGACCGCGTTCACCGTCACCGGCGCGGCGGCCAAGGCCTCGCAGGACCCCAAGGTCAAGGCCGATCTGGACCAGGCCGTCGGCGGCTACCAGAGCTACGTCGTCACCGAGGTCGACAAGCTGGTCCCGGCGACGAAGAAGTTCACCGACGCGGTCCGGGCCGGTGACATCGCCCGCGCGAAGCAGGCGTTCGCACCCGCCCGCTACTACTACGAAGAGGTCGAACCGGTCGCCGAGAGCTTCGGCGACCTCGACCCCGACATCGACGCCCGGGTCAACGACGTCACGGACCAGTCCAAGTGGACCGGCTTCCACCGCCTGGAGAAGGCGCTGTGGCAGGACAAGTCCCTGACCGGCACGGCCCCGATCGCCGACAAGCTCGACGCCGACGTGGCGAAGCTCAAGTCGCTGGTGGCGAAGACGTCGTACCAGCCGGCCCAGCTCGCCAACGGCGCCACCGATCTGCTCAACGAGGTCGCCTCCAGCAAGATCACCGGTGAGGAGGACCGCTACAGCCACACCGACCTGTCCGACTTCGAGGCCAACGTCGTCGGCGGCGAGAAGGCGTTCGACCTGCTGAAGCCCGCCCTCACCCGGATCGACCCGACGCTGGCGAAGACGGTCACGCAGCAGTACGCGAGCGTGCTCACCGCGCTCCAGCCCTACAAGAAGGGCTCCGGGTACGTGGACTACTCCACCGTCGGCGACGACAAGCGGCGCGTGCTCACCCAGAAGGTCGACGGACTCGCCGAACCGCTCTCCCAGGTCGCCGCCAAGGTGAACGGCTGATGGGCGAGCGCCATCACTCCCGCCGGGGGCTGCTCGCCCTCGGCGGGGCGGCCCTCGCGGGCGGAGCCGCCGCCGGGACCCTGACCGGCTGCCGGTCCGAGTCCCACGCCGCCGCGGCCCCGGCCGACCGGGTCCCGTTCCACGGCACCCACCAGGCCGGTATCGCCACCCCGGCCCAGGACCGGCTGGCCTTCGCCGCCTACGACATCACGGCGACCGGCAGCGTCCAGGAGAAGCGGGCCGCCCTGCGGGCCCTGCTGCGGACCTGGACCGCGGCCGCCGCGGCGATGACCCAGGGCCGCACCGTGCCGGGCGACAACACCGACCTCAGCGCCCCGCCGGCCGACACCGGCGAGGCGTACGGGCTGTCCCCGGCCAACCTCACGATCACCTTCGGCCTCGGCACCTCGCTGTTCGACGACCGGTTCGGGCTCGCCGACCGCCGCCCGGCCGCGCTCGCGGACCTGCCGCATCTGCCCCCGGCCGATCTGGACCCGGACCGCAGCGGCGGCGACCTCGCGATCCAGGCGTGCGCCGACGATCCGCTCGTCGCCTTCCACGCCATCCGCAACCTGGCCCGGATCGGCCGGGACACCGTGGTCATGCGCTGGTCCCAGCTCGGCTTCGGCAAGGCCGCCTCCAACGGCGCCGACCAGCAGACCCCGCGCAACCTGATGGGCTTCAAGGACGGCACGCGCAACATCCACGGCGACGACACCGACCTGATGGACCAGCACGTATGGGTCGGCAAGGAGACCGATCAGGCGTGGATGCGCGGCGGCAGCTACCTGGTGGCCCGGCGGATCCAGATGCGGATCGAGGGCTGGGACCGCGACTACCTCGCCGACCAGCAGAACGTGTTCGGCCGCTACAAGTACTCCGGGGCCCCTCTGACGGGCTCGAAGGAATTCGATACCCCCGACTTCAAGGCCAAGGGCGCCGACGGCCAACCGGTCATCCCGGCCAAGGCGCACATGCGGCTGGCCGCCCACGAGAACAACGGGGGCATCCGCATCCTGCGGCGCGGCTACTCCTTCACCGACGGCATCGTCGCGGCCAGCGGCGAACTGGACGCCGGACTGTTCTTCATCGCCTTCCAGAAGGACCCGCGCGAGCAGTTCGTGGCGCTCCAGCGCAAGCTCGGCATGAACGACGCCCTCAACGAGTACATCCAGCACGTCGGTTCCGGCCTGTTCGCCTGCCCGCCCGGCGTCACCGCCCCCGGCCGCACCTGGGCCGAGGAACTGCTCGCCTGACGAACCCGACGGCAACGAGCCCCTTCCCACTCCGGGAAGGGGCTCGACCGTCACTCGAACTCGTCAGTGCGTGTGCCCGCTCGCCGCCGGTGCCGGGCCCGTGTTCTTCACGGTCAGTGGCAGCAGCTTCTTGCCCGTCGGGCCGATCTGGATGTGGGTGTCCATCTGCGGGCAGACACCGCAGTCGAAGCACGGGGTCCAGCGGCAGTCCTCGACCTCGGTCTCGTCGAGGGCGTCCTGCCAGTCCTCCCAGAGCCAGTCCTTGTCGAGACCGGAGTCGAGGTGGTCCCAGGGCAGGACCTCCTCGTAGGTGCGCTCGCGGGTGGTGTACCAGTCGACGTCCACGCCGTGGGCGGGCAGGGCCTTGTCGGCGCAGGCCATCCAGCGGTCGTAGGAGAAGTGCTCGCGCCAGCCGTCGAAGCGGCCGCCGTCCTCGTAGACGGCGCGGATGACATCGCCGATCCGGCGGTCACCGCGGGACAGCAGTCCCTCCACGATGCCGGGCTTGCCGTCGTGGTAGCGGAAGCCGATGGAACGGCCGTACTTCTTGTCGCCGCGGATCTTGTCGCGCAGCTTCTGCAGCCGCGCGTCCGTCTCCTCCGCCGACAGCTGCGGCGCCCACTGGAAGGGGGTGTGCGGCTTGGGGACGAAGCCGCCGATCGAGACGGTGCAGCGGATGTCGTTGGCCCCCGACACCTCGCGGCCCTTCTGGATGACATGGGTCGCCATGTCGGCGATCTGGAGCACGTCCTCGTCGGTCTCCGTGGGCAGGCCGCACATGAAGTACAGCTTCACCTGGCGCCAGCCGTTGCCGTAGGCCGTGGCGACCGTACGGATCAGGTCCTCCTCGGAGACCATCTTGTTGATGACCTTGCGCATGCGCTCGGAGCCGCCCTCGGGGGCGAAGGTGAGCCCGGAGCGGCGGCCGTTGCGGGTCAGCTCGTTGGCCAGGTCGACGTTGAAGGCGTCCACCCGGGTGGAGGGCAGCGACAGGCCGATCTTGTCGTCCGTGTAGCGGTCCGCCAGGCCCTTGGCGATCTCGCCGATCTCCGAGTGGTCCGCGGAGGACAGGGAGAGCAGGCCGACCTCCTCGAAGCCGGTCGCGTTCAGACCGCGCTCCACCATGTCGCCGATGCCCGTGATGGAGCGCTCGCGCACCGGGCGGGTGATCATGCCCGCCTGGCAGAAGCGGCAGCCGCGGGTGCAGCCGCGGAAGATCTCCACCGACATGCGCTCATGGACGGTCTCGGCCAGCGGCACGAGGGGCTGCTTGGGGTACGGCCATTCGTCCAGGTCCATGACGGTGTGCTTGGAGACCCGCCACGGCACGCCCGACTTGTTCGGTACGACGCGGCCGATCCGGCCGTCGGGGAGGTACTCGACGTCGTAGAACGCCGGGATGTACACCGAGCCCGTTTTCGCCAGCCGGAAGAGGACCTCCTCGCGGCCGCCGGGGCGGCCCTCGGCCTTCCACTGACGGATGATCCGGGTCATGTCCAGCACGGCCTGCTCGCCGTCGCCGATGATCGCCGCGTCGATGAAGTCGGCGATCGGCTCCGGGTTGAACGCCGCGTGGCCGCCGGCCAGCACGATCGGGTCGTCCTCGGTGCGGTCCCTGGACTCCAGCGGGATGCCGGCCAGGTCGAGGGCGGTGAGCATGTTCGTGTAGCCCAGCTCCGTGGAGAAGCTGAGGCCGAACACGTCGAACGCCTTCACCGGGCGGTGGCCGTCCACCGTGAACTGCGGGACGCGGTGCTCGCGCATCAGCGCCTCCAGGTCCGGCCACACGCTGTACGTGCGCTCGGCGAGGACGCCGTCCTGCTCGTTGAGCACCTCGTAGAGGATCATGACGCCCTGGTTGGGCAGACCGACCTCGTACGCGTCCGGGTACATGAGCGCCCAGCGGACGTCGCACTCCTCCCAGTCCTTGACGGTGGAGTTGAGTTCTCCGCCTACGTACTGGATCGGCTTCTGCACGTGCGGGAGCAGTGCTTCGAGCTGCGGGAAAACCGACTCGACAGGCATCTCGCGAACCTTCATGAGCGGACAGGGGTGACCATCCAGCGTAACCCGCCCGCGAGCCTCCTCCGAACGGTCAGCCGATCGAGCGGTCCACGGCCTTGCGCCACCGCTTCGGCAGCTCGGCCTCCGCTGCCGCCGCCCGCGCCTCCTCCCTGGCGTACAGCACCCCGTAGGGGAACGCGCTCTCCCCCGCCGCATGGGCCACCGCGGCCAGCTCGCGCAGGGTGTGGCGGGCCATGACGCTGTCCTGGTGGTCGCCGAGGAGAGTGGTGAGGGACTTCATGGCGGCGGTGAGCTCGCGGGCGGGGCCGCCGAGCGCGGGGGTGGCGGCCTCGGCGGCGTACCGCGTGCGCTTGGCCTTCTTCCGGGCCTCGTGCAGGGCGAGATCGCGCTCGATGCCGGGCGGCAGGGCCAGCGCCCGCTCGACCAGGGTGGTGAGCTTCGCGAGGTCCTTCTGTACGGCCGCGCCGAGCAATTTCTTCGGTTTCCGCGCGGCGGCCCCCCGCAGCGGCGGGTCCGCGAGCAGGGCGTCCAGGGTGTTCAGCAGGGCGAGGTGGCGGGGGGAGTCCAGGACGCCGGTGAGATGGGCGGGGGCGGCGGCGCCCCCGGCCCGGGCCCAGGAGCTGAGGCGCTCCTGGATCCGGCCGGTGGCCAGGGCGGGCGGGAGGGCGTCGAGGGCGGTGGTCAGCCGCTCGGCCAGCACCTCCTGGTCGCGGTCGACGCCCAGCTCGCCCGCGAGCCACTTCAGCTCGGCGGCGACGGGCTCGGTGACGGCGCGGTCGAGGACGGCGCGGAAGGTGCGCAGGGTGCTGCGGGCGCGGCGGGTGGCGACCCGCATCCGGTGCACCGCGTCGGGCGTGCCGAGTCGTACGGCGGGGTCGAGGGCGACCAGGGCGTCCCGCTGGACACGGAGATGGGCGAGGACGTGGTCGCCCGCGGTGACCGGCTCGGCGCGTGCGCCGGGCGGCCGGCGGAGGCCCCCGGTGAGTTCGAGGGCGCGGGCCAGTTTGGAGGGCGAGGCGGACGGTCGTACGCCCGCCTTGGCCAGGCGTTTCTCCACCCGGTCGAGGAAGGCCGGGTCTCCCCCGTCGGCCAGCTCCACCTCGATCTCGGTCCACCGGGCCCGCCCGCCCGCGCCGGTGAGCCGCTCGGCGGTCACCGCGTCGATGCTCGCCTCGGCCAGCAGGGCGCCGTCCGCGTCCACCAGATGGCGCACGTCCCGGGCGGAACGCAGCCGGACCAGCGGGACCGGCTCCGCCTCCCGGACCCGGGAGCGGACCAGGGCGGCGAGTTCCTCGGGGAGGGTGTCGGAGAGCGGGGCCCGGATCTCGTCGCGGACCCCGGGGGCGACCGGGAGCTTGAGATGCCAGCCTGCGTCGGAGCCGCCGGTGCGGCGGCGCAGGGTGAGGGAGGCGGCGGCGAGGCGTTGGTCGGCGGTGTCGTAGTAGACGGCGTCCAGCTCGACCAGGCCCTTGTCGAGTACGGCGGCCACCCCGCCGACGCCGGTCAGGTCGGGCAGCCCGCCCTCATCGGATTCGTACTTGCGCTCGATCTCGCGTTTCGTCTCCGCCATGATTTGAATCTAGTGCGCGGTGGGTGAATACGGCAGAGGGCGCCCGGGGGGACGCCCTCTGCCGCGGTGAGCCCTTACGCCGACATCGGCCGCTGCACCTTGATCGACTGGAGCAGTCCCACGGCCACCCACACCGCGAACATCGATGATCCGCCGTACGACACGAACGGCAGCGGCAGACCGGTGACCGGCATGATGCCGAGGGTCATACCGATGTTCTCGAACGACTGGAAGGCGAACCAGGCCACGATGCCCGCGGCCACGATGGTGCCGTACAGCTCGGTCGAGTCCCGGGCGATCCGGCAGGCGCGCCACAGGATGACGCCGATCAGGAAGATGATGAAACCGGCGCCCAGGAAGCCCAGTTCCTCACCCGCGACCGTGAACACGAAGTCGGTCTGCTGCTCGGGCACGAACTGGCCGGTGGTCTGCGAGCCGTGGAACAGCCCGGCGCCGGTCAGTCCGCCGGAGCCGATGGCGATGCGGGCCTGGTTGGTGTTGTAGCCGACACCGGCCGGGTCGAGGTCCGGGTTGGCGAAGGCCGCGAAGCGGTTGATCTGGTACTGGTCCAGGATGTGCAGCTGCCAGATGGCGATACAGCCGACCACACCGGTGGCGAGCAGCCCGAACACCCAGCGGTTGGAGGAGCCGGAGGCGAGCAGCACGCCCAGGATGATGGCCACCATCGCCAGCACCGAGCCGAGGTCCGGCATCAGCAGCAGGATCATGCAGGGCACCGCCGCGAGGCCCAGGGACTGCGCCACGGTGCGGTGGTCCGGGAACGGCTTGTCGCCCGCGTCCACCCGCGCGGACAGCAGCATCGCCATGCCGAGGATGATCGCGATCTTGAGGAACTCGGCGGGCTGGACGGAGAAGCCGCCGATCACGATCCAGTTGCGCTGGCCGTTGATGGTCGCGCCGAGCGGGGTGAGCACCACCAGGGCGAGCAGCACCGAGGCGCCGTAGAGGACCGGCACCGCGTTGCGCAGGGCGCGGTGGCCCAGCCAGAGGGTGGCGAGCATCAGGGCGAACCCGATGCCCAGGTTCATCAGGTGCCGCTCCAGGAAGAAGTAAGGGTCTCCCTGGTTGATCTCGGTGCGGTTGCGGGTCGCGGAGAAGACCAGCATCGAGCCCATCAGCGACAGGGCGATCGCGGACAGCAGTATCGGCCAGTCCAGGCGCCGCGCCAGCGAGTCGCGGGCGAAGAGCCGGGTCCAGCCCGCCCGCGCGGGTCCGTACCCGGAGACGGAGAAGCTGTTCGCGCCGGTCATGAGGGCATCCTCCGGCTTCCGCGCCTACGGCGCGGCCGCCGCCTTCGGGGGTTGGTGTTGTCGTCGGTGGGCGGCGTGGTGCCCGCGGGCTGCTGGTCGCTGCCGTTGCTCGGGTTGTTCTTCTGGGCGGCCTCGGTGTCCTTCGCCGCGTCCTTGGGGACCGCCGGGGCGACGATGGTGCCGTCGGTGCGGACCTTCGGCAGGGACGCCTGCGGCTCGGGCAGGAACGCCTTCTTCTGGTCGACGGAGCCGTCGCCCTGGACGCCGTAGAGCGCGCTGTAGATGTTGCGCACGGCCTCACCGGAGGCACCGGAACCCGTACCGGCCTGGGCGATCGTCATGATCACCGTGTAGTCCTTGGAGTAGGTGGCCATCCAGGAGGTGGTCTGCTTGCCGTAGACCTCGGCCGTACCGGTCTTGCCGTGCAGCGGGATCTTGTCCTGCGGCCAGCCGCTGAACTTCCACGCGGCCGTACCCCGGGTGATGACGCCCGCGAAGGCGTCGTTCATGCCCTTGAGGGTGGCCTGGGTGATCGGCAGCTTGCGCTGCACCTGGGGCTTGATCTCCTGGACGGTCTTGCCGTCGGGGCTGACGATCGCCTTGCCGATGGTCGGGACGTACTCGGTGCCGCCGTTGGCGACGGCGCCGTAGATCATCGCCTCCTGGATCGGGGTGACGAGGGTGTCGCCCTGGCCGATGGAGTAGTTGATCTCGTCACCCTCGCGCATCTTGTCGCCCTCGAGGCAGTTCTCGTAGGCGATCTTCTCGACGTAGGTGCCGTCCTTCTTGCCGGTCTTGCACCAGGAGTCCTTGTTGGCCTTCCAGTAGTCCAGCTTCCACTGGCGGTCCGGGACGCGGCCGCCCACCTCGTTCGGCAGGTCGACGCCGGTCGGCTTGCCCAGTCCGAACTGGTGGGCGGTCTTGAAGAAGTAGTCCTTCGGCTGGCCCTTCTTCGGGTTGATGCCGCCGTCCCGCTTCCACTCCTTGTCCGCGATGCCGTAGAACACGGTGTCGCAGGAGACCTCCAGGGCGCGGCCCAGCGAGATGTCGCCGAAGTTCTCGCCCTCGAAGTTCTTGAAGATCTGGTTGCCCACGCGGTAGTCGCTGGTGCAGGGGTAGCCGCCGTTCCACGCGTAGCCCGCCTGGACGGCGGCGGCCGTGGAGACCACCTTGAAGGTCGAGCCGGGCGCGGCCTGACCCTGTATGGCCCGGTTGAGCAGCGGGTAGTCGGAGTTCTTGCCGGTGAGGGCCTTGTAGTCCTTGGCGGAGATGCCGCCCACCCAGGCGTTCGGGTCGTACGTGGGCGCCGAGGCCATGGCGACGATGCGGCCGGTCTTGGCCTCCATCACCACGACGGCGCCGGAGTCGGCCTTGTAGTTCTCACCGGTGATGGAGTCGAACTGGGTGCGGGCGGACTTCATCGCCTTGTCCAGTTCGTACTCCGCGACGCGCTGGACGCGGGAGTCGATGCTGGTGACCACGTTCGAACCGGGCTCGGCCGCGTCCGACTTGGCCTTGCCGATGACCCGGCCGAGGTTGTCCACCTCGTAGCGGGTCACGCCGGCCTTGCCGCGCAGCTCCTTGTCGTACTCCCGCTCCAGGCCCGAGCGGCCGACCATGTCCGAGCGCAGATAGGGCGAGCTGGTGTCCTTGGCCTTCTGGATCTCGTCGTCGGTGACCGGCGAGAGATAGCCGAGGACCTGCGCGGTGTTGGACTTGCCGGGGCTCGGATAGCGGCGCACGGCCTCGGGCTCGGCGGTGATGCCGGGGAAGTCCTCGGAGCGCTCGCGGATCTGTAGAGCCTGGCGGGGCGTGGCCTTGTCGGTGATCGGGATCGGTTGGTACGGCGATCCGTTCCAGCAGGGCTGGGGGGTCTTGGCGTCGCAGAGGCGGACCTTCTGCATGACCTCCTCGGTCGGCATGCCGAGGACCCCGGCCAGCTTGGTCAGGACCGCCTTGCCGTCGTCCTTCTGCTTGAGCAGGTCGGTGCGAGAGGCGGAGACCACCAGCCGGGTCTCGTTGTCCGCGAGGGGCACGCCGCGGGCGTCCAGGATCTCGCCGCGCACGGCGGGCTGGACGACCTGCTGGACGTGGTTGCCCGACGCCTCCTTCTGGTACTGCGCGCCCTCCCGGATCTGGAGGTACCACAGCCGGCCGCCGAGCGTGCCGAGCAGGGAGAGGACGAGGATCTGGATCACGACGAGCCGGATCTGGACCCGTGGGGTCCGGCCGGTCTCGGGGATGTTGGTCACTGCGGGCTGCTCCCCCTCTCAGCGCACGGACGCCCGGACGCGCGGCGCGTGTGTGCGACCGGACCGCGCGCGTACGAATGATGAACGATCAGTCTGTGAGCCCGCGTTCCGCGAAAGCCGACCCGTACGAGTGAATGTGCGGAGCCCGGACGCCCCGGAGGCCTGACGTGCGTTCACAGCCGCTTGACCCCCTTGATCCGGCCGACCCGGGCGGAGCGGGTGCGGGCCTTGGCCTTGAGCGCGCCGAGGCCGCCGCGCTGGCTGCCGATGCGCAGCCCGGTGCCGGAGGACAGCCAGCCCGAGGAGATGTCGGCCGCCTTGGCGCTGGTGGCGGTGGTCTCGGTCAGCGGATCGTTGTCGCAGCGGCGGGCCAGCCACATCACCGCCGGCACCACGAACGGGGCCAGCAGCAGGTCGTACAGGGCGGCCGAGATCAGCAGCCCGGGCAGCCCGACATGGCGGGCGGCGGTGTCGCCGACCAGGGCGCCCACCCCGGCGTACAGCAGCGTGGAGCCGATCGCGGCGACGACGACCACGGCCATCGGGCCGGTCGCCGACCTCAGCCGGCCGTTCTCCGGCTTGACCAGCCCGGCGAAGTAGCCGGTCACACAGAGCACCAGGGCGTAGCGGCCCGCCGCATGGTCGGCGGGCGGGGCCAGGTCGGCCAGCAGACCGGCGGCGAACCCGACGAGGGCGCCGCCGACATGGCCGTACACCATGGCGAGGCCGAGGACGGTCAGGAGCAGCAGATCGGGGACGGCGCCCGGCAGATGGAGGCGGGCGAGAACGCTCACCTGGATCACCAGGGCGACCACGACCAGCGGCACGGAGAGCAGGATCCGGTTGACACGCATGGGGATTGAGCTCCTACGGCTGCTCGTCGGTCTGCGGTTCGTCGGTCCGGGACGGATCGGACGGCGACTGGTCGCTCTGCGACTGATCGCTCTGGCCGCCGCCCTGGTTCGCGCCCGCGGACGGGGTGACCGTGACGGTCACGGTGGGCGTCGGGACCGGCTTGGGCTTGCTCGGCAGGACCTCGTCGCGCGGGTCCTTCTTCGGCGCCTGGACGACCACGCCGACGATGTCGAGCTTGGTGAAGCTGACGTACGGGGTGACGTACAGGGTGCGGGTCAGGCCGCCGCCGGAGGGGTCGACACGCGAGACCACACCGACCGGCACACCCGGCACGAACGGCTTGTCGGACTCCGAGCCGAAGGTGACCAGGCGGTCGCCCTTCTTCACCTCGGCCTTGCCGTTGAGGAGTTGGACGCGCAGCGGGCGGTCGCCCTGCCCGGAGGCGAAGCCGAGTTCGTCGCTGCCCTCCATCCGGGTGCCGACGGTGAAGTCCGGGTCGTTGGCGAGCAGCACGGTGGACGTGTCGGGCCCGACCGTGGTGACCCGGCCGACCAGTCCGTCGGCGTTGAGGACGGTCATGTCCCGCTTGATGCCGTCGCTCGCGCCCACGTCGATGGTGATGGTCCAGGAGAAGCCCTGCGCCGACCCTATGGCGACGACCTGGGCGCCCTTGATGCCGTACTGGCCCTCACCGGCGAGCTTCAGCATGCTGTCGAGCTGGTTCAGCCGGCTGCGGCTGCGGTCGTCGCTGCCGAGCTTCGCCTTGAGGGCCGCGTTCTCCTTCTCCAGCGTGGCGAGCCTGCTGTGCCGCTCGCCCGAGTCGCGGATCGCGGAGACGGCGTTGCCGACCGGGTCGACCGCCGAGGACAGTCCGTCCTCCACCGGGCCGAACACGGTGGCCGCGGCCTGCCGGGCACCGTCGACCGGGGAGTTCCGGCCCCCTCGGATATCCACGGTGATCAACGCGAACGCGACGGCGATCAGCAGGACCAGGAGCAGCCGGCTCTCTTTGGTGTCCCTCACGTGCGGCGGCCGTGCCCTTCCTCAAGTAGGAATTCGTCGGGTCCCCGGAAAAAGCGCGAAAGGTGCGGCGCAAATCCAAGCGGCCCATTTGGGGGAGCTTATGCCTCTATATCAACGATCCGCCGTACGAGAGGAGAACGTCTCGTACGGCGGAATCGATGCGCCGTGTCATCGACGCGGCTGCGCGTCCAGAACCTGCTGGAGCGCCTCGAACTCCTCGACGCACTTTCCGGATCCGAGCGCCACGCTGTCCAGCGGGTCCTCGGCGATATGGATCGGCATGCCGGTCTCGCGGCGCAGCCGCTCGTCCAGGCCGCGCAGCAGGGCGCCGCCGCCGGTCAGCACGATGCCCCGGTCCATGATGTCGCCGGACAGCTCCGGCGGGCACTTGTCGAGGGTCGTCTTGACCGCGTCCACGATCGCGTTGACCGGTTCCTCGATCGCCTTGCGGACCTCGGCGGCCGAGATGACGACGGTCTTGGGCAGCCCGGACACCAGGTCCCGGCCGCGGACTTCGGTGTGCTCGTCGGAGTCGAGTTCGTACGCGGAACCGATGGTGATCTTGATCTGCTCGGCGGTGCGCTCACCCAGGAGAAGGCTGTACTCCTTCTTGATGTACTGGATGATCGCGTTGTCCAGCTCGTCGCCCGCCACCCGGATGGACTGGGCGGTGACGATGCCGCCCAGCGAGATGACCGCGACCTCCGTGGTGCCGCCGCCGATGTCCACCACCATGTTGCCCGTGGCCTCATGGACCGGCAGGCCGGAGCCGATGGCCGCGGCCATGGGCTCCTCGATGATGTGCACCTGGCGGGCGCCCGCCTGGGTGGAGGCCTCGATGACCGCGCGGCGCTCGACGCCCGTGATGCCCGAGGGCACGCAGACCACGACGCGCGGGCGGGCCAGATACCGGCGCTTGTGGATCTTCAGGATGAAGTAGCGCAGCATCCGCTCGGTGATCTCGAAGTCGGCGATGACGCCGTCCTTCAACGGCCGGACCGCCACGATGTTCCCCGGCGTCCGGCCGATCATCTTCTTCGCTTCGGCGCCGACCGCCAGGATGCCACCGGTGTTGGTGTTGATCGCGACGACGGACGGCTCATTGAGCACGATTCCGCGACCCCTGACGTACACCAGCGTGTTGGCGGTCCCGAGGTCGACAGCCATGTCACGGCCGATGAACGACATTGAGTTCCCCATCCGGATTCATCTGGCCTTCCTGAGCTTTTGAGGGCATGTCAGGCAGGCGAGGCGGGTGCTGTGACGTGAAGGCTTCCATCGTAAACGCGCCTGCACGAACACTGCGCGAGGGTCTCCGCCATTGTCACCAGATGGCGGGCCGCCCCGCTTGTGGAGACGGGCGTTCGGGGGCGCGCGTTCCCTCTATCGCCGGTATTACGCGCGGCCCGGGAAGAAGATCTTCACCTCGCGCTCGGCGGACTCCTCGGAGTCCGAGGCGTGGATCAGGTTCTCCCGGACGATGACGCCGAAGTCGCCCCGGATGGAGCCGGGCTGGGCGGCGATCGGGTCGGTCGGACCGGCGAGCTGGCGCACGCCCTCGATGACCCGCTCGCCCTCGACGATCAGGGCGACGACGGGGCCGGAGGACATGAACGCGACCAGCGGCTCGTAGAAGGGCTTGCCCTTGTGCTCGCCGTAGTGCTGCTCCAGCGTGTCCTGGTCCAGGGAGCGCAGTTCCAGCGCGGTGATCTGCCAGCCGGCCTTGCGCTCGATACGGCTGATGATCTCGCCGGTCAGGCCGCGCCGGACGGCGTCGGGCTTGAGCAGGACGAGGGTGCGCTGGCTCACGAGGGGACTCCTTACGCGTGGGACGTGTGCGGTGGGACGAGGTTACAGGGCGTATCCGGGCGCCCGTTACGCAGCGTCAGCCGAGGACTCGGCCTGGGCCGCGAACCGGGCCTTGGCCTCGTCCACCTTTCGCCCGAAGTGCACCGAAGCCCACCACAGGGCGGCGAACACCACGCCCATGAAGTACATGGTCGGCACGAAGACACCGGAGGCGATCAGGGCGATCTGGAGGGCCCAGCCGAGGGCGACGCCCCCGGGCCGGGTCACCATGCCGCACAGCAGCACACACAGGGCCATGGCGATGCCGCTGACCAGCCAGACGGTGGAGACCGACAGGCTCGGGTCCTTCATGGCGACCAGACCGGCGAAACCGATGACGAAGAACTCGCCGATCAGCGTGGATGAACAGAGCGTACGCACGTCGGACTCCTCAGCCCTTGCCCAGCAGCAGCCGGGCCTCGCCGACCGTGATGACGGAACCGGTGACCAGCACACCGCCGCCCGCGAACTCGCCCTCCTCCTCGGCCAGCGTGATCGCGGCCTCCAGGGCGTCGGGCAGCCTCGGTTCGACCTGGACCCGCTCGTCGCCGAAGACCTCGACGGCGATGGCGGCCAGTTCGTCCGCGTCCATGGCGCGGTGGCTGGAGTTCTGGGTGACGACGACCTCGGCGAAGATCGGCTCGAAGGCCTCCAGCAGCCCGCGCACGTTCTTGTCGCCGCTCGCGCCGACCACGCCGATCAGCCGCGTGAAGTCGAACGCCTCGCGCACCGCCTCGGCGGCGGCCTCGGCACCGGCCGGGTTGTGCGCGGCGTCCAGGACGACGGTGGGAGACCGTCGTACGACCTCCAGGCGGCCCGGGGAGGAGACGGCGGCGAACGCCTTGCGGACGGTGTCGATGTCCAGGGGTTCGGCGCGCTGGGCGCCGACGCCGAAGAACGCCTCCACGGCGGCGAGCGCCACGGCCGCGTTGTGCGCCTGGTGGGCGCCGTGCAGCGGGAGGTAGACCTCGGGGTACTCGCCGCCGAGACCGCGCAGGGTCAGCATCTGTCCGCCGACGGCGACCTGGCGGGCCACGACGCCGAACTCCAGGCCCTCGCGGGCCACGGTGGCGTCGACCTCCACGGCCTTCTTCAGCAGCACCTGGGCGGCGTCCACGGGCTGCTGGGCCAGGATGACGGTGGCGCCCTGCTTGATGACGCCGGCCTTCTCACCGGCGATCTCGCCGGTGGTCTCGCCGAGGCGGTCGGTGTGGTCCAGGCCGATCGGGGTGACGACGGCGACATCGCCGTCGATCACATTGGTGGCGTCCCAGGAGCCGCCCATGCCGACCTCCACGACGGCCACGTCGACCGGCGCGTCCGCGAAGGCGGCGTAGGCCATGCCGGTGAGGACCTCGAAGAAGGACAGCCGGTACTCCTGGGCGGCGTCCACCATCTCGATGTACGGCTTGATGTCCTGGTACGTCTCGATGAAGCGCTCGGCGGAGACCGGGGCGCCGTCCAGGCTGATCCGCTCGGTGATCGACTGCACATGGGGGCTGGTGTAGCGGCCGGTGCGCAGCTCGAAGGCGCCGAGCAGGCATTCGATCATGCGGGCGGTGGAGGTCTTGCCGTTCGTACCCGTGATGTGGATCGAGGGGTACGAGCGCTGGGGGTCGCCCAGCACGTCCATCAGCGCGGAGATCCTGCTGACCGAGGGCTCCAGCTTGGTCTCGCCCCAGCGGGTCGCCAGCTCCGCCTCGACCTCGCGCAGGGCCTTGTCGACCTCCGGGTCCTCGGGACGCGCGGGCACATCGGCCCCCGGCGCGCCGCCGTGGGTACGGAGGGTCCGGCTGCCGGCCTCGATGACGGCCAGATCGGGGTCGCGGTCGGTCTCGGCCTCGATGATCTCCTCGAACGGGTCGAGGGGGCCGGGCCGGTCGTTCTCGTGCGGGAGGTCGCTCACGGGTATCAGTCTACGGAGGCGGGGAGAGGCTTGCGGCGCCGGTTCGAAGGCGGCTGATCGTCACACCCGGCCGCGGGCCCGCCATGGCTTGTCGCGCAGTTCCCCGCGCCCCTGAGGATGCCGATGGCTCCGGTACCTCATCGTTGCCGGAGCCATCGGCAACGCAAAACGTTTTGCGCTCCCGGCGGCCTCTCAGCCTCTGAGGGGGCGGAACCGCGGCGCCTCACCGGGGCCAGCGCCCACCAGGGCGCCGAGCCGACGCAGGCTCCGGGTGGATCCCAACACCAGAAACGCCGGAAAACCGGCGCCTCGTCGGCACGAGAGCGGTCGGCAGCGCAAAACGACTTACGCTTCCGGCGGCTTCCCGGCCCTGAAGACGCCCGAGGGCCCCGGCACCTCGCCGGTACCGGGGCCCTCAGCCTGCATAAAACGACTCACGCTGCCGGCAGCTTCTCCAGCTGGGACTGGATGCGGGTGATGTCGTTCTCCGCCTTGGTGAGGCGGGTGCGGATCTTGTCGACCACGTTGTCCGGGGCCTTGGCGAGGAACGCCTCGTTGCCCAGCTTGGCGGTGGCCTGGGACTTCTCCTTCTCGGCGGCGGCGAGGTCCTTCGCCAGGCGCTTGCGCTCGGCGGCCACGTCGATGGTGCCGGAGAGGTCGAGGGCGACCTCGGCACCGGCGATCGGCAGGGTGGCCGTCGCCGTGAAGGAGTCGCCCTCCGGCTGGAGGCGCAGCAGCTGGCGGATGGCCGCCTCATGCGGCGCCAGCGCCGTGCCGTCCAGGGTCAGCCGGGCCGGGACCCGCTGGCCGGGCTGGAGGCCCTGGTCGGCGCGGAAGCGGCGGACCTCGGTGATCACGGACTGGAGCGCGGAGATCTCCTGCTCGGCGGCCGTGTCGCGGAAGCCGCTGTCGGCCGGCCACTCGGCGATGACGATCGACTCGCCGCCGGTCAGCGTCGTCCACAGCGTCTCCGTGACGAACGGGACCACCGGGTGCAGCAGCTTCAGGGTGACGTCCAGGACCTCGCCCAGGACCCGCTTGGAGACCTCGGCCTGCTCGCCGCCCGCCTGGAAGACGGTCTTGGACAGCTCGACGTACCAGTCGAAGACCTCGTCCCACGCGAAGTGGAAGAGGGCGTCCGACAGCTTGGCGAACTGGAAGTCCTCGTACAGCGCGTCGACTTCGGCCACGACCGAGTTGAGGCGGGAGAGGATCCAGCGGTCCGTCGCCGAGAGCTTCGACGCCTCGGGCAGCGGGCCGTCGACCGTCGCGCCGTTCATCAGCGCGAAGCGCGTCGCGTTCCAGATCTTGTTGGCGAAGTTGCGCGAGCCCTGGACCCAGTCCTCGCCGATCGGCACGTCGACACCCGGGTTGGCGCCGCGGGCCAGCGTGAAGCGCAGGGCGTCGCTGCCGTACTTGTCCATCCAGTCCAGCGGATTGACCGCGTTGCCGAAGGACTTCGACATCTTCTTGCCGAACTGGTCGCGGACCATGCCGTGCAGGGCGATGGTGTGGAACGGCGGGGTGCCGTCCATCGCGTACAGGCCGAACATCATCATCCGGGCGACCCAGAAGAACAGGATGTCGTAGCCGGTGACCAGGACGGAGTTCGGGTAGAACTTCGCGAGCGACTCGGTCTGTTCGGGCCAGCCCAGGGTGGAGAAGGGCCACAGGCCGGAGGAGAACCAGGTGTCGAGGACGTCGGTGTCCTGGTGCCAGCCCTCACCGGCGGGCGGCTGCTCGCCGGGGCCGACGCAGACGACTTCGCCCTCGGGGCCGTACCACACCGGGATCCGGTGGCCCCACCACAACTGCCGCGAGATGCACCAGTCGTGGAGGTTGTCGACCCAGTCGAAGTACCGCTTCTCCATCTCCTGCGGATGGATCTTGACCTTGCCCTCGCGGACCGCGTCACCCGCGGCCTTGGCGAGCGGGCCGACCTTGACCCACCACTGCATGGACAGGCGCGGTTCGATGGTGGTCTTGCAGCGCGAGCAGTGGCCGACGGAGTGGACGTACGGCCGCTTCTCGGCGACGATCCGGCCCTCGGCGCGCAGCGCGGCGACGATGGCGGAGCGGGCCTCCAGGCGGTCCATGCCCTGGAAGGGGCCGTGCACGGTGATCACGGCGTGCTCGTCCATCACGGTGATGGACGGCAGGTCGTGGCGCTGGCCGATCTCGAAGTCGTTCGGGTCGTGCGCCGGGGTCACCTTGACGGCGCCGGTGCCGAACTCGGGGTCGACATGGGCGTCGGCGACGACCGGGATGGAGCGGTCGGTCAGCGGGAGCTTGATGAGCTTGCCGACCAGGTGCTGGTAGCGCTCGTCCTCGGGGTGGACGGCGACGGCCGTGTCACCGAGCATCGTCTCGGCACGGGTGGTGGCGACGACGATGGCGTCGTCCCCCTCGCCGTACTTCATGGAGACCAGCTCGCCGTCGTCGTCCTGGTACTCCACCTCGATGTCCGAGATGGCCGTCAGACAGCGGGGGCACCAGTTGATGATGCGCTCGGCGCGGTAGATCAGCTCGTCGTCGTACAGGCGCTTGAAGATGGTCTGGACGGCCTGGGAGAGGCCCTCGTCCATGGTGAAGCGCTCACGGGACCAGGCGACGCCGTCGCCGAGGCGGCGCATCTGGCCGGAGATCTGGCCGCCGGACTCGCCCTTCCACTTCCAGACGCGCTCGACGAAGGCCTCGCGGCCCAGGTCGTGGCGGGACTTGCCCTCCTTGCCGAGCTCGCGCTCGACCACGTTCTGGGTGGCGATGCCCGCGTGGTCCATGCCGGGCTGCCACAGGGTCTCGTAGCCCTGCATGCGCTTGCGGCGGGTCAGGGCGTCGATGAGCGTGTGCTCGAAGGCGTGGCCCAGGTGGAGGGAGCCGGTGACGTTGGGCGGCGGGATGACGACGGTGTACGGCGGCTTCTCGCTCTTCGCGTCCGCCTCGAAGTACCCGCGCTCCACCCAGCGCTCGTACAGCGGCCCCTCTACATCGGCCGGCGCGTACTGGGTCGGCAGTTCGGTGTCGGGCGCGGGTGGCTGCTGCTGAGCGTTCTCGGTCACGGGGGTCAGTTTAGAGGGGTCACGGGCCGGTCCCGAAACGCGTTTGTTCTCTGGCATCCTCCCCGTGATCAACCGCTACGGGGATTCCTGATGATCTCCTGTTGTCCGCGGGGCAGAGCCCGTGCGGCGAAGGTCAGGGGTTCACGCGCGCCCGCGCGGGTGCGGGGCTCGGACGGCCCACGAGGGGCTGCCGCTGCGTGCTGTGCACCGCATGCCCTGCGGTACGGGGCCGATGGGCCGGCACACGATCGAGGATCACGACCGATGCGTTGTGGTCCGCGTTGTCGGTGTGCCCGCAGCAGGTGCAGACGAAGGCGTCGCGGCTGACGCGTGATGCCGCGTCGCGGGCATGGCAAGCGCCGCATGTCTGCGAGGTTCCGGATGTTTGACCCCGAAATCCACGCCTACGGGCGGCTTGCCGTTGGGTGGGGCCCAAACGCCGGAGCGCAGAACAGCGCGGCAGGTATGGCCCCACTCCCGGAGCCGTTCCGCCTGCTCGGGGGAGGGATGGAGCCGACAGGTACGCCCGGAATCCTCGAAGCCCTTGCGTCGCCTCTGTTCCCGTCGCTCAGGCAATGCCGTTCCCCCGCCGCGAAATCAACGGCATCATGAATCGCCGCGGTGCATCTCCCCTCCGGGAGAGGCCCCGATGCCTGTGTCGCCGTCCGACCGGCCTCGGCATTCACGGGTTTCGTAACGATGCGGCCCCCGGTGCCCTGCGGTTCTCCGGCCTGGTTCAGGATGTCAGGGACATATAAGCGTCCTAGGGGGATCCCAGAGATGAGCAACAACCAGCCGGGCCCGTACGGCCCGCCACCCCAGCAGCCGGGTCCCTACGGACAGCCGGGTCAGCCCGGTCCGTACGGGCAGCCGCAGCAGCCGGGGCCGTACGGTCAGCAGCCGCAGGGCGGCCCCTACGGGCAGCCCCCGCAGGCCTCGCCGCAGCCCGGCTACGGCTACCCCCAGCAGGCCCCGCCGCAGCAGCCGGGATACGGCTACCCCCAGCAGCCGGGGATGCCCCAGCAGCCCGGCCCGTACGGCCAGGCGCCCTATGGCCAGCAGCAGCCCTACGGCGGCATGCCGCAGCCGCCCCAGCCGGGTGGCGGCAAGAAGAAGACCGGTCTGATCATCGGCTCGGTCGTGGTCGTGGCGGCGATCGTGGTGGGCGCGGTCTTCCTGCTCGGCGGCGGCGACGGCAGCAGCAGCGTCGCGGACGACGGCGCGCACAAGCTGATCACCCCGGCGACGGTGATCAACGGGACCTACACCAAGCAGGACGGCTCGGACGGGTCCTCGGAGGGGCTCAGCGACTCCGACAAGTCGGACTTCCAGAAGTGGGGCGTGCAGAACCCCACGGAGGTCAGCTCCAGCTACGAGACCGGCACCGGGCTGACCAAGAAGGGTCTGTCCTTCAGCGGTGTGTACGGCACCGTCAAGGACCCCGAGGCCGTGGTCGACGCGATGTTCGCCAAGATCAAGACCGAGTCGTCGAAGGACCAGAGCGACTCCACCACCAAGGGCAAGATGCTCGGCAGCCCGGAGACCGTGCACCCGGCCGGGTTCTCCGACGGCGTCATGAAGTGCCAGGTGGCGCAGATCGACAACACCGAGTCCTCGTCCTCGGCCTCCGGCATGCCGAAGAGCTTCAAGATGCCGATGTGCATCTGGGGCGACCACAGCACCGTCGCCTTCGTGTCCGACTACAGCGTGGCCTCCCTCGCCTCCGGCCAGTCCGGCTCCCTGGACGAGACCGCCGAACTGGCGGCCAAGCTGCGCGACGACGTGCGGGTCAAGGCGTAACCTGCGTAACCGCCCGGGGGCGTGGGCCCGTTGGCGTCCGCCCCCCAGGCACGCGAAAGGGGCCCCGGTCCGGTGACCGGGGCCCCTTCGGCGTCGTCCGGGCGGCTGGTTACGCCGTCTTCTGCTCGCCCGAGCCCCGACCGCGCGCGTCGCGCGGGATCAGGGTCGGGTTGACGTTGGAGAGGACCACGTCGGCGGTGATGACGACGCGGGCGACGTCCTTGCGGGACGGGACCTCGTACATCACTCCCTGGAGGACTTCCTCCATGATGGCGCGCAGGCCGCGGGCGCCGGTCTGGCGGAGGATGGCCTGGTCGGCGATGGCCTCCAGGGCCTCGCGCTCGAAGTCAAGCTCCACACCGTCGAGTTCGAACAGGCGCTGGTACTGCTTGACGAGCGCGTTGCGCGGCTCGACCAGGATCTGCAGCAGGGCCTCGCGGTCCAGGTTGTGGACCGAGGTGATCACCGGCAGCCGGCCGATGAACTCGGGGATCATGCCGAACTTGACCAGGTCCTCCGGCATGACGTCCTCGAAGACGTCCTTGGCCTCCAGCTCGCGCTTGGACAGGATCGTCGCGCCGAAGCCGATGCCCTTGGCGCCCGCCCGCGACTCGATGATCTTCTCCAGACCGGCGAAGGCACCGCCCACGATGAACAGCACGTTCGTCGTGTCGATCTGGATGAACTCCTGGTGCGGGTGCTTGCGGCCGCCCTGCGGCGGCACCGAGGCGGTGGTGCCCTCCAGGATCTTCAGCAGGGCCTGCTGCACGCCCTCGCCGCTGACGTCCCGGGTGATCGACGGGTTCTCGCTCTTGCGGGCCACCTTGTCGATCTCGTCGATGTAGATGATGCCCGTCTCGGCCTTCTTGACGTCGTAGTCGGCGGCCTGGATGAGCTTGAGGAGGATGTTCTCCACATCCTCGCCGACATAGCCCGCCTCCGTCAGCGCGGTCGCGTCGGCGATGGCGAACGGCACGTTCAGCATGCGCGCCAGGGTCTGGGCGAGGAGGGTCTTGCCGGAGCCCGTGGGGCCCAGCAGGAGGATGTTGGACTTCGCCAGCTCGATGGCGTCGTCACGGCCGCTCGCGCCGCCGTTCTCGCCCGCCTGGACCCGCTTGTAGTGGTTGTACACCGCGACGGACAGCGCCTTCTTGGCGGCCTCCTGGCCGACCACGTAGCCCTCGAGGAACTCGTAGATCTCGCGGGGCTTGGGCAGCTCCTCCCAGCGCACCTCGCTGGTCTCGGCCAGCTCTTCCTCGATGATCTCGTTGCAGAGATCGATGCACTCGTCGCAGATGTAGACACCGGGCCCTGCGATGAGCTTCTTGACCTGCTTCTGGCTCTTGCCGCAGAACGAGCACTTGAGCAGATCGCCGCCGTCACCGATGCGTGCCACGGTGTGCTTCCCCTTCGCCTGGGAGCCGCCTGGACACTGCGTTCCAGCGGCTCCTGGTGCTGCCTTATGTCCGACGGTACCTTGCCGGGCCCGATGTTCGGGCCCCCCTCGGCAGGGTTCACTTGCCGTGAGCTCTGCCGCGGGGGGCTTGAGAGCGCGCCGCTCCGCGTCAGCGGACGTCGGCGTTGTTCAGCTTGCGGGTGGAGATGATCTGGTCGACGAGGCCGTACTCCAGCGCCTCCTCGGCCGTGAGGATCTTGTCGCGCTCGATGTCCTCGCGGACCTTCTCCAGCGGCTGGTTCGAGTGCTTGGCCAGCATGTTCTCCAGCTGCTCGCGCATCCGGGTGAACTCCTTGGCGATGATCTCCAGGTCGGAGAGCTGCCCGCGGCCGCTGGAACCGGCCGGCTGGTGGATCAGGATCCGGGAGTTCGGCAGCGCCATGCGCTTGCCCGGGGTACCGGCGGCCAGCAGCACGGCCGCGGCGGAGGCGGCCTGGCCCATGCACACCGTCTGGATGTCGGGCTTCACGAACTGCATCGTGTCGTAGATCGCCGTCAGGGCGGTCATGTCGCCGCCCGGGCTGTTGATGTAGATCGAGATGTCCCGGTCCGGGTCCATCGACTCCAGGCACAGCAGCTGCGCCATGACGTCGTTGGCGGAGGCGTCGTCGATCTGGACGCCCAGGAAGATCACGCGCTCCTCGAAGAGCTTCGCGTACGGGTCGTACTCGCGGACGCCCTGGGAGGTGCGCTCGACGAAACGCGGGATCACATAGCGGGCGTCGGGCCGGGGCCCTTCGTACAGGCCGCTGGCCGCGCCGGGGAAGTTGCTCATGGGATGTTCACCGTCCTGGTGGCGTTCTGGGGGCGTGGGTGGTGGCGGTGCGTGGCGTGGCCGGGCCGGTCAGGCACCGGTGCCGCCGCCTCCCGGAACACCCGAGGCGTTCGTGATGATCTCGTCAATGAGACCGTACTCCTTGGCCTCTTCCGGGGTGAACCAGCGGTCGCGGTCCGCGTCCCGGGTGATCGTCTCGAAGGTCTGGCCGGAGTGCAGCGCGGTCAGCTCCGCCATGCGGTGCTTGGTGCGCAGCAGGTACTCGGCCTGGATCTTGATGTCCGTGACCGAACCGCCGAGGCCCGCGGAGCCCTGGTGCATCATGATGTCGGCGTGCGGCAGGGCGAAGCGCTTGCCCGCGGCGCCGCCGGTGAGCAGGAACTGGCCCATGGAGGCCGCCATGCCCATCGCGATGGTGACCACGTCGTTCGGGATGTACTGCATGGTGTCGTAGATCGCCATGCCGGCCGTCACCGAGCCGCCGGGGCTGTTGATGTAGAGGTAGATGTCCTTGTCCGGATCGGCGGCAAGGAGCAGCAGCTGAGCGGTGATCTTGTTGGCGATGTCGTCGTCGACCTGCTGGCCGAGGAAGATGATCCGCTCGCCGAGCAGCCGGTTGTAGACCTGGTCGCCGAGGCCGCCACCGATGGAGGGCTCGCCGGCAGCGGAGGGCATCAGATTCGTCACGTATCCACCTGCTCGTCTCACGACGGCGCCGGGCCGTCTCACGTCGTCCTGCCGGAGGTTCGGGGGTTTCAGGAGACTCCCCTGCCCCCGTACTCATGGACCCTAACGCTCGGGCACGTTCGGGGAATCCCGGAGTAGCGACTGTTCGCCGGGGGCGTAGCGCTCCGCGGGTGAGGCCGGGTGCGGAGCGGGGTGCCGGGCGCGGATCGTCGCGGGTTGTCGCCGGGGCGCGGGCCGTGTGCGGGCTCGTCCGCGCCGGTACGCCGACGGGCCCCCGGGAAGTCCCGGGGGCCCGTCGTACGAGCGTCAGAGGTGCCGTGGGGCAGCTCAGGCCTCGGTGGTCTCCTCGGCGGCCTCGGCCTCGGCGGCCTCGGTCTCCTCGTCCTCGTCGCCGAGGTCCACGATCTCGCCGTTGGTGTCCTTCACCGTGGCGGCCTCGACCACGACGGCCAGGGCCTTGCCGCGGGCGACCTCGCCGACGAGGAGCGGCACCTGGCCCCCCTCGACGACGGCCTGGGCGAACTGGTCGGGGGACATGCCGGAGGAGGCCGCACGCCGCATGAGGTGCTCGGTGAGCTCCTCCTGGTTGACGTTCAGCTGCTCCTTCTTGACCAGCTCGTCCAGGACGAACTGGGTCTTGATGCCCTTGACCGCGGCCTCACGGGTCTCGGTCTCGAACTCCTCGGCGGTCTTGCCCTGGATCTCCAGGTACTTGTCGAGGGTCAGACCCATCTGGCCGAGCTGGTGGTGCTCCAGGTTGTGCTTGCGGGTGTTGACCTCGTCCTCGAGCAGCTTCTCGGGGACCGGGACCTCGAGCAGCTCCAGGAGCTTCTCCAGGACGCGCTCCTGGGCCTGCGTGGCCTGGTCGAACTCCTTCATGTTCGCGAGGCGCTTGCGGCTGTCGGCCCTGAGCTCGTCCAGCGTGTCGAACTCGGAGGCGAGCTGCGCGAACTCGTCGTCCAGCTCCGGCAGTTCGCGCTTGGCGACCTGGGTGACCTTGACGGAGACCTCGGCCTCCTTGCCCGCGGCGGAGCCGCCCTTCAGCTCGGAGGTGAAGGTGGCCTCCTCACCGGCGGACAGGCCCTTGACGGCGTCGTCGATGCCGTCGAGCAGCTCGCCGGAGCCGATGGTGTAGGAGACGCCGTCGGCGATGCCGTCCTCCAGCACCTCGCCGTCGACCTTGGCCTCCAGGTCGATGGTGACGACGTCGCCGTCCTCGGCGGCGCGCTCCACCGGGGCGGTGGAGGCGAAGCGCTCGCGGAGCTGCTCGACCGACTTCTCGATGTCCTCGTCGGTGACCTCGATGGCGTCGACCTCGACCTCGATGCCGGAGTAGTCCGGGATCTCGAGGGCCGGGCGAACGTCGACCTCGGCGGTGAAGTTCAGCGTCTCGCCGTCCTTCAGCTCGGTGATGTCGACGTCGGGCTGGCCCAGCGGGCTCAGCTCGGCCTCGTTGACCGCCTCGGTGTAGAACTTCGGAAGCGCGTCGTTGACCGCCTCCTCCAGGACCGCACCGCGGCCGAACCGCTGGTCGATGACGCGGGCAGGGATCTTGCCCTTGCGGAAGCCCTTCACCGTGACCTGCTGGTTGATCTTGCTGTACGCCGCGTCGAGGCTGTCCTTGAGCTCCTCGAAGGGCACCTCGACAGTGAGCCGAACCCGGGTCGGGTTCAGGGTCTCCACGGCGCTCTTCACGGTTCGGTCTCCTTGTGGCTGACTGCTTGGGTTCTGCCGGAGCCAGACAGGTCCGGCGGATTCGCCGCCCGGAGGAGTACGTAGGCCGTGACGGCCGGGCACACGGGCGTGCAGCTTGCATAGTAACCGCAGGCGTTCGGCGCCCCAAAAGGCGATCTTCGCGGCGCCGCCGGCGGACCCGGCCGGAACGCGGCCGGAACGTGGCCAGGACTCGGCCAGGACTCGGCGAAAGGGCCGATCGGTGGTCGGGGTGGCGGGATTTGAACCCACGGCCTTCCGCTCCCAAAGCGGACGCGCTACCAAGCTGCGCCACACCCCGTCTGTGTGCGACACGTAGGGTACATGGCCCGGCGGCCCGCGTCGGCCGCATTCTTCGAGGCGGGGCGGGTGATGTTCGGTGATCGGACGTGTTGGCCCAAGCGGCACAGGACCCGCTACGATGCCTGAGTGCCGCGGTCCTCGACCTGCGGCGCAGCGCTGCGGGCGTAGCTCAATGGTAGAGCCCTAGTCTTCCAAACTAGCTACGCGGGTTCGATTCCCGTCGCCCGCTCTGGATGCCGAAGGCCCAGGTGAGAGGTTGTCTCCTCTCCCTGGGCCTTTGTCGTTCCGCGGTACATGAGTTATGTTCCGTACCGGTACGGAACATAACTGGGAACGGCCACGGCAGGGGGAATCACCATGCGGATCAAGGACTTCGACCATCTGGTGCTCAACGTCTCGGACGTCGAGCGGGCACTGGCGTTCTACACCGGGCCGCTGGGACTCGCCGGTGAGCGGGTCGAGGAGTGGCGGGCCGGGACGGTGCCGTTCCCGTCGGTGCGGGTCAGCGCCACCACCGTCATCGACCTGTTCGAGCGGCCGCGCGGCGAGTCCAACGTCGACCACATCTGCCTGGTGGTGGACCCGCTGGACTGGCGGGAGGTCGTCGACTCCGGCGTCTTCGACGTGCTGGAGGGGCCCGTGCCGCGGTGGGGCGCCCGGGGCTCCGCCCAGTCGGTCTATGTCCGCGATCCCGAGGGAAACACCGTGGAGCTGCGCTGGTACCCCGAGGACGTCGCCGCGTGAGCCCGGCGGCCGGTGGCCGGCCCAGGGATCCGGCGATCGACGCGGCGGTGCTGGCGGCGACCGTACGGCTGCTGCACGAGGACGGCTACGGCGCGCTCGCACTGGAGAAGGTGGCGGCCGTCGCGGGCACCAGCAAGGCCGCGATCCGCCGCCGCTGGCCCCAGCGGCAGCGCCTGGTGATCGACGCGCTCGCCTCGGTCCTCGTCGTACCGCCCCCGCCGGACAACGGCTGCACGCGCTGCGATCTGCACCAGAGCGTGCGGCTGCTCGCCGAGGTGCTGCACGAGCGGCTGCCGGCCGGGGTGCTCGCGCCGCTGATCGCCGACTGCGCCGCCGACCCCGGGCTCCATGAGCACCTGCTGCGCAGCCTCGTCGGGCCCGGCCGGGCGGCCGCCGCGGTCGCGGTGCGGCGGGCCGTCGAGCGCGGGGACCTCCAGCCGGACGTGGACCCCGAGCTGTTCGTGGACCTGCTGGCGTCGGTGGTGTACCGGCGGGCGCTGTTCGGCGAGGCGCCCGTCGACGCGTCCGCGGCGCGCGCGCTGGTGGACCTGCTGCTGCGCGGGGTGGCCGTGGACTTCGACCGCCTGGTGTTCATCAGTCGGCAGCCGGCCGAGCGGCGGCACCTGTACCACTAGCGGTGACCGCGCCACGGGCGGCGGCCGGCACCACCGGTGCCGGCCCGTCGGGGTCCGACGGCCGAAACTTGATCGTCGACGGTCAGAACTTGATCGAGGAGATCGAGTCCGCTATCGAGTTCAGGAACCGCTGGATGGACGGCGCCATACCGCTGGAGGCCAGGAAGAAGCCGAAGAGCACGGCCACCAGGGCCGGTCCCGCCTTGAGGCTCTTCCCTCTTATGAGCACCACCAGGATGACCGCCAACAGCACCACTACGGACAGCGAAATGGCCACAACTGATCACAACCCTCGGTCGGTCCCTCTGCCGGCCCGGGGGTACGGCCCGCACCCCCGCCAGAACCATCGTGCCACCAACGGGCCTGCTCCATGCGGCCGCTGACAGGATGTCGGACAGGATGCCGGACGGGCCGCCCCGGCGCGGGGTACGCACCGCACTGCAATTCGATGGACGGCCGCTCGGGACTCCAGCCGTAATTGTGCGAGTTCGTTTCCGTGTCCACACATCTCGTGTGCAGGTAATTCGAATTGATGACACCTCGACGACGCCCGGAGCATGCCGAGGCGCGGTATGCCCCAATTATTGGGGATGAATCGGGACATCGGGGGCCAACGGTGGACCTCTGTGTGTGCATCATCACGTGCACGAGGGAGGCAAGTTCGGGAAATCCCGGGGCATACGCAGGGGATAACCAGGAATGACTAGGGGGGTTTTACGAAATCCCGCCGACGACGCTAGGGTGCCTGAGATGTTTGACGCCGCCTCGTCCCCCGGCCAGAACCCACGGCCGCTCCCCCCGGCACAGTCGCCGGCGGACGGAGTGCCCGGACCGCGTGCCCCGCAGCGTGCGCAGGAGGAGCAGGCGAAGGCGGGCAGACCCGGCAAAGAGCGCGATCCGTTCTTCGACAACGCCAAGTACCTGGCGATCGCGCTGGTGGCGATCGGGCACTCCTGGTCCCCGCTGAAGACGGACAACCGGGCCCTCGAAGACCTGTACAACGTCGTCTACACGTTCCACATGCCGGCGTTCATCGTCATCTCCGGCTATTTCTCCCGCAGTTTCGACATGCGCCCGGACCGGCTGAAGCGCCTGGTCACCGGCGTCGCGGTGCCCTATGTGCTGTTCCAGCTCGCCTACTCGCTGTTCAAGCGGTACGCGGGGCACATGGGCGGCCCGATCAACCTCTTCTCGCCGTACTACCTGACGTGGTTCCTGCTCGCGCTCTTCGTGTGGCGGATGACCAGCCCGCTGTGGAAGCTGGTGCGCCGGCCGCTGCCGGTCGCGCTCGGCCTGGCCATGATCGGATCGGTCACCCCGGGGGTGGACGACAGCCTGGACTTCGGCCGCATCCTCCAGTTCCTGCCGTGTTTCGTCCTCGGACTGCTGCTGAAGCCGGAGCACTTCGCGCTGATGCGCACGCGCCGGATGCGGATCCTGTCGCTGCCGGTGTTCGCGGCGGCGCTGGCCATCGGCTGGTGGACCGCGCCGCACATGAACGACAACTGGTTCTACCGCCAGAACGCCGCCCAGGAACTCGGCGCCCCGTGGTGGATCGGGCCGCTGATGACGCTGGCCATGTTCGGCTGCGCGATGCTGCTGACCGCCTGCTTCCTGGCCTGGGTGCCGGGCCGCCGCACCTGGTTCACGGCGCTCGGCGCGGGCACCCTGTACGGCTATCTGCTGCACGGCTTCGTGATCAAGAGCGTGCTCTTCCTCGGCGGCTTCGACATCGCCCAGCGGTACGGCGACTACGGCTCGGCCGTCGTCACCGTCCTCGCGGTGGCCACCGTCACCGTCCTGTGCACCAAGCCGGTGCAACGGGTGTTCCGCTTCGCCATGGAGCCCAAGATGGCCTGGGCCTTCGTCCAGGACGCCACCGAACTGGCCCGCGCGCGGCAGAGCAAGGAGCGGGAGCCGGTGAAGGCGAGCGTCTGAGGCTCCTGTCTCAGCGGCCCCTGTCCCAAAGCCCCTTGGCTCAGAGGCCCTTGAGGTGGCGCATCAGGCGCTCGAACTCCGTCCAGCCCGAGAGGTCCGAGGGGTCGCCCGGGAAGGCGTAGTACAACGCCGGACGGCGCTTCGGGCCCAGCTCGCGCGGTGACCGGGGCAACGGAGTGCGCCGGGCCCGGTCGCCGGGCATCTCCCGCACCTCGTCGGCGCCGAGGACGAAGGCGTACGGGACGCCGGGCCCCTCGAAGCGCGGCGGTACGGACAGGTCGCGGCGGGCCCGGCGGACCTGGACCAGCATCGACTGGAGGTCGTGCCGGGTGGCGAGGACCTCGGCCGCCCGGATCACCTCGGCTTCCGTGGGCATCTCCTCGCCCGGTCCGTACCCGAACGCCAGCGTGACATCCTCCTCCACACCGCCCTCGGTACGGCTGATCCGGACCGTCGCGAGGCCCGGGCGCTCCGGGCTGCCGACGGCCACCAGCCAGGTCGGCCGGGGGGCACGCTCGTACGCCACATCCGTCAGCTGCCGCGGCGACCACGGCAGGTTGGCGGGTTCCTCGGTGCCCCAGCCGGCCGGCGGCTCACCGGTCAGTTCACGCCATACGGCTTCCAGCGCGCCGCCGAGCAGGAGCCGTTCGTCCGCGGGGTGGATCGCCCGGAAGGACACGGCCAGCTGGCGTTCGCCGTCGTCGGCGGCCGCGGCGGCGAACGAGTCCGCCATCGGGGTGCGGGGGTCCTCCGGCGTGGCTTCCGGGTCCGGGGACGCGACCGGCACGAACATGCCGTGGTCCCAGTGCAGCACGGCTCCGGACAGGCCGTCGTAGTAGCCGTCCTTCTCGTCCTGCACCACCCAGCGCGAGGGCAGGCCGGGCAGGTTGTTGCGGACCGCGGGCGACAGCCGGGTACCTGCGGGGGTGACGATCTGGAGGCCGAGTCCGGCTTCGGCGACGGCCCGGAAGGCGTCCGAGAGCCAGGCGGTCATGGCGACCACCGGGCGGTCCTGGATCACCACGGCGACCCGGTCCGTGAGCACGTCCACGGCGGGCTGCGCCGCGGCCGGGGCCGGCACCGCGCGGATCCCGTCGGTCCTGACCACCGCCAGCGAGCGCGCCGCCTCCCGCGGCCAGGCGGTGCCGCCGACCAGGGTGGCGATACGGGCCGCGAAGGCCCCGGCGAGTTCCTCGGCCTGCTTGACGCCGGTGGTGGCACGGGCCTCGGTCCACCAGTACGGCACCTCCGGCTCGCTCGCCCCGAGCAGCCGCCGCGCCTCTCCCCTGACCTGCACCAGCAGCGGCGCCTCGACGGAGACCAGCGGGCGGCCCTGCTCGTCGCAGAGCTGCACCACCGCGCCGTCCCCGGCGGCGCCCGCCAGCACGTCCGGGCCACCGGCGAGCAGTGCCGCGAGCACGCTGAGCGGGTCGGGCATGTTCCTGGTGAGCGCGACGACATCCTTCGTCATGGTCTTCCGTTCCCTGCCTGGTCTACCTGTTGCCCGCGTACACGGTCTGGATCAGCCGGTTCGGCTCTCCCCTGCGGACCAGGACGCCCCGGCCGGGCGGCTGCTGACCGGCGTACACACCGGGGAAGAGCTGGCCCTCACCGCGGTCGCCCGCCATCACCAGGGCCGAGGCGCCGGACTCGCGCAGGCTCTGGAGCAGCGGCTCGTACAGGCCGCGGGAGGCGCCGGCGACCCGGCGGGTGAGGACGAAGTGCAGGCCGATGTCCTGGGCCGAGGGGATGTACGGCAGGAAGGGCGCGAGCGGCTGCTGTCCCGCGGTGGTGAGCACGTCGTAGTCGTCGACCAGGATCACGATCCGCGGGCCCGACCCCCAGTTGCCCGGTTCCAGGTCCTCGCCGCCCTCGCTCTCGTCGGGCATCCGCTTGTCCAGTTCGGTGGCGATGCCCGCGGAGAGGGCCGAGCACAGCTTGGCGTTGTAGGCGTAGCCGCCCCGGTACTCCTCCGGGACGGCGCCGCGCAGCCCGCGCCGCGGGTCCATGACGCCGAAGACCAGTTCGTCCTCGCTGTAGCGCTCGATCAGGGCGTCCGCGACGACCTTGAGCAGATTGGTCTTGCCGCACTCGCTGTCGCCCATGATCAGCAGGTGCTGGTCGTGCCGGAACAGGTCGACCAGCACCGGCGCCAGCTGGGTCTGGTCCAGGCCGATCGGGACCCGGCGCGGTTCGGCCGCCGGGCCGGGCAGCAGGTGCGGCTCCAGGAGATGCGGCAGCACCCTGACCGGCTGGGCCGTCTCACCGGTCCAGGTGGCGCGGATCGTACGGGCCGTGCGCTCCAGGACCGCGCCGAGGTCGGCGGTGTCGGTGGCGCCGTCGGTACGGGGCAGGGCGACCTGGGCGAAGAGCTTGCCGTCGGTGAGGACGCGGCCCTTCTCCTCGGGCGAGAGGGTCTGGGCGAGCCTGCGGTCGACGCTGGACTCCCCGGCGTCGTTCAGCCGCAGTTCCACCCGGGTGCCGAACTGGGACTGGGCGGCGATGCGCACATCGTTCCAGCGGAGCATGCCGGCGACCACGTGGATGCCGTAGCCGCTGCCGCGCCTGAGGATGTCGCCGACCGCGTCGTCGAGTTCCTCGAAGTCGTCACGCAGGGCGCCGAAACCGTCGATGAGCAGCACGATCTCCGTGGAGGCCAGCTCGGGGACGCGCCCCGCGGCGCGCAGGGTCCGCAGCTGCTCCAGGGAGTCCACGTCGTGCAGCCGAAACAGCTCCTCGCGCTGGTCCAGCATGCCGCGCACGGAGTCGATGGTGCGGGCGCACCGCTCCCGGTCCGCCCGGCCGGCCACCCCGCCCACGTGCGGCAGGACGGACAGCGCCTGGAGGCCGCCGCCGACCAGGTCGAGGCCGTAGACGCCGACCTCCCGCGGGGTGTGGGTGAGCGCCAGGGACAGGGCCAGGGTGCGCAGCAGGGTGGTCTTGCCGGACTGGGGGCCGCCGATGACCGCCGCGTGACCGCCCGCCATCGTGAGGTCCAGGTACCACTGGCCCTGCCACTGCCGGGTCGGGTCGTCCAGGAGGCCGAGCGGCACCTGGAGGGGGCCCCGGCGCCGGGCGAGCTGCATGCCGCGGGCGCCCACCTCGACGGGCCCCGCGACCTGGTCGAGGGCGACGGCGCCGGGCAGCGGGGGCAGCCAGATCTGGCGCACGGGACCGGCGCCGGAGTCCTCGATCTGCCGGACCAGTACGCCCATCTCGGTCGGGCCGGTCTCCCGGCGCCGCATCTGCGGCTCCTCGGCCCCGGTGCTGTCCTCCTGGCCCAGCGAGTTGTACGCCGGGTACTCCAGGGCGAGCGGCCCGCTGTCCTCGGTCTCCCGCTGGACGGGGCCGCGGTAGCCGCCGGAGACATAGCCCGCCTTGAACCGCTCGTAGTGGCTGGTGTCGACCTTGAGGTAGCCGAAGCCGGGCAGCGGCGGCAGATGGAAGGCGTCCGTGGTGTCGAGGACCGTACGGGACTCGTCGGCGGAGAAGGTGCGCAGGCCCAGCCGGTACGACAGATAGGTGTCCAGGCCCTTGAGCTTGCCGCCCTCGATGCGCTGGCTGGACAGCAGCAGATGGACGCCGATGGAGCGGCCGATGCGGCCGATGGACAGGAACAGGTCGATGAAGTCCGGCTTGGCGGTGAGCAGTTCACCGAACTCGTCGATCACGACGAACAGATGGGGCAGCGGTTCGAGATCGGGGCGCCGCTCGGCGCGGAGGGCGGCGTAGTGGCCGATGTCGGCGACGTTGCCCGCCTCCTTGAGCACCTGCTGGCGCCGCTTGACCTCGCCGGCGAGCGAGGCGTGGACGCGTTCGACCAGACCTGCCTGGTCCTCCAGGTTGGTGATCACACCGGCCACGTGCGGGAGGTCCGCGAAGGGGGCGAAGGTGGCGCCGCCCTTGTAGTCGACGAGGACCAGCGCGAGATCCTCCGGCGGGTGGGTGGCGACCAGCGCGAGGACGAGGGTGCGCAGCAGCTCGGACTTGCCGGAGCCGGTGGCGCCGACGCACAGGCCGTGCGGGCCCATGCCCAGCTCGGAGGACTCCTTGAGGTCGAGGAGGACGGGTTCGTGGCGGTCGCCGACACCGATCGGGACGCGCAGGAAGGCGCGTTCGCCGCGCGGTGCCCACAGCCGGGCGAGGTCGAGCCGGGCGACGTCGTCGATGCCGAGCAGTTCCGCGAAGTCGACCGGGCCGGTCAGCGGCGCGTCGACCAGGGACTCCGCGGACAGCCGCAGCGGGGCGAGCATCCGGGCGAGGCCCTCGGCGAGCGCGGTACCGGCCTCGTCGACCGTGCCGCCGGCGCTGATCGGCTCGTCCTCGCGCAGGTCCTCGATGAGGATGCGGACGCCGTCGACGGTGATCCGCACACCGATGCTGCCGGGCTCCTGCACCCGTTCGTCGAGCAGGTGCAGCACGGTGACACCCATCTCCCGCAGGCCGACCGCGTCATCGGGGCGCGGCAGGTCGACGGCGTCCGCGCCGTGCGCGTCGGCGACGACGAGGAGCCGGGAGGTCATGGCGAGGGCGTCCTTGTCGGACAGGCCGCGGCGCACCTCGGCCGCGTAGGAGGCGCGGCGGCGCAGCTCACCGCCGATCTGCCGGGCGAGCTGGGGCAGCGAGGGGGCGATGCGGCGGGCGGCGACCGGGCCGTCGAACTGCTCGGTGTCCAGCATGTGCGGCAGCCACTTGGTCCACTCCCAGTCGGCCAGCCGGTCACCGGGTGCCGCGAGGGCCAGGGCCACGTCGTCCGGCGCGTGGGCGGCGGCGGTCTGGAGGAACAGCGCGCGGACGACGCGCAGGGTGTCCTCGCGCGGGCCGATGACGCTGACGTTGCCGACACGGTCGAGCGGGACGGTGAGCGGCAGCTCGGAGCCGGTGCCGAAGCGGGCGGTCAGCGCGGATGCCTCGTTGAGCATGAACTGGTCGGGCGGGGTGAGCACGGAGGAGCCCTGCTGGGCGATCTTCAGATCGCGTACCGGCATCCGGCCGGTGCCGACGCGCACCCGCAGGAAGTCCCCGTCCGTCCGGCGCCGCTCCCACAGGCGGGCGGGATCGCGCACGATGTCGTAGAGCGCGTCCGGCGGCGGGTTGAGCACCTGGGCGCCCGCGCGGCGCTCGCGTTCCTCCTTGGCCAGCTGTTCGCGCAGTTCCTCCAGGTAGGCGAGGTAGGCCTCGCGCTGGGTGCGGCGGGTGCGCTGGGCCTTGCCGCGCTGGGAGAAGGCCATGGCGAGGGAGCCGGTCAGGGTGACGACGAGGATGATCGCGCCCAGCCCGGCGAACTGGCTGTTGCGCACGACGGTCATCATCACGACGGACGACATGACCCCGGCGATGGGCAGCAGCGAGTGCAGCACGGAACCGGCCTTGCCCTCGGGCAGGTTGGGCGGCGCCTCTATGGTGCGCGGTTCGGGCGCGGCCGGTGGCCGGGTGGTGCGTGCCGGGCGGTGGATCAGTCGGGTGCTCATTGTCGTTGCCTCGTCCTCGAGTTCCTCGTGTCCCTTCCTGTCGGGGCGGTCAGCGCTGTTTCTGGGAGAGCCGGAAGACCTCGGCGGCCAGCCGGGTGACGGCGTCCCGGGTGGCCCGGGCGAGGAGTTCGGTGCGGATGGCGCCGCCGGCCGCGAGGTGGCGGTCGTAGGGCAGGGCCGCCACGGTGACCCCGGCCGCGGTCAGCTCCTCGGTGGCCTTGCGGAGGTCGAGGCCGGGGTGCGGCGCGACCTCGGTGAGGACGACGACGGTGGAGGCCAGCACGTGCCGGGGCAGGTTGCGCATCCACTCCAGGACGGCACGGGTGCTGGCGACGCCCTCCAGGGTCGCGGGCACGGTGAGCACCCGGGCCTGCGCCGCGGACAGCGCGGTGCGGGCGACCTCGGCGGGCAGGGTCTCGCAGTCGACGACGGTGACGCCGAAGTAGCGGCGCAGCGACACCATGACCCGCTCGTACGCCTTGGTGTCGAGCATGGCACCGACCTGGCCCTGGCTGCCGGGCAGCAGCCAGGCGTTGCCGGGGAGCTGGACCAGGTATCCGGTGACGTCGAGCAGCGACATCTGCGGTTCCACCAGCCCGGCGAGGTCGCCGGTGGTCCAGCGCAGCGCCTGCGCGCCGAGCCGCAGCGGCAGCGAGCCGAGCGCCGGGTCGGCCTCGACGACGAGCACCGGGTCCTGGCGGTAGTGGGCGTAGGTGGCGCCCAGCAGCGCGGTGACGGTCGTCTTGCCGGAGCCGCCGCGGATGGAGGTCACCGCGATCTGGCGGCCGGTGGTGACGGCCTGCTGGAGCACCTCGGCGGTCGCGGCGGCACCGGCGACCTCGCGGGCCGCGGAGGAGGAGACGGTGCGGCGCACGGCACGCAGGGCACGCGCGGCGAACGGCTCGCCGTGGCGCGGCTTGAGCGCGGCGGACGCGAGCCGTTTGTCGAGCACCGGCCGGGAGTCGGGGGCGCCGCGCCGCGCGGCACCGGTCTGCTGCTGTTGCCGGGCGGCTTGCTGCTGCTGCCGTTGGTGGGTCGGCGCGTCGGGGTACGGCTGCTGCTGTGGGGGGCTGTACGCCGGTCCGTGCGCCGGTCCGTGCTGCGGTCCGTACGCCGGTCCGTCCGGTTGTTCCGGGGCAGCTGCCCCCTGTCGCGGCTGCTCCGGTACGGGTGGCTGCGGCGTGCCGCCCCTCAGCTCCCGCAACACGTCGCCCTGCCAGTTGTCCCCGTTCGGCATGTCGCCCTTCACTCCTGCCCTGGCCTCAGAATTTGTCGAGCAGTTGCCCGTATATGCCGAACGCTCCGACGGCGAGCGGGAAGAGCCCGATGAGGCCGACGGACTCGATCAGATCGCCGACCCGCCGCAGCCGCACCCGCACATGCTCGGGCGGCTGGGCCACGAGGGCCGTCAGCGGGAGCACCCCGGCGGCGCACAGCAGCACCAGCGGACCGGCGCCGCCCGCGTGGTCCATCCATTGCACGGCGAGCCGCAGGACGAGCAGCGCGGCCGCGCCGAACAGCGCCACGACCTCGGCGACCAGGGGGAAGGCCCGGGCCCGGGACAGCAGGACGACGGCGGTGAGCGAGGTGAGGGTGATCGTCCACACGGTCGGCCGCCCGGCCGAGGTCAGCAGCCAGCCCCCGGCGGCGGCCGAGGCGACGGTCGCGACGGTGGCCAGCGCGAGCCCGCGGTGGGTCGCGGCGAGCGCGTTGGCGACCTGGTGGCGGCTGACCGACGCGCCCGCGGAGCGCCGGTCGTCGAGTCCGGTCAGGCCGGAGGCCATCAGCGCGAGCCGGGGCAGCAGTCCGAGCAGGACGACGGAGAACACGGCCATCACCGCGCCGAGCCGGTCCGGCCGGTCCTGCACGGCGGCGACCGCCTCCCACACCAGGGTGATACCGGCCCCGGCAGCCGCCCCGACGAGCGCGCCCCGGCCGAATGGGGAGGCGTAGGCGAGCAGCGCGAGGGTGAGCACCAGCGCCGCGGCGACACCGGCGAGCCGGGCCGGTCCTGACCAGCCGTGGGCGTCGGCGGCGGTCCAGGCGGCGAGCACTCCGAGGCCCCCGGCGGCGAACAGCAGCGCGGTGGCGAGCCCCCGGTTGCCGTCGCCGATCCTCGCGACGAGCGCGCCGGCCGCCAGGAACACGACGGTGACGACGGCGAGGACGACGGCGACGGACCCGAGCGCGAACTCGCGCCGGGCCAGCAGGGCCGCGGCCACCGCGAACAGGACGGTGGCCACCCCGGCACTGGCCCGGCGGGCGGCGGGCCGCCAGCGCCAGGCGCGCAGATCGAGGTCGTCGGCGACCTGGTCGGTGACGTCGTGCACGACGGGCGCGGGCGGCGCGGCATGGGCGCGCACCAGCTGGAGCACGGCGCCGTCGGGCACCTCGGCCGACGACAGCGTGGCCTCGTGCGACAGCACCGAGCCGTCGGAGGTGACCAGTTGCCGGGTCATGGGCCGGGCGGCGGCCCGGTCGTCGAGCAACCGGAGTATGTCGGGCAGCAGTTGACCGATCGGGGTGTCCGACGGCAGGACGAGGTCGGCACGTCGACGCTCACCGATCAGCGTGACCCGGCTCAGTTGTGTTCGGGACGTCGTTGCTGTGCTCACCACTCACCGGAACCTATCATCGCGAAGTCGAGGCCGAGGATGCCGAGGACGGCTGTGCGGAGGGGGTGCCGTACTGCTGCTGTTGCTGTTGTTGCTGCTGCTTCTGCTGGGCCAGGGTGGCCTGGAGGAAGGACCATCCGACGCATCCGGCGCACAGTACGGCCGCGATGGCGATGCCCGCGAACACCTTGCCGAGCCGTTCGTCCATCGAGCGGCGGGTGCGCTGCGCGCCGAACAGCAGGGCGTCGCGCATCCGGCGTCGGCGTACCGCCACCGACTCCAGGAGCTGGCTGTCGTAGTCCCGTGCCATCGAGTTGGTCCTGTGCCTGTGTTCTGTGTGGTCAGTCGTCGGACGGCGTGGCGGCGGGGCTGAGGCCGAGGTACTGCCGCATGGCGGCGTACTTCCGCGTCAGCCGCCGTGCGGTGGGCTCGTCGAGGGCGGCCAGTCTGCGCGGGTCGGCGTTGTGCGCGAGGTCGGCCGCCTTGACCAGCAGTGCGCCCGGGGTGGCCAGGATCCGCTCCGCGTACGCCTGCGGCTCCTCGCCCGGCCGCTTGGTCACGGCCCGTACGACGTCCTTGGTGCGCCGGGTGAGCGGGGCCGCCGCCAGCCATTCCTCGCCGAGCACACCGTCCTCGACCGCGTCGTGCAGCCAGGCGGCGGCGATGAGTTCATCGTCACCACCGCGAGCCCGTACGCCCTCGGCGACGGCTCGTAGGTGCTCGACGTAGGGGCGCCCGGCCTTGTCCCGCTGCGCGGCGTGCGCGGCACACGCGACGGCCTCGACCTCGGCGAGCGTCATGCCCGGCGCCTCGGGCAGCCCGTCGTACGTCATCCAGAGTCCCCCTCACTTTGCCCGTGCAAGATAAAACATGACCGCGGGGGCGGCACAGCCGGGTCGACCGGGTTCATGGCCGCGACCGGGGATCCTCCGCGGATCCGGCATACCCAGGAGGCTGAGGCGTATGCGGCGCGCCCTCGGGGAGCGCGCGGGGCACGCGGCTCAGGTCTGGTACTCGCCGACCCAGGACCGCCGCAGCAAGGCCCGCGGAATGTACTCGGACTCGACATCGACCGGCATGCCCGCGTCGTAGGCCATGCACGCGACGGCGAGTGGAGCGAGCGCGACCAGGCCTTCACCGCTGCGGGACCGGGCCTCGTTCGCCGCCCAGTACTCCTTGTGCCAGGTGAGGGCGTCGGCCAGGGTCGCGTTGAACTCCCCGGCCTCCCGCCGCAGATAGTGGTGGAAGAGTTCGAGCGGCGGATAAAGGATCTTCAGCATGAGTTCCGGCCCGGCGATCGGGGCGGCCTCGGGGGCCGTGCCGTCGATGGCGGTGGCCAGGGTGTCCCAGACCTCGCGCCGCCCGAACCAGAGGTTCTGGAGGGTTTCCACCCAGGCGTAGACGTACTCGTCGAACTCCGCACCGGACGCGCGCAGGAAGGAGACCGGCACCTGGGCCAGCTGCTCGACCCGGCCGTTCTCACGGCAGATCACCGCGAGGTAGAAGGAGGTGAGCCAGTTACCCGCGTGGAGATAGTCCTGGGGCCCGGTGGCGGGGAGGTTCTTCACCCCGCCCTCGCTGCCGACCCGGCAGGCCACGGGCCCTTCGGCGGCCGTACCGGCGGCGAAGAGCCCGCAGCCGATCTGCATGGCCGTGACCCACGCCTCCCAGGTCGGAAACTCACCCGCCGTCGGGTTCGTCAGACAGCGCCACTTGGCGACGGCGAGCGTGGCGGACAGGGCGTCATAGCGGTCGTCCTCGGAGGTTTCGACGTGGTCGAGTACGTCCTTGGCGTTCTCGACGACCGGCGCCATGAGTTCCTCCGCGTTGTCCGTGCGGAACTCATGACGGGGGATGTGGGTGACCACTTGCTCTCCTCGGCCGAGAAATGTTCTAGGTGAGAAACTCGCCGAGCCGGCCGCGCTGGAGCAAGTGCTGGGGCAGATAGTCCGACTCCACTTCGATCGGGATTCCGCCGTCGTAGGCGAGGCAGGCGATCGCGAGTGGGCCCAGGGCGAGGCGTCCCTCGGGATCCTCGGCCCGTTCCTCGTCCGCTGTCCAGTGCTGCTGGTGGAGTTCCAGCGCCTCCACAAGGCCGGGCTTCCGCAGCCAGTACTGCTGAAGGACGGCCACCCAGTGGGGCCCAGCGCCGGAACATGCCGGATTTCATGGTTGATACGGCAGTCGACGAAGCCCTCGGCTCGGGCGGCCACGGTGAACAGTGCCGAGCCGGTCTGCAGGGCGTTGACGGTTGCTTCCCATGTTTCGAGCCGCGCGGCACGAGGATCGACGGTGCACCGGGCCCGCAGGTGCAACAGGGCCGTACTGAACATGAAGTCGACCTTGCCGGGATGGCGTTCGATCTCTCCCTTGACGACGATGTGGTCCAGTTTGTGATCGTCCAGCGCGTCCTCCAGCTGTCGTGCGAATCACTAGGCAGATTGCGTGCCCCGAGTTCCGTGGTGACGTTGCTCTTCGCTTCGATCACCACGTAGCCGCCGTCTTTACGCCGCCATACAGTGCGCGGACTTGTATTCACAGGTGCGCTCGAGCTGATGCAGCTCGGTCTCGGGGGTCGGAGCGTGCTTATGGACCTCGACGGCTCCGGCGCGTCCTTGACCGACCCCACCGGGCTCGTGGTTGGCGCGGTGGACCTGTATGTCGTGGATCTGCTTGTCGGTGAACGAGCCCTCGGGCCCGTACGGGTTGTCACCGTCGCGGGCGACACCGCGCCATGTCCCGGCAGGTGCGAGTCGCCGCCCTGGACCGGCAGATCCCGACCCGGCGTGTGGGTGTCGCTGCCGTGACCGCTCGTCACATGGTCACCGGACGCGGCGGGCACACCCGCGTGGTCCGTGGTGCCGGCGGGGACATGGGTGTCGACGCTGTTCGTCGACATGCGGCCCTCGGCCCGGTCGCCCGGGAGGTGGTCGCCGGCCCGGTCCGCGCCATGGACGCCCGCGCCGGCCAGGACCGGTGGAGCAGCTCCATTGGTGGATACAGGGGCTTCGCCACAGGAGCACGGCGTTGTGCCGAGTACCCATGTCCTTGTCGCTGGAATCCGGCGCGCGTGACGACGAGTTCGAGTACGCCTGGATCGACACACTGCAGACGTGTCCTTCTCCCGGCACACCAAGCACCCGGCTGAGCGCTGTGACGAACACGGCGGAGCCGACCTGCATGGCATTGACCCAGGATTCCCATGTCGCGAACTTCTCGGCAGCCGGGTCTTCCGCACAGCAGGACTTGGCCACGGTCGGCGTGCCCTCCAGAGCCCGAGCGCGCGACATCTCGGATCGCTCCAACCGGTCGCTCTCTCGTGCCCTGGGCCACGTCACCGACGCCTTCTCACCACTCCAGACCGGCGGACGCGCCTCTTCTTCGACAGCCTGGCCCACTGAGATCTAAGCTCCAGGCATGAGTGACGTGTTCGCGATGGACTTGGCCCTGGATCTTTCATCCTCCGTACCGAACGCCCTGCTCGATGACCTTCGGTGGCACCTTGGACTCCGCGACGATGAAAACGACGCAGTCGACGAAATGGCAGTCCCGGAACCGCTGCTGGCAGCGCGTGGCCCGGCGGCTCGCATCGGCGGACTGCTGACCGGTGAACTGGTCCGGGCCGGTAGCCGCTGGTCCCTGACGGCCAGGCAGGAAGTGCATGCCGAGCTTCTACCCGAGCTGGAGTCGCTGATCGAGTGCCTCGCGTTCCACGCGACGACCGACGGGGTCATCGGGCAGATACGGTTCTACGAGGACGACATCCCCGAGATGCTGCTCAACAGGTCCGGGGAACTGGTCAGGATGAATCTACGGCCAGACGAACCGACGGACCATTAAACCCTCTGCCCGAAAGCGGCTCCCGGTCCGGAATCGTCAGCGATCGTCCCCCATGAGCTCTTCCAGAGAGATATCCGCGAGGGATCCTTCATCGATCACCGGCGTGAGATGCAGTGCGGTCTCTGCATTCGCAACCATTCTGCTGATCTCGATCGGGAGGTTCTCAAATTCCTCCATCACCACGTCATACGGTTCAACGCGGTATTCTTTTCCGTCCCGCCCCGTCGCTTCCACGACATACCGGTAACCGGCAGGCGAATGCGTGTCGTCGATCCTCACCCACACCGCGCCGTGTCGACGCACGAGCAGGTCGCCGAGGTACGAAGTCAAATCCGTGTGAAGGCTGATCCAGTCGGACTGCTCGAACTCACTCAGCGGGAGACGGTCCGCGTAGTTCTGCAACCCAGGCAGAAGAACCAAAGGGTCTTCGTCATACTGTGTCGGCGACACACCGAGCACCGAAGCGAGACCGGCGGCATTGCGGTGCGCCCCCTCCGCCCACTCCGACAGCTCGGTGGCCGAGTTGTCCGGTGTCTTGTCCTGCATCGTACACAGCCTTCCAGTTGACCCGGAGCCAGTCTACTTCTTCCCGGGAGGCAAATCCCACTGATCCTTCTTGGGAGTGGGACCGTATTCGAGGAATATTATCTTCGCCTTCTTGAGGTACTCGCGCAGTTCACTGGAAGGCCCGGCGTGCGTGAAAGACCAGCGAGGGTCATATCCAGGATTCATTCTGCGCAACGCGACATCCTTGTGTATCTGCTCCTTGATGTGCTTACTCAGCGGGACTTCGTTCTTGATCGTTTGGTGAGAGCCGTCCTTCAGCGTGATAGTGCGGTACGGGCCATAGGTCTTCACCTCGACGGCAACAGTCCGCCCGTCTGGCAGGTCGACCGGAACGTCGACCTTGCGCCCGCCCTTGGCCGTCACCGGATACCTGTGATCGGAATTGGTGGGAACGGGGTAGTGACGCTCCGGCCCGCCGCCCCACATCTGTCGATGGAACTCCTCGCCGCGCTCCCAACGCGTGCGCACATCGCGCGAGTTGCGTACATCTCTCAGTGTGAGCGGGCCGTCCGCGGGAAGCAGGGCACGCCGGGAGAGGTCGGGCTCGTGTCCAGCGTACGGATCGCCGTCTCCGTGGGCGGGACCCGTGTCCGCCCCACCGTCCGCGGAGCCTTCGTGATCCGTGCCTGTGCCGTCTCCGTCGTGACCCGCTTCGTCATGGTCCGGGATTCCATCGTCACTACTCGGGTGTGCGCCACGGTGTCCAGGGAGATCGCGAGCGCCATGTCCTGCGTCACCCTGCGGGCCGTCGGAATGGGTGCCGCCCGCGCCCGAGCCGTCCGGTCGACCGGAGCCATGAGGGTGACCGACGGCGGATGGAGTGCCCGGGTGGTTCTCGGCCATGCGGGGCGCGCCACCGTGGTCGTCGCGAAGACTGTCGTTCAGGTCGTTCCTGGGTATGTGATCACCGACGTGACCGCCGGGCGCATGGCCTGCCGTGTCCTGCGGAAGGTGGTCGCCCAGGCGGCTTTCAGGGATGTCACCACCTACGTGGGTGCCGGAAGCGGTCGTGATGTCCTCACCGGCTCGGCCGGTGTCGCCGAAGTCGTGGCCGACGCTGTCGCCGAGCTTGATGTGGTCGCCGGTGTGCACCGTGGTGTCCGCGCCGTGGGTGGCCGCGCCGACCAAAGCCGGTTCCTTGGCCGGGGACGGGGTGTGCGGGACGTCGGAGCCGGAGTGGGGGTGGCTGGTGATGTCCGGGGGGCCGCCGTCGTGGTGCATCAGCACATCGCCCTTGTGGTCGACGATGTTGCCGTGCTCGTCGGCGAACAGCGGGGGCTCGCCCGCGGGGGTGTGCAGGGGGTCCGTGCCCGCCGGATGCAAGGGGGCGTCGTGCGGCAACCGGACGTCACCGCCCGGGAGTTCGACGGCGCCCTTGGGGATCGACGCGCCCTCGGGGAGGCGGACCGTGCCGTCCGGCAGATGCACGGTGCCCGCGGGCAGGGTGATGGCGTTGTCGGGGAGCTTGGGGATGTCGATCTTCCCGGCGCCCTTGAGGGCCTTGCCGATGTCGCCGATCTTCGACAGACCGGCGCCCGCGCCCTTCATGACGTACGTCATCGGGTCGATGACCCGGCCCGCCTTGCCCGCGAACGAGATCGCCTTGGCCACCGCGCCCGCCTTGCCCGCGCCCTCGGCCGCGGCGCCCGCGCCGTCGGTGAAGATCGCGGTGACGACGTTGAAGGTGACCCCGCCGGCCGCGCGGGCGGGGTTCTTGCCCCACTCGTCCCACGCCAGCAACGCCTTGCCGGTCTGCTTCATCGTGTTGCGCGACTCACGCAGCCACGACGGCATGTACTTGTCCGGCGTGGCCCAGAACGCCGCCGCCAGCACGGGGTTGCTCATGAACGCCAGGCCCGTGGCCAGCTGCGCCAGGCCCTTCCAGGCGGTCTTCATCGCGTCCCAGCCGTCGACACCGACCAGGGTGCCCAGGCCCTTGACCGTGCCCCAGATGCCGTCGACCACGATGCCGTCCCAGACGAACGACTTCACCCAGTGCCCGACGTCGTACCAGTGGTGCTTCTGCTCCACCGGATCGCCCCACGGCAGCCCCTTCGCGCCCTTCAGATCGGCCGCGCTGTAGCCGTACATGTTCTTCTTGTCGCTGCCGTCACCGGCGATCATCTGGGTGCCGTGCCACAACGCCGTGATCTTGTTGTGGCAGGTGCGCTCCGCCGCCCAGAACGCCGCGACCGTCGCCGTGACATCGTCGCGGAGCTGGTTGTTCTTCTTGACCTTGTCCTCGTCGTACTGCCAGTCGTCGTCGCCCTCGACCGAGTCGACGAACGTCTGCGCGTCATGCTTGAGCTGCTGCAGCTTCGTCACCAGCGGACGGACCTCCGCCGCGTACCCCGACAGCGCCGAGGACACCGTCTCCAGGTCCGTCCCGAACGCGTCCGCCCGGTCCGACACCGGCTTCGTCGAGGCGAACAGCTGATCCGCCTCGGGAGCCTTGTAGTACGCCGACAGCCCCTGGAACTGCGTATGCACATCCGAACCGGTGGAACGGACCTGCCCCGCGTCCTTCTTCAGCGCGGTGCAGTCCTTCTCCAACTGCGCCAGATCACCGGTGAACTCGGGTATCTCCTCCGGCTTGATCACGGCTTGTCCACTCCCGGCATCGTCACCCCGGGCGTGGCCGCCTTGCGCTGCGCCTCCGCCGCCATCGCCTCGTCACCGTCCAGATAGGCCGTCGTCGCGTCCACCGCGCCCTGCAACGACTTACCGGCCCGTGCCGCGATGAACTGAAGGTCCTTGGTCGCGTGCTCGGCGTACTCCGACAACGCCAGCGCCACGAGGCCGCCCTGCGTCGCGCCGCCGTCCTTGCCGTCCTGACCGCCCTTGCCGCTCTGGCCACCGGAGCCGCCCGAGCCGTCGCCCGCGGAGATCGTGCCCGCGCTCGACGCCGCCGACTGGAGATGCCCGCCGAAGTCCTTGGCCTGTGTCTCCAGATGCGACGCCGTCTTGCCCGTCGTCGTCAGCACCTGACTGATGCCCTGCGGACGCAGATCCCAGCCCGTCATACCCAACCCCCCGTGAACCGGCCGCTGGTCAGCCGATGTTGTCGACCGCCGACTTCGCCTTCGCCAGCGTCGAATGCGCCGTCGAGTCGTTCTTCTCCATCGTCGTCTTCAGCAGGTGGATGATGTTCCGCACCTCCTGCGACGCGTTGTTCCAGCGCTGCTCCTTGCCGTGGTACTCGTCCGCCACGCCATCGGCCGTGAAGTCCGCCATCGCCTTCTTCACCTGCTTGTCCCGCGCCGCGATCACCGACTCCAGCTGGGCGATCACCCCCGCGAGGTTCCCCTGCACATCGGCCGACGCCCCCGTGTCGTACGACCGACGATCCGCGCCAGAACCCGCCATCACACACCACTCCCCGTGAAGAGACCGAACGTCTCGAAGAATTCAGAACAACCCGGACGCGTGCGGCTCAGCGGCCCGAGAACCGCGCCGCGTCGAAGTTGGCGGCGCCCATCTGCGACTTGGCGTTCTCGCCCTGCTCCTGGTCACCCGAGCTGAAGGCACCCTCCATCCCGGACTGACCGCCCAGGATCGCCGCCAGCGAGCCGTTCAGCTCCTTCGTGATGCCGTCCGCGCGCGCCTTGAACTGGTCGAACGCCGTACGCCCCGCACCGTTGAACTTTCCTTCCAACGGCTCGGCGGCCTGCACCAACTGCCGGATCAGCGTGCCCAGATCCTGGCTGGACCCGCGTGAATCACGCATCAGCGTCGAGAGCGTCTGCGCGCCCATGTCGAACTTCATGTCGCCTCCCCCGTATGGGCTCCCGCGGCGTCCGCCGCTCATGTCACATACCGAAACATAATTATGAACTCCCGGGCGCAGGCGGTCGAGTCAGGGCCCGATCTGTCACAGGATCAGCGAATTTCCGTGACAAAGGCCCGGCACGGAACGGCGGCTCCGGCGGCCGGTGTCAGCGGGCCGTCTGCCCCGTCGGCGACTGCCGGCAGATCAGCAGCAGCGCCCGGTCGTCGTTGACGTCCTTGGCGACGGCCTCGATGAGGTGCCAGGCGGCGCCGTGGAAGCCGCCGGCGACATAGCGGTCGGCCTCGCCGGTGAGGCGGTCGATACCTTCCACGATGTCGCGGTCGGAGGTCTCCACCAGGCCGTCGGTGAAGAGCATCAGGACGTCGCCGGTGCGCAGCGAGCCCTTGACGGAGTCGAACTGGGCGCCGTCGTAGACGCCGAGGAGCGGGCCCTCGGCGGACTTCTCCTCCCAGCGGCCGGTACCGGCGCTGAGCTGGAGGCCCGGCGGATGGCCCGCGGAGTACAGCTCGTAGTCACCGGAGTCGAGGTCCAGGACGAGGTGGATGGAGGTGGCGAAGCCCTCGTCCCAGTCCTGGCGCAGCAGATAGCCGTTGGCCGCGGGCAGGAAGGCGTGCGGGGGCAGCGAGCCGAGCAGGCCGCCGAAGGCGCCGGACAGCAGCAGGGCGCGGGATCCGGCGTCCATGCCCTTGCCGGAGACGTCGGTGAGGACGACCTCCAGGGTGCGGCCGCCGTTGGTGCGGGCGGCCACCACGAAGTCGCCGGAGAAGGACTGGCCGCCGGCGGGCCGCAGCGCCATCTCGTGGTGCCAGCCCTGGGGCAGCTTGGGCAGGGTGGACTGCACCCGGATCCGCTCGCGCAGGTCGAACAGCATGGTGCCGCCGCGCCGCCAGGGCACGCCGACGCGGCTGCGGAACTGGGCGGTGAGCAGGCCGAAGAAGCCGCAGGCGGCCACCACCAGGACGACGCCCGGGGTGACCCGCGAGGGGCCCTCGGTGTACGGGCCGAGGCGTACCGACTCCACGATCAGCGCGGTGGCCGCGGTCGCGTACAGGCCGAGCAGGCTGGCCGGGCGCAGCAGCAGCCCACCGGCCACGATCGGCAGGACGAGCATGGCCGGGGAGCACCACACGGAGTCGAACAGGGTCAGGGCGGTGAAGACCGGGACGGTCAGGAGGAGCCCGGCGAAGGCGATCCAGTCGGAGCCGTCGCCCCGGAAGTAGTCGACGGCGCTTCTGCGCAGCCCGACGCGGGCCCGGTGCCACTGCATCTTCCACCGGGCCGTGAGCGTCTCGGCCTTCGCGCGCGTCTCTCGTCCTGCTGCCATTAGTTCGGGACCCTATCCATCGCACCGGCCCCTTGGCACGGGAGGTCCTGCTTGTCCCCCGTGCGGGGCTCGGGTTCACAGGTTCGCTCAGGCACCGGAATTCCGTAAACCCACCCGAAGGAGTGTCAGTGCTTCTGACAGGTGGGGCACCAGAAGAGGTTGCGGGCGGCGAGGCCCGCGGTGCGGATGGGGTCGCCGCAGATGTGGCAGGGCCGGGTGGCGCGGCGGTAGACGTAGACCTCGCCGCCGTGGTCGTCCACGCGGGGCGGGCGGCCCATGGCCTCGGGGGTGTGCTCCGGCCGTACGGTGTCGATCCGGTTGTCGCGCACGCCGTCGCGCATCAGGGCGGCGAGGTCGGCCCAGATCGCGTCCCATTCGGCGGGGGTGAGGTCGCGGCCCGCGCGGTAGGGGTCGATACCGTGCCGGAAGAGGACTTCGGCGCGGTAGACGTTGCCGACGCCGGCCACGATCTTCTGGTCCATGAGCAGGGCGGCGATCGTCGTACGGCTGCGGCTGATCCTCCGGTACACCGCCGCCGGGTCGGCGTCCGCCCTGAGCGGGTCGGGGCCGAGGCGGGAGTGGACGGCGCGTTTCTCGTCGTCGGTGATCAGGGCGCAGGTGGTGGGGCCGCGCAGATCGACGTACGACAGGTCGTTCGCGAGCCGGAGCCGGACGGTGTCGGTGGGCGGGGGCGCGGGGGCGTCGCCGAAGCCGACCTTGCCGAACAGGCCGAGGTGGATGTGGACCCAGTCGCTGTCGCGGAACCGCAGGAACAGGTGCTTGCCGTGGGCCTCGGTGGCGGTCAGCTCGGCGCGGTCCAGGAGGGCGGCGGCGTCGGAGAACTTGCCCTGGGGGCTGGTGACGCGGGGGGCACTGCCCTGGAAGCGGGCGGCGTAGTCCTGTGCCAACCGGTGGATGGTGTGGCCTTCCGGCAAGGCGGGCCGTCCTTTCGTCTTCTTCTCCCGCCCGCCCGGCTCACTCGACCGGCGGGCAGCCCTCGCCCCTCAGCCTAGGCGCGTTCCCCGGTCGCGTTTCCCGGCGCGTTCCCCGGCCGCGTTCCCCGGCGCGTTCCCCGGTCGCCTTCCTCCGCCGAGCACGACGCCCACCCGCCGCCGAGCGGATCGGCGAGGGGTGGGCGCGGGCGGAGGCAAAGGTGGTGGGTTACTGCTGGGGGTGGTGGGCGGGGATCGGGGGGAGGTCGCCCGTCGTCTCGTAGTCGCTCAGCATGTCGATGCGGCGGATGTGGCGCGCGTCACCGGAGAACGGGGTGGCGAGGAACGTCTCGACGAACGCGGTCGCCTCCTCGGTGCTGTGCATGCGCGCGCCGACGGCGACCACGTTGGCGTTGTTGTGCTGACGGCCGAGGGACGCCGTCTCCTCGCTCCAGGCCAGCGCCGCGCGCACGCCCTTCACCTTGTTCGCGGCGATCTGCTCCCCGTTGCCGGAGCCGCCGATCACGATGCCGAGGGCGTCGGCGTCGGCGGCCGTGCGCTCGGCGGCGCGCAGGCAGAAGGGCGGGTAGTCGTCCTGGGCGTCGTAGAGGTGCGGCCCGCAGTCGACGGGCTCGTGCCCCGCCGCCTTGAGCCACTCGACGAGGTGGTTCTTGAGTTCAAAGCCCGCATGGTCGGAGCCGAGGTACACGCGCATGGGACGAGTGTGACACGCCGGAATCGGGGCAGCAGCCCGGGGTCCACGGCATTCGAGGGGCGTCCGTCAAGGCATCCGGAGGTGACTCATGCGACACCCGGAGAGCTACGGATTTCGTCGTCAAATGTGAGCGGGGCCATAGAACCTCAAGGGAACCTCAAGTAACAATCCGGATTCAGAGGTTCCCGAATTCGTTCGCCTCGGATTCACTGGACCGACTCGTACACCGCTCGTACGAATCCCGTATCGGACCCCACAACGGCAACCCCCGTTTCCGTACGAGAACCCCCGCTCAACAGGCGCAAAGGAATCCGTCCATGACCCCTCCTGGTTCCGGACTTCAAGCAGGCCTCAAGAACCGGCACCTGACGATGATCGCCATCGGCGGTGTGATCGGCGCCGGGCTGTTCGTCGGCTCCAGCTCCGGTATCGCCGCGGCCGGACCGGGCATTCTGCTGTCCTACGCCCTCGTCGGCACCCTCGTCGTCCTCGTGATGCGCATGCTGGGCGAGATGTCCGCCGCCAACCCGACCTCCGGCTCCTTCTCCGAGCACGCCGACCGCGCGCTCGGCCGCTGGGCCGGTTTCTCCATCGGCTGGCTGTACTGGTTCTTCTGGGTCGTGGTGCTCGCGGTCGAGGGAACGGCCGGCGCGAAGATCCTGGAGGGCTGGGTACCCGCGGTGCCGCAGTGGGGCTGGGCCCTCATCGTGATGCTGGTGCTGACCGCGTCGAACCTCGTATCGGTCGGTTCCTACGGCGAGTTCGAGTTCTGGTTCGCCGGTATCAAGGTCGTGGCGATCGGCGCGTTCATCGTCGTCGGCCTGCTCGCGATCTTCGGGGTGCTGCCGGGCGCGCACACCGACAACGCGTCCTTCTCCAACCTCACCAGTCACGGCGGATTCCTGCCGCACGGTCCGGGCTCGATCCTCACCGGTGTCCTGCTGGTCGTCTTCTCCTTCATGGGCAGCGAGATCGCCACCCTGGCCGCCGGTGAGTCGGAGGACCCGCAGCGCGCGGTCACCAAGGCCACCAACAGCATCATCTGGCGTATCGGTGTCTTCTACCTCGGTTCGATCCTCGTCGTGGTCACGCTGGTGCCGTGGAACGACGCGTCGCTGGCGAAGCAGGGTTCGTACGTCGCCGCGCTGAACTCCCTCGGCATCGCGCACGCCGGCGAGATCATGAACGTCATCGTGCTGACCGCGGTGCTGTCCTGTCTCAACTCCGGCCTCTACACGGCCTCCCGCATGGCCTTCTCGCTCGGCCAGCGCGGTGACGCGCCGAAGGCGTTCGCCCGCACCACCTCCCGCGGTGTGCCGATGGCGGCGATCCTCGCGTCGGTCGTCTTCGGCTTCGTGGCCGTGTTCTTCAACTACAAGTTCCCGAACACCGTCTTCCTGTTCCTGCTGAACTCCAGTGGCGCGGTCGCCCTGTTCGTGTGGCTGGCCATCTGCTTCTCGCAGCTGCGGATGCGCCGGATCATCCAGCGCGAGGCGCCGGAGAAGCTCGTCGTGAAGATGTGGCTGTACCCGTACCTGACCTGGGCCGCGGCCGCGCTGATCGTCTTCGTCCTGGGCTACATGCTCACCGACACGGAGGGCGCGAGCAGCGGCCGCAAGACCGTGCTGCTGTCGCTGGGCGTGGCGGCGGTCGTGGTGGTGCTCGCCTTCGTGAAGCAGGCGGTCCAGTCCCGCCGTGCCCCGGCGGGGGCCGCCGAGGCCGCGACGGACAAGGTCTCCATCGGCTGACCCGGTCCGCCCACGGACAACGGCCGCGGGGCCCGACGAACTTCGTCGGGCCCCGCGGCCGTTGTCCTGTGCCGGTGGGCGGCTAGCGCTTGCCCGCGAACTTCCACGCGGTCGGCAGCAGACCCATCGCGAGGGCGGCCTTGAGGGCGTCGCCGATCAGGAACGGGACGAGGCCGGCGGCGACCGCCTGGCCGAGGGAGAGATGGGCGGCCAGGGCCAGGTAGGGGACGCCGACGGCGTAGATGACGGCCGAGCCGAGGATCATCGTGCCCGCCGTGCGCAGCGGGGAGCGGTCGGCGCCGCGGCGGGCGAGGGCGCCCACGACGGCGGAGGCGAGCAGCATGCCGAGGACGTAGCCGAAGGAGACCGCGCCGGTGCCGGAGTCGCCCTCCGCGAACCACGGGACGCCGATCATGCCGGCCACCGTGTACAGGGCGAGGGAGAGGAAGCCGCGGCGGGCGCCGAGCGCGGTGCCGACCAGCAGCGCGGCGAAGGTCTGGCCGGTCACCGGCACCGGAGAGCCGGGCACGGGCACCGACAGCTGGGCGGCGAGCCCGGTGAGCGCGGCACCGCCGAGCACGAGGACGGCGTCACGGGCGCGGGACGCGGGCAGCAGGTCGGCGAGGACGGCACCCGGACGGGCGCTGACGGTGGCGGTGCTCATGGGGACTCCGCGGGGTGAGGAGACAGGGGACAGGTGGGACATCGCGACGCTATACCGGCGCCCCGAGGCCGATCACCGTCAGCGCTCGACAAAGGGTTGATCGACAGCTTGGTGGGCTCCGTACAAAAGCGCGGTTCACACCGGGTTCGGCGTGACGGTGGTCACTGGGGTGGGGTGCTTCAGCAGACGTCGCGGACCGGCGGCGGGTCTGTAGGGATCCACCAAAGCGGCGGCCGGGCCGGCCGCTGGGGTCCCGGGTCGTCTCGGTCGGTGGGCGAGGGGTGGGCAGTGGTCGGGGGGTTTGCTAGCTTCGGGGGCATGGTTGCGCAGGCCCGGTATTTCACGTCGCGTCGCTATGTCGACCTGCGGCGCCAGGGCGCGGCCACCTGTCGCCGTCCGGGATAGGGGCGGGCCGCCGCCCGGCGTCGCGCCGCCCCGTCCTTTCCGGTCATCCGATGTACCGGCTCCGGTCCCGAGGACGGTTCTCCATGCCCCGCAGTGCGGCATCCACCCTTGTCTCCCCCGTGCCCCGCGCCGCCGAGCGCGACCGGCGGCGCGCCAGCGCCAGTTCCGTGCTGCGGTCCGTGCTGGAGCACGGCCCGGTGGCGCGCAGTACGGTGGCGCGGCTGACCGGTCTTTCGCCCGCTTCGGTGACCGAGCACTGTGCGCGGCTCGCCGGGCTCGGGCTGATCCGGGAGTCCCCGGCGCCGCGCCGCTCGCGCGGGGTGGGCCGGCCGCATGTGCCGGTCGAGCTGGACGACGCCCGGTTCGTGGTGGGCGGGGTGCATGTGGCGGTGCCGTACACCACCGTGGCGCTGCTGGATCTGCGCGGGCGGGTGCTGGCCCGGCGCGAGCTGAAGCATGACCGGACCGATCCCGGGCGGGTGCTGGCGCGGGCCGCCGAGGGGCTGGCCGCGCTGTTCGCCGAGGCCCCCGGGCGGCGCCCGCTCGGGGTCGGGGTCGCCGTCGGCGGCTGGGTGGACCGGGAGACGGGCACCGTGGTGGAGCACGAGCTGCTGGGCTGGCGGGAGGTGCCGGTGCGGGAGCTGCTCGCCGCCCGTACCGGTCTGCCGGTCGAAGTCGACGGGCACGCGCGGGCGTTGGTGAACGGCGAGCGCCTGTTCGGGCGGGCCCGGGGCAGCCGGAGCGTGCTGCATCTGTTCGTGGGCAATGTGGTCGACGCGGCGTTCGCCACCCATGACGAGGTGCACCACGGGCCCCGGTCCGCGGCCGGTGCCATCGCGCATCTGCCGGTGCCGGGCGGCACCGAGCCGTGCCCGTGCGGCCGTACCGGATGCCTCCAAGTGGAGCTGGGGGAACGGACGTTGTGCCGCAGGGCGCGGGCGGCCCGGGTCACCGCCTCGGCGAATCCGATGCATGTCGTGGCCGCGGCGGCGGCCGGGGACCCGGTGGCCCGGCGGCTGCTGGTGGAGCGGGCGCGGGCGACGGGACGGGCGGCCGCGCTGCTGCTCGATGTGCTCAACCCGGAGACGGTCGTGGTCACCGAGGTGGGGGTCATCCACTTCGAGGAGTGCCTGGACGCGCTGCGGGAGGCGGCCGGGAATTCCCGTTCCGCGGCGGTGCTGCCGACGAGTTTTCCCGATTCCGTACTCGCGGTCGCGGGCGGTTCGGTGCTGCTCGACGCGTTGTTCCGGGATCCGCTGGGCGCCTCACCTGAGGGTATTTAATTCAGAAACTCGGAATGTTGACATGGGTCGCCCGGGGCCTGGAACATGCTGGTCATGCGCCCCTTCACGAGCTGTCGAACCGAGTGTCACGCCTTCTGTTGCTGACATCTTGCCGCGCGTGACACGCGTGTTGCCGTGAATTTCCCAGGGCTTCTTCGCATTTCCTTTGAGTTTCTCCGTGTTTCCGTTGACCGGCTCTTTCCGGGAGACCTCCATGCACCGTCGTCTCTTTCTCACCTCCCTGCTGGGCGCGTCCGCCGCCGTCGCCGGACTCGACGGCTGCGCCAAGGGCGTGGCCACCGCCGACACCGGCGGCGCCGCCGCCACCCGGCCCCTCGCGGCCAGGGTCCCCGCCGGGACCAGCCTGAAGATCACGTCGTACCAGGGCGTGGAGCAACTCCAGTTCAGACTGGGGAAGTTCCCGCCGCTGCCGTTCACCGTGTCCGACTGGGTGAACATCGGCGCCGGACCCGATGTCATCAACGCCTTCCGCGCCAGGTCCCTGGACGTCGCCAACAACGCGGGCATCCCGCCGATCCAGGCGCAGTTCCAGGGCCTCGCGGCGAAGATCGTGGCGATCGAGCTGACCCGCAGGCCGAACTACCTGTTCGCGACCCGGCCCGGCAGCGACATCCGCACCGCGGCCGACTTCAAGGGCAGGCGGCTCGCCTTCTCGCAGGGGCAGGCGCAGGGCGTGGTCCTGCTGCGGGCCCTGAAGCAGGCGCATCTGGCGTACGACGACGCCGAGTTGGTGCCGCTGACCAGCAACCAGTTCCTGACCGCCCTCCAGTCCGGCCAGGTGGACGTGGCGCCGCTCGCCAACAGCCAGGCACCCGCCTACCTCAAGCAGTACGCGGCGAAGGGCGCCCGCACCGTCACCACCGACGTGGTCGACCTGCTCAACCTGCTCTGGGCGCCGCAGGCCACGCTGGACGACCCCGCCAAGGCCGCCGCGATCGCCGCGTACATCCCCAGGTGGGCCCGGGGCCAGGTGTGGCAGTACGAGCATCCGGACCGCTGGAACGAGGAGTTCTACGTCAAGACGCAGAACCTGACCCTCCCGCAGGCCGAGTCCATCACCGCGCTCGCCAACAAGCCGCTGTTCCCGCCGTGTTGGGACGAGGCGATCAGGTGGGAGCAGGAGACCGCCGATCTGCTCGCCGAGGGCGGCTTCGTGAAGAAGACGGATGTGTCGGGCCTGTTCGACCACCGCTTCGAGGCGATCGCCGCCCGGGCCGTGCCCGAGGAGTACCGGAAATGACCGCCGTGACGACCACGCCGACCCCGCCGAACGTCGCGTCCGGGGAGCCGCCCGCGGTCCGCCGGCGGCGCCGCCTCTCCCCCGGGCGCCGGCTGCCCGCCGCCCGGCTGGCCGGGCGCCGGCTGCCCGCCGCCCGGCTGGCCGGGCCCCTGCTGGTGCTGGCCGCCTGGGCGATCGCCTCGGCCGCCGGGCGGCTCGACCCGGCCGCGATACCCGCGCCCTGGACGGTGCTGCGCACCCTCGGCCGTCTGTGGACCGACGGCACCCTGCCCACCGATGTGCTGACCTCGCTGCGCCGGGCCGCGTACGGCTTCACGATCGGGCTCACCGCCGGGGTGCTGCTGGCGCTGGTGTCCGGGCTCAGCCGCACCGGGGAGGCGCTGATCGACGGGACCGTGCAGCTCAACCGGGCGATCCCGACCCTCGGCCTGATCCCGCTGTTCATCCTCTGGCTGGGCATCGGGGAGACCTTCAAGGTCGCCATCATCGCGATCGTCGTCTACGTCCCGGTCTATCTGAACACGCATGCCGCGCTGGCCGGAATCGACAGCCGCTATGTCGAACTGGCCGAGGTCCAGGGCCTGTCGAGGCTCGGCTTCGTGCGGCAGGTGGTGATCCCGGGGGCGCTGCCCGGGTTCTTCGTGGGGCTGCGGCTCGGGGTGACCGGCTCCTGGCTGGGCCTGGTGGTGCTGGAGCAGATCAACGCCACCAGCGGGCTCGGCTATCTGATGTTCCAGGCGCAGAACTACGGCCGTACCGACACCATCCTCGTCGGCCTGCTGATCTACGGCGTCTTCGGCCTGGTCTCCGACAGCGCGGTCCGTCTGATCGAACGGAGGGTGCTGTCATGGCGCCGCACACTGAGCAGCTGACCCGGCCCGCTACCGCCGTCCAACTGCGTTCCCTGCACCGGTCGTTCGGCGAACGTACGATCCTCGACGGCATCGATCTCGAACTGCCCGCCGGACAGTTCACGGCGCTGCTCGGGCACTCGGGGTCCGGGAAGTCCACCCTGCTGCGGGCGATCGCCGGGCTCGATCACGGGGTGGCCGGGTCCGGGCAGGTCGCGGCGCCGCGGCAGGTCTCGGTGGTGTTCCAGGACTCCCGGCTGCTGCCCTGGCGCCGGGTGCTGGACAACGTGCTGCTGGGCCTGGACGGGAAGGACGCCCCGCGGCGCGGCCGGGCCGCCCTCGCCGAGGTCGGCCTCGAAGGGCGGGAGCGGGCCTGGCCGGGCGAGCTGTCCGGTGGTGAGGCACAGCGGGCCGCGCTCGCCCGCGCCCTGGTGCGTGAGCCCGAACTCCTGCTGGCGGACGAGCCGTTCGGGGCGCTGGACGCGCTGACCCGGATCCGGATGCACCATCTGCTGCGCGAGCTGTGGGAGCGCCACCGGCCCTCCGTGCTGCTCGTCACCCATGACGTGGACGAGGCGATCGTGCTCGCCGACCGGGTCCTCGTCCTGGAGCGGGGCCGTATCGGCCTCGATCTGACCATCGACCGACCCCACCCGCGCTCCTACCGGGAGCCGGTCCTGGGCGAGTACCGGGAGCGGCTGCTGGCCGCCCTCGGTGTCACGGAGGACCACCGATGACCACCCGCCGACTCCATCTGAACGCGTTCCTGATGAGCACCGGCCACCACGAGGCGTCCTGGCGGCTCCCGGAGAGCGATCCGTACGCGCATGTCGATCCGCTGCACTACACCCGGCTCGCGCGGACCGCCGAACGCGGCACCTTCGACAGCCTGTTCCTCGCCGACAGCCCCCAGCTGTGGGGCGAGCTGGGTCAGCGTCCGGCCGGTGCCCTGGAGCCGCTGACCCTGCTGACCGCGCTGGCGACGGCCACCGAGCACATCGGTCTGATCGCCACCGCGTCCACCTCCTACAACTCCCCCTACAACCTGGCCCGCAGGCTCGCCTCGCTGGACATCGTCAGCGGCGGCCGGGCGGGCTGGAACATCGTCACCACCGCGGGCGCGGAGGCGGCCCGCAACTTCGGACTGGAGCAGGAGCCCGCGCACGGCCAACGGTACGCGCGGGCCGCGGAGTTCCTCGACGTGGCGCTGAAGCTGTGGGACAGCTGGGAGGACGACACGATCGTCGCCGACAAGGCGGCCGGCGTCTGGGGCGACGACGGCAAGATCCATCCGCCCCGGCACGAGGGGCCGTACTTCCGGGTCGCGGGCGCCCTCAACGTGCCGCGCTCCCCGCAGGGTTACCCGCTGCTGGTGCAGGCGGGCTCCTCGGCGGACGGCAGGGCGTTCGCGGCGCGGTACGCGGAGGCGGTGTTCACCGCGCAGCAGACCCTCGCCGACGCGCAGTGCTTCTACGCGGACGTCAAGCAGCGCACCGAGCGGGCCGGGCGGGACCCGGAGCAGCTGAAGGTGCTGCCCGGGATCGTGCCCGTGCTCGGCGCGACGGAGGCCGAGGCGCGGGCGGCCGAGCAGGTCCTGGAGGACCACATCGTGCCCGAGCACGGGCTGCGGCGCCTGGAACGGCTGCTGCAACTCACGCCCGGTGAGCTGGAGTTGGACAGAGAGCTGCCCGCCGAGCTGCCGCCGGAGTCCGCCGTTCAGGGCGCCAGGAGCCGGTACACGCTGGTGGTGGAGCTGGCCCGGCGCGAGCGGCTCACCGTGCGGCAGCTGATCGGCCGGCTCGGCGGCGGGCGCGGCCACCAGACCTTCGCCGGGACGCCCGAGCAGATCGCCGACCGCATCGAGACCTGGTTCACCCGGGGCGCGGCCGACGGCTTCAACATCATGCCGCCCGTGCTGCCCTCGGGCCTGGACGCCTTCGTGGACCACGTCGTACCGATCCTGCGCGCCCGGGGCCTCTTCCGCACCGAGTACGGACCGAGGCGGACCCTGCGCGAACGCTACGGCCTGCCGCGCCCCGCGAACCAGCACCTGTCCCCCGCCTTCGCCTGACACCCACCTCTCGGAAAGGAATCCCCATGTCCCTGGAGATCACCAAGATCACCGCGCGCATCGGCGCCCGTGTCTCGGGCGTCGACCTCACCCGGCCGCTCACCGAGGCGGAGGTGACCGGCATCCGCGAGGCGCTGAACGCCCACAAGGCGCTGGTCTTCGCCGCCGAGGGCCTGGACGACGCCGGTCAGCAGGCGTTCGCCCGGCACTTCGGCGCGCTGACCACCGCCCATCCGACGGTCGGCGCCGTCGAGGGCGCCCCGAACGTGCTGCCCGTGGACAGCGAGCGGGGCCGCGCCAACCACTGGCACACGGACGTCACCTTCGTCCTCAACCCGCCCCAGGCCAGCACCCTGCGCTCGATCACGATCCCGCCGTACGGCGGCGAGACGCTGATCGCGAACGCGGCCGGCGCCTACCGCGATCTGCCCGAGCCGCTGCGCCGCTTCGCCGACACGCTGTGGGCCGAGCACACCAACGACTACGACTACGCCGTACCGGACGAGGAGATCGACGCGGAGAAGGCGGCCCACCGCGCCCAGTTCACCTCGATCACCTTCCGCACCGCCCATCCGGTGGTGCGCGTCCATCCGCTGACCGGGGAGCGCGGGCTGTTCGTCGGCGGGTTCGCGCAGCGGATCGTGGGCCTGTCGGTCCGCGAGTCCCGCACGATCCTGGACCTGCTCCAGTCGTATGTGACCCGGCCCGAGAACATCCTGCGCCATCGCTGGGCGGAGCGGGAGCTGGTCCTGTTCGACAACCGGATCACCCAGCACTACGCCATCGACAACTACGACGACCTGCCGCGCCGGCTGCACCGGGTGACCGTCGCCGGTGATGTCCCGGTCGGTGTCGAGGGCAAGGAGAGCTACTCCATCGAGGGCGACGCCGCGCACTACACACCCGTACACACCCCGGCGGATACCCCCGCGCCCGAGCCCGCGGCGGTGTAACCGGAGTCTCACTCTCCGAATGGCGGGTGTCCGGATACTGGGCGGTCTCTCCGTGTGAGCGGACGGGTCGCCCAGACTGGGTTAGTTTTTGCCCGCCCATTGCACGCCCGCCTATCGCATCGGGAGAGCCGCGCCCATGCCCAGCCCCACCCGCTCGGACACACCACGCCTGGCGGAGAACCCCGCCCTCTCCCATGGTCTCAAGCAGCGCCATCTGTCGATGATCGCCCTCGGCGGTGTGATCGGCGCGGGGCTCTTCGTCGGATCGGGCGCGGGTATCGCCGCCGCCGGACCGTCCATCGTGATCGCCTACGCCCTGTCCGGGCTGCTGGTGATGCTGGTCATGCGGATGCTCGGCGAGATGTCGGCCGCGTACCCGTCCTCGGGCTCCTTCTCCGCGCACGCCGAGCGGGCGATCGGCCCCTGGGCCGGGTTCGCGGCCGGGTGGGCGTTCTGGGTGCTGCTGTGCACGGCGGTGGGCCTGGAGGGCATCGGCGCGGCGAAGATCGCGCAGGGCTGGATGCCGGGCAGCCCGCAGTGGGTGTGGGTCGCCCTGTTCATGCTGGTCTTCCTGGGCACGAACCTGGCCGCCGTGAAGAACTTCGGCGAGTTCGAGTTCTGGTTCGCCGCGCTCAAGGTCGGCGCGATCTCGCTGTTCCTGGTGCTCGGCGTGCTCGCCGTCACGGGCGTGCTGCCCGGCACGGACTCACCCGGCACCGCCCATCTCACCCACTTCCTGCCGCACGGCGGCCAGGGCCTGGTCATCGGCCTGCTCGCCTCGGTCTTCGCGTACGGCGGCCTGGAGACGGTCACCATCGCGGCGGCGGAGTCCGAGGACCCGGTGCGGGGCGTGGCGCGCGCGGTGAAGACGGCGATGTGGCGGATCGCCGTCTTCTACATCGGCTCCATGGCCGTCGTCGTCACCCTGGTGCCCTGGAACGACCCGGAGGTCGTGGCGCGCGGCCCCTACGTGGCGACCCTGGACCACCTCGGCATCCCGGGCGCGGGCCAGCTCATGAACGTCGTGGTGTTCGTGGCCCTGCTGTCCGCGATGAACGCCAACATCTACGGCTCCTCGCGCATCGCCTACTCCCTGGTCCAGCGCGGCCAGGGCCCGAAGGTGCTGGCGAAGGTGTCCGGCGGGGTGCCCCGGATCGGCGTGCTCACCTCCTGCCTGGTCGGCTTCGTCTGTGTGCTGCTGAGCTACTGGCGGCCCGATGACGTCTTCCCGTGGCTGCTGAACATGATCGGCGCGGTGATCCTGGTCGTCTGGATCTTCATCGCCGTCTCCCAGCTGCTGCTGCGCCGCCGCATCGAACGCGAGGCCCCGGAGAGGCTGGTCGTGCGGATGTGGGCCTTCCCGTACCTCACCTGGGTGGCGCTCGCGGGCATGGCCGCGATCTTCGTCCTGATGGCACGGCAGCCCGACACCCGCGTCCAGCTGTACTCCTCGGGCGCGATGACGCTCGTCCTCGCGGCGGCGGGGTACGCCTGGCAGCGGGTGCGCGCCAAGCGCTGACCCGTACGGGGCGCGGCGCTCAGGCCGCGGGCGGCAGCGCGGCCAGCCGGGAGATCTCGGCGGCCACGGCCTCCGGGTCGGGGGTGACGGTGACGCGGGCGATGCCGTCCAGGGCAGGGTGGGCGCCGACCCGGACCGAGTGGTGGGCGTGGCGCAGCAGGTCGAGGTCGTTGATGTCGTTGCCGAAGGCGTTGTAGCGGTCGATGCCCAGCGAGGCCAGGGCCTCCCACTTGTTCGTGGTGCCCGGGGCGAAGTCGATGATCGCCTCGTCGAGATGGTGGTTGACGGTCATGCCGAGCACGCGGCCCGCCTCGGCGAGGGCGGCCATGTCGGTCGCGTCGACCACGAGGAACTTCACCACGGCAGGCAGGCCCGCGAGGTCGACCCGGCGGGCGAGCCGCCCCTGGTCGACGCGGCCGAGGATCGGGTGCTCGGCCGGCCCGGTGTAGGCGTAGTCCCAGGGCCCGTCGGCGAGGTAGCCCGCGCGGTAGCGGTCGGCCTCGATCAGCAGCTTGCCGAGGTCGCCCGGCTCGAACGCGGCCCGCGCCCGGACCTCACCGCCGACGGCGACCAGGCTGCCGTTGCCACCGATCAGCGTGGCGGTGGGGAAGGCCCCGCCGAGCACCGGCAGCAGATCGCGGACCGGCCGGGCGGAGGCGAAGACCAGCTGGTGACCGGCGCGCTCGCAGGTCTCGATGGCGGTACGGATCCTGCCGTCGATCGTCCGTCCGTCGAAGCAGAGCGTGCCGTCGACGTCGAAGACCGTGGTGCGGGCGCTGGAAGTGATCACCGCGCGATCGTATCGACACTAAGGGGAGCCTTCCTGTCGCCCTGGTGCAGTTGTTGCTAGCGTGTAGTTGCAAGCAGTTTGCAATAAGGTTCCGGAGGGGATCACCCATGCCCGTCTACACGCTGCCCGAGCTGCCCTACGACTACTCCGCGCTGGCCCCCGTGATCAGCCCCGAGATCATCGAGCTGCACCACGACAAGCACCACGCGGCCTATGTGAAGGGCGCCAACGACACGCTGGAGCAGCTGGCCGAGGCGCGCGACAAGGAGACCTGGGGTTCGATCAACGGCCTGGAGAAGAACCTGGCCTTCCACCTCTCCGGGCACATCCTGCACAGCATCTACTGGCAGAACATGACCGGTCCGAAGGACGGCGGCGGCGAGCCGCTGGCCGCCGACGGCGTGGGCACGCTCGCCGACGCGATCACGGAGTCCTTCGGCTCCTTCGCCGGTTTCAAGGCCCAGCTGACCAAGGCCGCGGCCACCACGCAGGGCTCCGGCTGGGGCGTCCTCGCGTACGAGCCGCTGAGCGGGCGGCTGATCGTGGAGCAGGTCTACGACCACCAGGGCAACGTCGGCCAGGGCGCCACGCCGATCCTGGTCTTCGACGCCTGGGAGCACGCCTTCTACCTCCAGTACAAGAACCAGAAGGTCGACTTCATCGACGCCATGTGGGCCGTCGTCAACTGGCAGGACGTGGCCCGCCGTTACGAGGCCGCCACCTCGCGCGCGAACACGCTGCTGCTGGCCCCCTGAGCCCCGGCGCGCCCCGCGCGCCGCTGAAGCGCCCTGCCTCGTGATCGTCTTCTCACCCTTCACGACGGCAGGCGGATGAGGGGAGGCCCTCCGTGAGGACATGACTCGCGGAGGGCCTTTCGCCGTACGCGCCGGGCGCGTTCGGAGTTTCCCCGCTTTCCCCACACACCAGGGATTGACGCCCCTCGGCTGATCATTACAACCTGTGTTCCTGTGATGACCTCCAGTGTGCGGGTACTGGCCGCCGGCGACCGCTTCGTGCTCCCCTCGCTGATCACGGCCGCGCTGGCCAGACAAGCCCACTGCGATGTACGGGAGTTGACCCTCGACTGGCCGCAGAAACCGTTCGGCACCGTCGCCGAGGTGGAGGAGGCAAGCGACGCCGAGGACGAGCTGATCACGGCCCTCGCCGGGGCGGACGTCCTCGTCACCCAGATGGCACCGGTCACCGAACGGGTCCTCGCCGCCCGCCCCGAGTTACGGCTGGTCGCGGTCTGCCGGGCCCGCCCGGTGAACGTCAATCTCCGCGCGGCCCGCGCCCACGGGGTCCGGGTGTGCTGCGCGCCCGGCCGCAAGGCCGCGGCGACGGCCGAGTTCACCGTCGGGCTGCTGCTCGCCGCGCTGCGGCGCATCCCGCAGGCCCATGACCGCCTCACCGCGCAAGGGAGTTGGGCGGGTTCCCGGTACTACACGTACGAGCACAGCGGCCTGGAGGTGGAGGACCTGCCCGTCGGACTCATCGGGTACGGCGCGGTCGGCAGCCGGGTGGCGCGGGTGCTGGGCGCGCTCGGGGCGCGGGTGATGGTGTACGACCCGTACGCGCGCGGGGAGATGCACGGGCTGCGGATGGCCTCGCTGGACGAGCTGCTGCGGCGCTCGCGGGTGATCAGCCTGCACGCCCGGGTCACCGAGGAGACACGGGGGCTGATCGGGGCGCGGGAGCTGGCGCTGCTGCCGCCGGGGGCGGTGGTGGTGAACGCGGCGCGGGGGGCGCTGCTGGACGAGGGGGCGCTGTGCGACGCGCTGGAGGACGGTCGGCTCGCGGTGGCGGCGCTGGACACGTACGCCGACGAGCCGCTGCCGGCGGACTCGCGGCTGCGGACGGTCGGGGGGCGGGTGGTGCTGACGCCGCATGTCGGCGGGGCGAGCCGGGCGGTGGCGGAGAAGGGGGCGCGGATCGCGGCGGCGGAGGTGGGGCGGTGGGTGCGGGGCGAGGCGCTGGCGCATTGTCTTACGTGAGCGAGGGGACCGCACAAGACGGGCAGGGCCTCGCGCGCGCGTTGCGCGAAGCCCTGCCCCGTTGATCACGACAGTGCTCTCCGCGGCCCCGGAGGTCAGTCGAAAATGGGCCCCTGCGTCCGCGTCCGCTTGATCTCGTAGAAGCCCGGGACCGAGGCGACGGCCAGGGTGCCGTCCCAGAGGCGGGCGGCCTGTTCGCCCTTGGGGGCGGGGGTGACGACGGGGCCGAAGAAGGCGATCTGCTCGCCGTCCTCACCGGGGACGGCGATGACCGGGGTGCCGACCTCCTGGCCGACCTTGTCGATGCCCTCCTTGTGGGAGGCGCGCAGCTCGGCGTCGAACTCGAAGTCCTGCTGCTCGGCGTAGTCGATCAGCTCGGCGGGCAGACCGACGTCGGCGAGGGCCCCGGCGATGGACTCCAGGGTGATGCCCTCGCCGTTGTTGTGGATACGGGTGCCGAGCGCGGTGTACAGCGGGCCCACGACCTCCTGGCCGTGCTTCTGCCAGGCGGCGGTGACGACCCGGACGCCCTGCCAGGCGCGCACCGCGAGCATCTCCCGGTACTCCTCGGGCAGCGTGTCCAGCTTGTCCTCGTTGAGGACGGCGAGGCTCATGACGTGCCAGCGGACCTCGATGTCGCGGAGCTTCTCCACCTCCAGGACCCAGCGGGAGGTCATCCAGGCCCACGGGCACAGCGGGTCGAACCAGAAGTCGACAGGGGTCTTGCCGGACGGGGAAGCGGTGTCGGACATGGCTCTCCTCAGCGAAACGGTCTTCTTGAGGGATCAACGACATCGTCCCGGGGGGCATTCCCCGATGATTCCCGTCAGGGGCACATGGCAGGATCGGTGCTGTTCAGCCCCCATCACGCGATCACAAGGGAGTGCCGCCGTGCCCGGTGAGAATCTTTCCCGCGACGAGGCCCGGGAGCGGGCCGCACTGCTGTCCGTCGAGGGATACGACGTGTCCCTGGACCTCAGGTCGGCCGTCGGCGACGCGGCCGGCGAGCCGCGCACCTTCCGCTCGGTCACCACGATCCGCTTCCGCTGCACCGAGCCGGGCGCGTCCAGCTTCGCCGACCTGATCGCGCCGAGCGTGACCGCGGTGTCGCTCAACGGCAAGGACCTGGATCCCGGCGAGGTCTTCGACGGCGCCCGGATCGCCCTTGAGGACCTGGCCGCGGAGAACGAGCTGGTGGTGGACGCCCAGTGCGCCTACTCCCGCACCGGCGAGGGCCTGCACCGCTTCGTGGACCCCGAGGACGGCGAGGTCTACCTGTACACGCAGTACGAACCGGCCGACTCCCGCCGGGTGTTCGCCAACTTCGAGCAGCCGGACCTCAAGGCGCCCTTCCGCTTCGAGGTGCGCGCGCCCGAGGGCTGGACCGCGTGGAGCAACGGCGCCGGTGAACTCACCGACGGCGTCTGGAAGTTCGCGGAGACGAAGCCGATCTCGACGTACATCACCTGCGTGGTGGCGGGGCCGTACCACTATGTGACGGACTCCTACTCCCGTACGTTCGCGGACGGTACGACGCTGGAGATCCCGCTGGGCGCGATGTGCCGCAAGGGGCTCGCGCCGCACTTCGACGCCGACGACGTCTTCCTGGTCACCAAGCAGGGCCTGGACTTCTTCCACGAGAACTTCGACTACCCGTACCCGTTCGGGAAGTACGACCAGGCGTTCGTGCCGGAGTACAACCTGGGCGCGATGGAGAACCCGGGCCTGGTGACCTTCCGCGAGGAGTACATCTTCCGCGGCAAGGTGACGCAGGCGTCGTACGAGGCCCGCGCCAATGTGATCCTGCACGAGATGGCGCACATGTGGTTCGGCGACCTGGTCACCATGGCCTGGTGGGACGACCTGTGGCTGAAGGAGTCCTTCGCGGACTTCATGGGCACGTTCGGCAACGTCGGCGCGACCCGCTTCAAGGACGCCTGGATCACCTTCGCCAACCGCCGCAAGGCATGGGCGTACCGCGCGGACCAGCTGCCGTCCACGCACCCGATCACCGCGGACATCCGCGACCTCCAGGACGCCAAGCTCAACTTCGACGGCATCACCTACGCCAAGGGCGCCTCCGTCCTCAAGCAGCTGGTGGCGTACGTCGGCCAGGATGCCTTCCTGGAGGGCGCCCGCCGCTACTTCAAGCGGCACGCCTACGGCAACACGCGCCTCGGCGACCTGCTGTCGGTGCTCGGCGAGACCAGCGGCCGGGACATGACGGCCTGGTCGCGGTCCTGGCTGCAGACGGCCGGGGTGAACGCGCTGACCCCGCAGGTGCTCCTTGAGGACTCCCGCGTCGCCGAGCTCGCGGTGCTCCAGGAGGCCGCCGAGTCGCACCCCGAGCTGCGTCCGCACCGGGTCGCGGTGGGCCTGTACCGGCTGACCGAGGGCGGCGCCCTCGAACGGTACGCGCGGGTGGAGACGGACGTGGAGGGCCCGCGCACGGTCGTGGCGGACCTCGCCGGTGCCGAGGCCCCGGACCTGGTGCTGGTCAACGACGACGACCTCACCTACTGCAAGATCCGCTTCGACGCGGCCTCGCTGGACACGCTCCGGGAGCACCTGGGCGACCTGACCGACCCGCTGGCGCGCGCGCTGTGCTGGTCGGCGCTGTGGAACATGACCCGGGACGCGCTGCTGCCGGCCCGGGACTTCATCGCCCTGGTGCTGCGGTTCGCGAGCCGTGAGTCGGACATCGGCGTGCTCCAGATGCTGCACGCCTGGACCCACACCGCGCTGGACCACTACGCCGCCCCCGACTGGCGGCCGACGGGTGGCGCGCTGCTCGCCGAGGGCGCGCTGCGCCGGCTGCGGGCGGCCGACGCGGGCAGCGAGCACCAGCTGGCCTGGGCGCGCTTCTTCGCCTCGACGGCCTCGGCCGGGCCGGATCTCGCGCTGCTGAAGGACCTGCTGGACGGCACCACGTCGATCGAGGGCCTGGAGGTGGACCAGGAACTGCGCTGGGCGTTCCTCGGCCCGCTGGCCGCCCATGGCGTGGCGGACGAGTCCGTGATCGCCGCCGAGCTGGCCCGGGACGACACCGCGTCCGGCAAGCGCCACCAGGTGCGCTGCCTGGCGGCCCGTCCGTCGGCGGCCGTCAAGGCGCAGGCGTGGGCGCAGGTGGTGGAGTCCGACACGCTGTCGAACGCGCTGGTGGAGGCCACCATCGCGGGCTTCGACCAGCCCGGTCAGCGAGAGCTGACCGCGCCGTACGCCGAGAAGTACTTCGCGGCCATCGACCGGCTCTGGCAGGAACGTTCGATCCAGATCGGCATGGACATCGTCAGCGGGCTGTTCCCGGCCCTCCAGGACCGGCCCGCGACGCTGGCCGCGGCGGACGCGTGGCTTACGGCGCACGCGGACGCGGCCCCGGCGCTGCGGCGGCTGGTGCTGGAGGCGCGGGACGACCTGGCGCGCGCCCTGCGCGCGCAGGAGTGCGACGCCCAGGCTGCGGGCTGACCCCTGGCCCGAGCCGGGCTCCGGCCCGAGCCGAGCTTTGACCCGAGCCGAGCTTTGGCCCGAGCTGGGCTTTGGCCTGAGCTTTGGCGGTCGGTGACCGTTACGGGACCCGTACCCGTAAGGCCGTAACCCCTGGTCCGCACCCGGACGGACCAGGGGTTTCCGGTGCCCTTTCGGCATCCGAACACCTGACCTTTAGTACTACCTTGTCCGCATTTATCGACGACCGTGTAACAGCGGTTAAAGGGGGGACCAAGGGTGGGCATCCGAAGGGCATGACGCACAACGCACCGCTCTCCTCCCGCTCCCTCGGTCACCTCGGCCCGCTCACCGAGCCCCATCAGCGGGTCCTGACGACGGCCCAGCTGCGCGCCCACGGGGTGACCGCGGCCGAACTCTCCGCACGCTGCCGCCCGGGCGGGCCCTGGTCCCAACTGCTGCCGCACGTCTACGTGTTGCACCCCGGGCCGCCGACGAGCGAGGAGCGGCTGCACGGCGCCCTGCGGTACGCGGCCCGGGAACCCGCGCCCGGCGTCCCGGCCCAGCCGACCGGGCGGCACGCGTACCGGCCGCCCTACCCGGGCGCGGTGCTCACCGGCCTCGCGGCGCTCGCCCTGTACGGCTTCACGGGGACTCCGCCGCTGCCGGACCTGGAGCACGTCGACGTCCTGGTACCCCGGCAGCGCCGGCTGCGCTCCTCCGGCTACGTCCGCGTCCTGCGCACCGCCGACCTGCCCACCCCCGCCACGGTGACCGGGCTGCCGGTGGCGCCGGTGCCGCGGGCGCTGGCGGACGCGGTCGCCCAGCTGCGGGACGGGGCGGTGGTGCGGCGGCTGCTGACCGAGGCGGTGCGTGGCGGGCACTGCGAACCGGCCGCCGTCGTACGGGAGTTGACCAGCGCCAAGCTGCTCGGGCTGCCGCATGTGGTGGACGCGGTGGACTCGCTGGTGGCGGAGGGCCGGGCGATCGCGGAGAACCGGCTGTACCGGATGGTGCGCGAGCACGGCCTGCCGGACCCGCTGTGGAACGTCGACCTGCGGCTGCCCGGCGGGCCCCGCCTCGGTGCCCTGGACGCGTACTGGCCGGACCAGGCGGTCGCGGTCGAGCTGGACACCCGGGCGCGGCACGGGCACGCGGAGGGCGAGTCGGACGAGGAGACGGAGTGGGCGCGCCACGCCCGCAAGCGGGAGCACCTGGAGCGGCTCGGCATCACGGTCGTCCATCTGACCCCGAGGAAGCTCAGGGACGCGATGGAGCAGCAGGCCGCGGTGGTCCGTACGGCCCTGATGGCGGCGGACGACCGGGAGCCCGCCGCCTATGTGGTGGTCCTGCCCCGGTAGTTCAGGCCTCTTCCGGCATCTCGTGGTGGACGTGCAGATCGCCGTTCATCACCGTGTAGACGGTGCCGTGGTCGTTGGCCGTGTTGTTCTGGACGGGACCGGCGGCCTCCCGGTCGGCCTCGGGGGCGGCCTGCCGGACCTCGACGCGGTTGCCGTTCCCGGCGACGACCGGGCCGGACGCGTCACCGCCGATGCGGATGCTGTTACCGGGTGTACGGGACATGGGGCCCTTCCTGGGGAGCGGGGGTCACCGCGCGCGGGTGAGGTAGAGCGTTCCGCAGCTGAAGCACTGCACGCCCTGCTGGTAGGTCTTGGTCATGGTGGTGGTGACCTTGGCGGAGTCGCCGCTGAGGGTGATCGTGGTGGTGGCCTCGCCGAGGAGGTCGGTGCAGGAGCCGCCGGTGGAGTTGTAGATGGGCCGCTCGGCGCTGTAGGTGTCGCCGCCGCCGGTGAACTCGGTGCTCGCGTCCTGGCCGCAGGCGTCGCGCCCGCGGGAGACGTATCCGCCGCCCGACGCGTCGAACTCGTACGTCGCCCCGTCGCTGCCCGTCCAGCGTCCCGCGAGACCGGTGTCGGAGGAGCTGGACGAGCTGGACGAGCCGGAGCGGCTCTCCGCGAACGAGTGCACCGCCTGGCTGATGACGACCCGGCCCACGACGACGGCGACGATCACCGCGACGACCTTGAGCACCACGGAGGCCCCCGCCATGGAGGCCCCGGCACCGGCCGCGCCCGCACCCGCGGCGCCCGCGCCCGCCGCGCCCGTCCCCGCGTGATCTTGCGCGCCTGGATCGCCCACAGCTCGGAACAGGACCGCGAACCCCGGCGCGCCGACCTGCTGTTCGCCTTCGCCGCGCCCGCCTTCGCCGCACCGGCGTTCGCCGCGTGCGGGGCGGCGGCCGAGTGTGTCGTGGCCGCCGTGTGGGAGGTGGCCGTGGTGTGTGTGGTGGCCGTCGTGTGCTGGGCCGCCGTCGTGTGGGCCGTCGTGCCGGGGTCCATCGGGGTGGCGGGCGGGTGGGCCGCCGTACCGTGTGCGCCCGCCGCGTGGGCGGTGGACGGGTCGGGGGCGGAGGGCCCTGCGGAGGGTCCTGAGGAGGCGAGGTGGGAGGCGCCGCCGTCCGGCTGGAGGAGGGTGCCCTGGGCGTTCGCGGCGTGCGAGGGGACGTACTGGTGGGCCCCGGCGGCCGCGTTCGCGCCGTGCACATCGCCGAGTTGGCGCCACAGGACGGCCGCCTCGGTGAGCAGGACGGCCGCCATCACCCGGCGCCCGGTGAGCAGGCTGCGGATGCCCTGCTCATGGGTGAAGTACGCGACGGCCTGACGGTCGCCGGCCAGCTGGGCGGCGGGCAGCCCGAGGTCCAGCAGCCTGCCCCACACACCGAACCGCAGCGAGCGGGCCAGCGCCGGGGACGCGGCCCGTACGATCCGCACCGCCAGCTCGGGGCGCCCGTCCCGCTCGGCGAGTTCGGCCACCACCTCCAGGGCGCGGGCGTGCTGCTCGACCTGCGCGGGGGTGGTGGCGGGGCGGCCGATCCAGGTGGCGAAGTGCTCGCACAGCACCTCGACGGGGAACGGCTCGGGGTCGCGCTCGCGCAGCGCCGGTACGACATCGGCCACGGCGCGGTAGCCGCGTTGGGTCTGCTCCGCGAGGCCCAGGTCCACCAGGCGGCCGCAGAGCAGGGCGGTGTCGGAGGCGCCGCCGAGGGCCTCGATGTGGCCGACGTCGAGTTCGGCGTCGTCGAGGGTGGTCAACAGCCGCAGGACGCGCAGCGGTTCGTCGTCCAGTCGGCCGAGCAGCAGGGGCAGCAGATCGCCGACCTCGGCGGGGCGGGGCAGGGCGCCGGTGCCGGCCGCCTCCAGGCGGGTGAGGGCGGCGGCGCGCAGCAGCAGCAGGGGCCGCCCGGACGATGTCTCCCACAGGTCGCCCGCCGTGGCGCCCTCCGCGCCCGCGCCCACGGGCCGCCCCAGTTCGCGGGCGAGCAGATCGAGGGCGGGGGCGCGGCCGATGCCGTCCAGGCGCAGGGCGGTGCCGTCGCCGAGCAGCGATCTGTCCCGGCCCGCGACGACGAACGTGGCGTCGGGCGCCGCGTCCATGAGGGTGCGCAGGCCCTCCGGGGAGAAGTCGGCGTTGTCGACGTAGACGGTGACGCGCACGCCGGTCATCAGGCGGCGCAGTTCGGGGCCGGAGGGGGCGTACCCCCGGGTCTCGTAGCAGGCCTCGAACATGTCCTGGGCGAGGTCCTCGGGTTCGCGCCGGGCCGCGTCGAGGAAGAGCACGCCGTCGCGTTCCGGGGTGAGGGTGCGGGCCGCGTGCCGCAGCAGGGTGCTCTTGCCGACGCCGGGCGCGCCCCAGAGCTGGACCGGTCCGCCGTCGCGGACGGCGGTCGCGAGCCGGGCCAGGTCGGGGTCCCGGCCGAGCGGCGCGTTCTGCCGCCGGGGCAGCAGGGCCACCCGGTCGCGGCGCACCGGGCGGGGGCGGCGGCCCTCCATGAGGAGGGTGACGGTGGAGCCGTGCTGGGCGTCGATGACGACGTTGTGATCACCGGCGACGACCGGGCCGCCCGCGTCGCCCGCGATGTCGATCCGCCGCTCGGGCCCGTGTCCGGGCCGTCCCTCGTGCCGCTCCTCGTGCCGTCCCTCGCGCCGTTCCTCGTCGGCCGGCGCGGGCCCGCTCGTGTCCCTGTCCGTCATGACAACCCCCGTTGCGCAGGCGGCCCCGGAGCCCTGTCGCGCCGGCGCCCTGCCGCCACGCTAGCCACGGGCGGGCACCGGGCTGTCGTCAAAGTACGGTTTTCCCGGACCGATTTCGAGCGGCCCCGGGGCTCTCGACACCACTTCTGCACAAGGGAGTTCAGGGTTCCGGGTAGGCGATGCGGTACAGCAGGGCGAGGTCCTCGATGCGGACGCTGCGGTAGCCGGTGGCGACGGCGCCCGAACGGCGCAGCGCGCGCAGCGCCTTGTGCACGCTGGGCTCGGCCGCGCCCGCCAGGGTGGCCAGTTCGGGCTGGGTGATCGGCCAGTGGATCACCGCACCGGCGCCCGCGCGCTCCCCGTAGGTCATCGCGAGATGGTGCAGCACCCGGGCGAGGCGGGTGCCGACGTCGCAGCCGGTGAAGTTGATGCGATGGGCGTTGGCCAGGCGCAGTTTGGCCACGATGGCGCGGTTCACGGCGTCCGCGATCCGCGCGTCCCGGCGCAGGCAGTCGAGGAAGGCCGCGCGGGTCACCATCCGGGCGACGAGCGGACCGCAGGTGGTGACGGTGGCCGAGCGGGGATTGCCGTCCACGGCGGCGAGTTCGCCCACCAGATCGCCGCCCATCCGCACCGCGAGCAGGGCGTCCCGGCCGTCCTGGGTGCGGCCGGTGGCCTTCACCACGCCGTCCAGCAGGATCAGCGCGAAGTCGGTGTGCTCGGCCTCCCGGATCAGGATCCGGTCCGCGTCGTAGCGCACCCGTGTCCCGAGGCCCAGCAGGCGGGCGCGCGCGTCCGCGCCGAGGCCGCCGAGCAGGCTGGGCGCCGGCCAGTCCCACTCCTCGCGCGGCCGCCGTCCGGAACGCGCGAGGGACCGGGTGCCGTCCACCATGACCCCAGTATCCCCGCCCGACCCCGTATTCCTACGAGTTGTGCGCACACCGGCGCGGGAAGACTGGAGTACGTCACCTCCGCCGCCGAGCCGAAGCGGGTGCCATGAACGACGAGTTGGAGTACCGGGCCGTGCTGGCCGTGGACATCGAGCGGTCCGCCGGGCGCGGGGACCGGGCGCTCCTGGAGATCCGGGCGCGGCTCACGGAGATGGTCGAGGAGGCGTTCGAGGCGAGCGGTGTCGACTGGTCCGCGTGTCTGCGCCACGATCTGGGCGACGGACTGCGGGTGACGGCACCTGCGGGCACCCGCAAGGCGGCGCTCGTCCATCCGCTGGTGCCCGAACTCGCCCTGCGGCTGCGCACGTACAACCGGGGGGCCGCGCCGCTGACCCGGATCCGGGTGCGGATCGCGCTGCACGCGGGCGATGTCCATGTCTCCCCGGACGGAACGGTCGCCGGGAGCCCGCTGGAGGTCCTGGCCAGACTGCTGGACGCGCCCCCCGCGCGGGCCGCGCTGGCCGGGGCGCCGGAGACGGTGCCCGCGTCGCTGCTGCTGTCCGGGCACTTCTACGACGAGACGGTGCGGCACGGCCATCTCGGCCTGTTCCCCGAGGACTTCCGCAGGGTCGGCTTCACGGTGAAGGAGCACACCGCCGACGCCTGGCTCCAGTTGCCGGGCCGGGAGCTGCCCCCGGACCCGGACACAGACCCGGACCCGGACCCGGCCGGGGCCGCTCCCGAACCGGCCGACGCCCAGGAGCGGCCCGCCGGTTCGGAGACGGCCGGTTCGAGGATGGTCAACAAGGCCACCGGTCACGGCGTCGTCTACGCCACCCAGCACGGCACCCAGCACATCCGGATCGAGCGAAAGCACTGAGGCAAGCGGATGAACGACGAACTGACCGTGCTCGCCGAGGCCGGGGCCGCCGCCGTGGTCACCGCGATGGCCACCGATCTGTGGCAGGAGACCCGCGGCGCCGTCGTCGCCCTCTTCCGCCCGGACCGCCGCCGAAGGGCCGCCCTGGAGAGCCAGCTCGACGGCAACGCGACGCTCGTCCGGCAGGCCCCGGACCCCGACGCGGCCCGGCAGGCGCTCTTCTCCTACTGGACCCTGGAGCTGACCGCGCTGCTCCGGCGCGACCCGGCCGTCCGCGCCGCGCTGGAACGGCTCGCGGCGGCCGTCGAAGAGGCGCCCGGGGGCGGGACGCGGGGGCGGGTGCTGCGGCAGACAAACACGGCGCACGGCTCCGGGACCGTGTTCGCCGTACAGCAGGGCGACCAGCATGCCTACGGCGCGAAGTCGGAGTGGGCGCAGGGGCCGGAGGGGGCGCAGTCGCAGGGCTGAACTCGGCCCGCGCCCACGTCAGTTCCGGGCCGGTACGGACCGGCCCGCGGTGCCGCAGTACTCGGCGTCCAGCACCGCGGTCGTGTCCCCCGCCCAGTCCCCGTTGAAGTTCAGGGCCAGTGTGTGCCGGCCGTCGGGCGTCGCGGCGGCGACCGAGGTGGAGCCCAGGATGTCGCCGGTGTGGGTCCAGACATGGACACCGCAGGACAGCCGCCGGTCCATCAGCCCGAGGCCGTAGCGGACGCCCGGGGCCTGTGCGATCGCCACGGTGGTCCTCAGCTCCCCCGACTGGCGCGCGGGAAGCAGCCGTCCGCCGAGCAGGGCGGCGTAGAAGCGGTCCAGGTCGGCCGAGTCGGAGATCATCGCGCCGGAGGCGGCGGCGAGGGAGGGATCGAGGTCGGTGACGTCGTACGGCTCCCCCACCGAGCCGCCGAACGTCGAGTAGGCCCGGCTGCTGGGCCGGGGCACCTCGACCTCCCCGACGGGCACGGACGTCGCCGTCAGCCGCAGCGGTTCGATGAGACGCCGGGTGATCTCGGTGGCGTACGACCGTCCCGTCGCCTTCTCGATGACCATCCCGGCGATCACGTAGTTGGTGTTGGAGTAGCGCCATGAGGTGCCCGGCGCGAAGTCGGGCGCGTGCCGCAGGGCCATGGCCACCAACCGGCGCGGGGCGAGCGCCTCGTAGCGGTGCCGCCGAAAGCCGTCCTCGGTGAGGTACCGGGCGCGGAAGTCCGGGTCGGCGGTGTAGTCGGGTATCCCGCTGGTGTGGCCGAGGAGTTGGCGCAGGGTGATCCGGCGGCCGTCGTTGCCGTGGCCCTCGACCAGGCCCGGCAGCCAGGTGTCCACGGTGTCGTCCAGGGACAGCCTGCCCTCCGCCTCCAGCTGGAGCAGGACGGTGGCGACGAAGGTCTTGGTCAGGCTGCCGATGCGGTAACGGTCGCCGGGGGAACGCGGCCCGCCGGTGCGCAGGTCGCCGGTCCCGGCGGTGGCGGACCAGGTGCCGCGGGGGTCGTGGACGGTGACGGTCGCGCCGGGAACGCCCGAGCGCACCGCAGCGTCGAGGGCCCGTGCGGTCGCGGCGTGGGCAGGGGCGGGGGCGGGGGCGGGGGCGGCCGGGAGCGCGAGGGCCGTCGCGAGGGCGGCCGCCAGGAGCGGGGCGCCGGCGCTCGCCAGGACGGTGCGGACGCGCATGTCTTCCCCCAGCCTGTGGTGTGCGGTCGGGGGAAGATACCCGTTCGGCGCGTCCCGTGTCGGCCCGGCGCGCGTCAGCCCTTCTTGAGGACCAGCTCCGTGTTGCGGTCGACCGAGGCGCCCGCCAGGTTCGTCTTCGCGCCGGGGGCGTTGAAGGCCAACTCGCGGTAGAGGGAGGCCAGTCCGGTCTGGGAGAGGTCGGAGAAGTCGGTGCGGGCCGGGGCGGCGGACTCGATCAGGGTGGTGAACAGGGAGATCGTGCCGTCCTTGTTGTCGACCAGCTCGATGATGCGGGCCAGGTGCGGGTGGTCGATGTGCGAGGCGGTGGAGATCTCCCAGAAGGAGCCGCCCGCGCTGTTGCGGTGCGGGGTGATCTCGTTCTCGTGCTTGTGCCCGTTGACCCAGGCCAGCACATTGGCGTGCCGGGCCAGCAGGTTGACCACCTCGGCGCCGGTGTGCCGCATCTCGCCGGGGCGGGCCGGGTCGGGGCGCTGGTTGGTCATCGAGTCGCTGGTGTGGTGGCTGAAGACGATCGCGTGGGAGCCCTTGTTGTCCCGCAGCGTCTTCTCCAGCCACTTCAGCTGGGCGGTCCCGACGGACCCCTGGTAGTGGCCGCCCGCGTCGGTGGTGTCCAGGCTGATGCCGATGACGTCCTCGGCGATCCGGAAGGCGTAGTACTGGGTGCCCGCGTCGAGGTTGGCCGAGGAGTAGCCGTGGCCCGCCGGACCGTGCCCCTGGTAGGCGGGGTCCAGATGGGCCTTGAGGTACTCGGCCGGGGTGTACAGGGCGCGCGAGTCGTCGGCCGTGACCGAACGCATTCCGCTCGCATGGGACTTGAGGAAGTCGCGGTAGGCGGCGCCCTTGGGGTCCTTGCCGCTCCAGATGGAGTCCTGGAGCTTCTTGGCGTCGGCGGCGCTCACGCTGAACAGCTTCTTGCCGCCGATCGCCGCCTCGGCGAGGTAGGGGTCGCCGTGGGCGCCGTAGATGCCGAGCGGGAGCGCGTCGTGGTTGCCGACGGTGGAGTACCAGGGCAGGTTGAGGCCGGGGCTGCGCACCTCGCGGATCGCGGCGGCGAGGAAGCCGTCCAGGTGCGGGAAGCCGAGTGCCTTGTCGCTGTCCCCGGCGGTGGACCCGGGCTGCCAGTACAGGGAGAGGCCGCTGTTCTGCACGCCCTCGTAGTGTCTCGGGTCGCCGGTGTTGGGGGTGATCCGGCCGCCGCTCATCACCTTCATGAACCACTCCAGTTCGGAGCGGGCGTTGTTGTCGGTGTTGTCGCCTGTGGTCATCACGAACTGGAGCGGGGCGCCGGTGACGGGGGCGCCGCGCAGCGCGTTGACCCGCTCCACCAGCGAGACGGCGCCGGGCACGGTGAGCGCCTCGTGCGGCCGCCAGACGTCCTGGTGGGCGGCGCGCAGGTACTCCAGGCGCAGCGGGTGCTGCACGTCCTGCAGATGCAGATCGGTGAACTGCACGAACGCGGCGATGGCGTGCCGGCGCTTGTCGCGGCCGACCTTGGGCTTGGCCAGCTCGGTGCGCACCACCCGCTGCCAGCCGGGGCCGTCGGCGAGCCGCCGGTAGCCGGTGCCGTGCGGGGTGGAGACGGTGGCGAGGGTGGTGCCGGTGCGGTAGGGGGCGAGCGGCGCGGCGGCGGCCGGCCGGGACTGGGCGACCGGGGTCTGCCCGGTGGCGGCGGTGGCGGTGGCGGCCTCGCTGTCGGTGGGGCGCAGGGCGAAGCCGACACCCGCGGCGAGCGAGACCGCTCCGACGGCGGTGAGGACGGTACGGCGGTCGACCCCCGCTACGGAGGTGGCGGCAGAGCGTAGGCGCGACATGGTGCGATCTCCCCGAGTGCGAACGCGTCGGCAGTGGCCGCGGGCCGTCACGGACGCGAACGCCCCGCTTGCTATGGACCCTTGGCAACGGGGATGGCATTCATGCGAACGCCACGGCAACTCGGGGCGCCGATCACCGTACGTGGATCTATGGCCCCCGGCCCGGCCATGGACTCGTCCGCGCCGCGCCGGGGGCCGGTCGCCTTCCGTTCAACTACCGGGGTACGAGGGCCTACCCGGCCCACCGGCACACCCTCTGCCGGAACCCTCGCGGGGCCGCCTGGATCCGGGCGCGCGTCCCGGCCGAGCAGGAAGCCGGCCTCGGTGTTGGCCCATGGGTAGAATCGAACGACTGTACGACGGCCACGGTGACTCCGCGGCCATGGGTGACCGGCAGAGGCGTACGTCACATCGTCGTATGAGCGCGATCCGTAGGGGCAGGGGCGGCGAGGGGACGCCGTGGAACCGGAACCGTCCCCGCGGCCGATGGTGTCCCACTCCTCGGGCACATGTCGCAAAGAATTGGACAGGTGGACCGGGGTCGGCCGCATGATGGAAACGCCCCGGTCATCCCGGGGCCAGGCAGGAAACGGACAGAGGGAGTCGTCGTGAGGGTCGGAATCGTCGGAGCCACCGGACAGGTCGGCACGGTCATGCGCAGGATCCTCGTGGAGCGCGACTTCCCGGTCACGCAGCTGCGCCTGTTCGCCTCGGCCCGCTCGGCCGGCACGGTCCTGGACGGCGTGACGGTGGAGGACGCGGCGACCGCCGACTACTCCGGCCTGGACATCGTGCTCTTCTCGGCGGGCGGCGCGACCTCGAAGGCGCTGGCCGAAAAGGTCGCCTCGCAGGGCGCCGTGGTGATCGACAACTCCTCGGCGTGGCGCCGGGACCCCGAGGTGCCGCTGGTCGTCGCCGAGGTGAACCCGCACGCGATCGCCGACCGCCCCAAGGGCATCATCGCCAACCCGAACTGCACCACCATGGCCGCGATGCCGGTCCTCAAGCCGCTGCACGAGGAGGCGGGCCTGGAGGCCCTGATCGTCGCCACGTACCAGGCGGTGTCCGGATCCGGGCTCGCGGGCGTGGCGGAGCTGCACGGCCAGGTGCAGAAGGTCGCCGCCGAGGCCGACAAGCTGACCCATGACGGCGCGGCGGTCGACTTCCCCGAGCCGGGTGTCTACAAGCGCCCCATCGCCTTCAACGTGCTCCCGCTGGCGGGCGCGATCGTGGAAGACGGGGCGAACGAGACCGACGAGGAGCAGAAGCTCCGCAACGAGTCCCGCAAGATCCTGGAGATCCCCGCGCTGAAGGTCTCCGGCACCTGTGTGCGCGTCCCGGTCTTCTCCGGCCACTCGCTGCAGATCAACGCCCGGTTCGCCCGCCCGATCTCCCCGGAGCGCGCCACCGAGCTGCTCGCCAAGGCCCCGGGCGTCGCCCTCTCCGACATCCCGACCCCGCTCCAGGCGGCCGGCCAGGACCCGTCGTACGTCGGCCGGATCCGCGGCGACGAGACGGTGGAGCACGGCCTCGCGCTGTTCGTCTCCAACGACAACCTCCGCAAGGGCGCCGCGCTGAACGCGGTGCAGCTCGCGGAGCTGGTGGCGGCGGAGCTGTCCGCCCGGTAACCCCCGGCGCGACGAAAGGGGCGCCCGGCGAATCGCCGGGCGCCCCTTCCTCGTACCGGCCGGGCGCTACTGGGCGGCGCCGTCCGCGGCCTGGGCCTTCAGCGCGCGCTCGATGCCCGCGCGGGACTCGGAGACCAGACGGCGCAGGGCCGCGCCGGGCTCGGCCGAGGCCAGCCAGGCGTCCGTGCGGTCCAGGATCTCGCCGGAGATCTGGAGCGACGGGTAGAGGCCGACGGCGATCTGCTGGGCGATCTCGTGCGAACGGGAGTCCCAGGCGTCCTTGACGATCTCGAAGTACCGCTCGGCGTACGGCGCCAGCAGTTCGCGCTGGTCCGTCTGCACGAAGCCGCCGATCACGGCCTCCTGCACCGCGTTGGGCAGCTTGTCGGAGTCGACCACCGAGGACCAGGCCTCCGCCTTCGCCTCCTCGGTCGGGCGGGCCGCGCGGGCGGTGGCCGCGTGCCGCTCACCGGCGGCGGTCTTGTCCCGCTCGTACTCGCCGGCGATCTCCGCCTCGTCGTACCGGCCGACGGCCGCGAGGCGCTCCACGAACGCCCAGCGCAGCTCGGTGTCCACGGCCAGGCCCTCGATGGTCTGGGAGCCGTCCAGCAGGGCCTCCAGGAGGTCCAGCTGCTCGGGGGTGCGGGCGGTCGCCGCGAAGGCCCGCGCCCAGGCCAGCTGGTGGTCGCTGCCCGCCTCGGCGCTGCGCAGGTGCGCGAGCGTGGCGTCGGTCCAGCGGGTGAGCAGCGGCTCACGGGCGGCCGGGTCGGCGTACAGGTCGACGGCCAGCTTCACCTGGCGGTGCAGCGACTGTACGACGCCGATGTCGGACTCCTTGCCGATGCCGGACAGCACCAGCGAGAGGTAGTCGCGGGTGGCCAGCTCGGCGTCCCGCGTCATGTCCCAGGCGGAGGCCCAGCACAGGGCGCGCGGCAGGGACGCCTCGAAGTCGCCGAGGTGCTCGGTGACGAACGCGAGGGACTGCTCGTCCAGGCGGACCTTGGCGTACGACAGATCGTCGTCGTTGAGCAGGATCACGGCCGGGCGCGCCTTGCCGGTCAGCTGCGGTACGGCGGTCAGCTCACCGTCCACGTCCAGCTCGATCCGCTCGGTGCGGACCAGCTTGCCGGCCGCGTCGAGGTCGTACAGGCCGATCGCGATGCGGTGCGGGCGCAGGGTCGGCTCGCCCTGGGCGCCGGCGGGCAGCGCGGGGGCCTCCTGGCGCACGGCGAAGGAGGTGACGACCCCGTCGGCGTCCGTCTCGACCTCGGGCCGCAGGACGTTGATCCCGGCGGTCTCCAGCCACTTCTTCGACCAGGTCTTCAGGTCGCGTCCGGAGGTCTCCTCCAGGGCGCCCAGCAGGTCGGACAGGCGGGTGTTGCCGAACGCGTGCCGCTTGAAGTACGCCTGCACGCCCTTGAAGAACTCGTCCTCGCCGACGTACGCCACCAGCTGCTTGAGGACGGAGGCGCCCTTGGCGTAGGTGATGCCGTCGAAGTTGACGAGGACGTCGTCCAGGTCGCGGATGTCCGCCATGATCGGGTGCGTGGAGGGCAGCTGGTCCTGCCGGTACGCCCAGGTCTTCATGGAGTTGGCGAACGTGGTCCACGAGTGCGGCCAGCGCGAGCCGGGGGCGGCGGCCTGGCAGGCGATGGAGGTGTAGGTGGCGAACGACTCGTTCAGCCACAGGTCGTTCCACCACTCCATGGTGACCAGGTCGCCGAACCACATGTGGGCCAGCTCGTGCAGCAGCGTCTCCGCGCGCAGCTCGTACGCCGCGTCGGTCACCTTGGACCGGAAGACGTACTGGTCGCGGATGGTGACCGCGCCGGCGTTCTCCATGGCGCCCGCGTTGAACTCGGGGACGAAGAGCTGGTCGTACTTCTCGAAGGGGTACGCGCAGTCGAACTTCTCCTGGAACCAGTCGAAGCCCTGCCGGGTGACCTCGAAGATCGCGTCCGAGTCGAGGAACTCGGCGAGCGAGGGCCGGCAGTAGATGCCGAGCGGCACGCTCTGGCCGTCCTTCTCGTAGACGCTGTGCACCGAGTGGTACGGGCCGACGATCAGCGCGGTGATGTACGACGAGATGCGGGGCGTCGGCGCGAACGTCCAGACGTTGTCCCGCGGCTCCGGGGTCGGCGAGTTGGACACCACGGTCCAGCCCTCGGGCGCCGTCACGGTGAACTGGAAGGTGGCCTTCAGGTCCGGCTGCTCGAAGGAGGCGAAGACGCGGCGCGCGTCCGGGACCTCGAACTGGGTGTACAGATAGGCCTGCTCGTCGACCGGGTCGACGAAGCGGTGCAGGCCCTCACCGGTGTTGGTGTACGCGCAGTCGGCCACGACCCGCAGGACGTTGCGGCCCTCCAGCAGACCCGGCAGCGTGATCCGCGAGTCCGCGAACACCTCGGCCGGCTCCAGCCGGTCGCCGTTGAGCACGACCTCGTGGACGGCCGGGGCCACCAGGTCGATGAAGGACTCCGCCCCGCTGCGGGCGACGTCGAAGCGCACCGTGGTCACGGACCTGTAGGTACCGCCCTCCTGCGCGCCGGAGAGGTCGAGTTCGATCTCGTACGAGTCAACGTTGAGCAGCTCAGCCCGCTGCCGCGCCTCTTCGCGAGTCAGGTTTGTGCCAGGCACGCGGTCATCTCCTCGTTTATGTGTGGGTTGCGCCATCCTTCCATGCCGTCCGGCGGGAATGCGATGTCCGTATGCCGCCGGTGAGGTGGGCCGCGCCGCCGGAAGGTGGACTCATGACGACGTACACCGTGTGCCCCATTCCCGCAGGTACTCTCGCCGCGCTGCGCACCGAGGACGACGCGGGCGTTCCCGCGGCGGGTTACCTCGACCCGGAGGGCGACGCTCCGCTGCGCTGCTGCCTGCGCCGCAGCGCACCCGGGGAGCGAATTGCCCTTGTCTCATACGCTCCGCTGCGCCGCTGGGCGGCGGAGACCGGCGCCCGCCCCGGCGCGTACGACGAGCGGGGGCCGGTCTTCGTGCACGCGGACGGCTGCCCCGGTCCCTCCGGCCCCGAGCTGCCCTTCACCAACACCCACCGCGTCCTGCGCCGCTACTCGGCGCAGGGGCACATCCTCGGCGGGGAACTGGTGCGCGAGGACTTCCCGGCGGCCCTCACCCGGGCGTTCAGCGACCCGGAGGTGGCGTTCCTCCATGTGCGGGCGGTGGAGTACGGGTGCTTCCTGTACGAGGTGCGGCGGGGCTGACGGGCCGCCGCCGGTAGACGGTGACCAGGGCGGAGACGGTGACCCGCCCCGCCGTCCCGGTGGGCTCCAGATGGCGCGCGCTCGGGGTCATCGCGACCAGGTCGAGGGCCTGCGCCGCGCCCAGGTCCAGCCCGTACTCGACCCGTTCGGTGCCGCCGTCCTCGAAGCAGGGGTCCAGCGCGCGGTGCAGCCGCCGCTCCTTGTCCGGGTCGACGGCGACCATCCCGGGCAGCCGGTCGCGCAGTTCCGCGAGGTGCCGGGGGGTGGGGCGGACGACGATCAGGCGGCCGTGCGGGCGCAGCACGCGGTGGAACTCGGCCGGGTTGCGCGGGGCGAACACGTCCAGGACGACATCGGCGGCGCCGTCGGCCAGCGGGAGCGGGCGGAAGAGGTCCCAGCTCACCGCGGCGGCCCGGTCGTGGGCCCGCGCGGCCGAACGCAGGGCGCGCGCGGAGGAGTCCAGGCCGAGACCGCGGGCGCCGGGCAGCCGGTCGAGGACACCGGCGAGGTAGTAGCCGGTGCCGCAGCCCGCGTCCACGACCGTGGCCGGGTGCGGCCGCGTCCCGGCGGCCAGCCGGGCCACGGCCCGCCGCAGCGGCGCGTATCCGCCGGTGGCCAGGAAGCGCTCCCTGGCGCGGACCATGGGCGCGTCGTCGCCGCTGGTCGCGCGGGCGCCGGTGAGGAAGGCGGCGTAACCGGGCCGGGCGAGGTCGAAGGTGTGCCCGGCCGGGCAGCGCAGGGCGCCGGGGGCGGGGCTCAGGCGGGGTGCGCCACAGGTGGGGCAGCGCAGCAGGTCGAGGAAGGGGACGAGAGCGCGCGGAAACGACGCGGGCACGGGAGACAGAGGAGACATGGGAAAGGCACTCCTGGCGGACCGACGGGAGGGGACGGTGCCCGGGGTTCATGCCGCCGGGCACACCGAGGAGGGCGATGCCATACGGCGTCGCCCTCGTCGTCCTCCGGTCAGAGGAAGCAGTGGTGCGGGGTGCTCAGGAATGCCACGGGGGGAGTGTAAGCGGCGCCCTTTTCAGTGGAGTTGGCGGGCGGGGGCGGGGCCCAGGTGGGCGGTCAGGACGGACCGCAGGTCACCCGGGGCGGGAGTGCCGTCCGAGGCCCAGGCCGCGTAGCCGTCGGGGCGGACCAGGAGGGTGGTACGGCGGGCGCTCGCCCAGTGGGCCGTGGTCAGACGGTCGGGGTGGGGCGGCAGCTCATGGGAGAAGGGCTCGTGGGCCGGGGTGATCAGGACGAAGTGGCCGTCGCGCAGGGCCTCGTAGAGGCGGGTGCCGTCGGCGAGACGGACGTCGGGGACGCGGGTGCCGGTGAGCGGGTGGGTGCCGCGGGGCGCGGGGTAGCGGTAGCCGATGCCGGTGACCTGGGCGGTGGCCTTGCGGCGGGCGGGGCCGACGTGGCTCACGAGCCCGGTGAGCGCGGCGCGGGCGGCCCGGGTCCAGGGGCGCTTGACCATCGCCAGCCGCACCAGCCCGCCGCTGCTGCGCAGGACCGCCTTGCCGACGGGGTGCCGTTCGGACTGGTAGGTGTCGAGCAGGGCCGGGTCCGCGTGCCCGGCGAGGACGGAGACCAGCTTCCAGCTGAGGTTGGCCGCGTCCTGGAGGCCGGTGTTCATGCCCTGCCCCCCGGCCGGGGTGTGCACATGCGCGGCGTCCCCGGCGAGGAACACCCGCCCGACCCGGTACGCCGGTGCCTGCCGCTCGTCGCTGTGGAACCGGGACATCCAGCGGGCGTCGTGCATCCCGTAGTCACGGCCGAGCGCGAGCCGGGTGATCTCCTTGATCTCGGCCAGGTCCAGCGGCTCGGTGTCGGGCACATCGCGGCCGCGGTGCCAGCCGATCACCCGGTGGTATCCGTCCCCGAACGGCGCGAGGAACGCGAACGCGTCACCCACCGCGTTGACCGTGAGCAGCTCGTCCGGCTGTTCGGCCAGCCTCACATCGGCCAGTACGACGGACCGGAGCACCGACTTCCCGGGGAACGGCAGCCCGATCGCGCCCCGCACCGCGCTGCGCATGCCGTCCGCGCCGACGACGTACGCGGCCCGCAGCGATTCCGTACGGCCTTCCGGGCCGCGCGTCTCGACCGTCACCCCGTCCGCGTCCTGGACGAGCCCGGCCATCTCGGTGTCGTACCGGAACTCCGCCCCCGCCTCGACGGCCCGCCGCGCCAGCGCCTTCTCGACCTCGTACTGCGGGAGGACGAGGAGGTGGTTGAAGCGGGAGGGCAGGTCGGTGAGGTCGATGGAGAGGCGGCCGAAGAGGCGGAGCCGGTCGAGGGTGCGGCCGGTGGCCTCCAGTTCGTCGGCGAGGCCGCGGGCGTCGAGCTGTTCGAGGGTGCGGGCGTGCAGGGCGAAGGCGCGGGAGAGGTTGCTGATCTTCTGGGGGCGCTTCTCCAGCACGGTGACCGGGATGCCGGCGGTGGCGAGATCACCGGCGAGGAGGAGGCCGGTGGGGCCGGAGCCGACGACGATGACGCGGGTGGGGTCGGTGGTGCTGGTGGTGCCGGTTGTGTCTGTGTGGTCGGTGCTGCCGGTGGGATGTCCGTTGCTGCCGGTCATGGTGGCCTCCTGTGGGTGCCAACGCCCGTGGGTCAACGCTCGTTGGCCAACGCCTGTCGGCCAACATCCGTTGGTCAACAACTGTTGGCCAACGTCCGTTGACAACGGTACGCGCGGGACCGGGACGGGTCAACACTTGTTGGCCCACACTTGTTGGCCTACGTATGTTGGCCTACGCTCGTTGTCATGACCGAAAAGCACCCACCCCCGCCCCGCCGCTCCGACACCACCCGCACCGCCATCCTCACCGCCGCCCGCGAACGCTTCGCCGCCGACGGCTACGACCGGGCCACCATCCGCGCCATCGCCAAGGACGCGGGGATCGACCCGTCGATGGTGATGCGCTACTTCGGCAGCAAGGAGGGACTGTTCGCCGCGGCCATCGACGTCGATCTGCGGCTGCCCGACCTGACGTCCGTACCGCGGGAAGACGCCGGCCGCGCTCTGGTGGGCCACTTCCTCGACCTGTGGGAGGGGAACGAGCATCTGCGGGCCATGATGCGGGTCGGCGTCACCAACCAGGCCGGTGCCGAGCGGATGCAGGGCGTCTTCCGCGACCAGCTGCTCCCGGTGGCCCGGCAGGTGTGCCCCGACCCCGAGCAGGTCCCGGCCCGCGCCGCCCTGTGCGCCGCCCAGCTCCTCGGCCTGGCGCTCACCCGGCACGTCCTCCGGATGCCCGCCGCGCAGGCGCTGACCAGGGAGGAACTGGTGGCCTGGATGGGCCCGACGGTGCAGCGCTATCTGATCGCGCCGAACCCGTGACGGCCGTGGACACCATCACCCCTGACGACATGGCCCTCGTCGCCGCCGCCCGCCGTGTCGCCGAGGAGTACGCGCGCCCCGACCTGCACACCGTGGCGGCGGCCGCGCGCACCGGCGACGGCCAGATCGTCACGGCCGTGAACGTCTACCACTTCACCGGCGGCCCCTGCGCCGAGCTGGTCGTGATCGGCGCCGCCGCCGGGCAGGGGTCGTACGAGCTGACCGCGATCGTCGCCGTGCGCTCGCGCGACATGGCGGTGATCCCGCCCTGCGGCCGCTGCCGGCAGGTGCTGATCGACTACTTCCCCGGCATCGACGTCCTGGTCCGGCCCGAGGGGCGGCGGCTGACCCGGCTGCCCGTCGCCGAGCTGCTCCCGGCCGCCTTCAGCCGCAGCCGGTCGGCACCGCGGGAGTCGTAGAAAGCCGCAGGGCCCGTAGGAAGCCGTGGCGCGCACCGCCGCGAAAACGCCGAGGGCGCCGACCTCACCCGGGTACGCGAGGGACACGTACCGACGGGAGGACAGGCGCCCCCGGCGTAAGAACCGATGAACCGGCGATCAGACCTTGGTCTGGGCGTCGGGCTTGACGTTGATGTTGGACGAGGGGGTCTTGCCCTTGCCGCGGGACTTGTCCAGCGCCATCACCAGACCGGCGATGACCCCGAAGAGGACCAGCGGGAGCAGCACGTACAGACCCAGCGTCTGGACGACGCTCAGGCCCGGACCGGGGTCGTCGCCGTCGTCGCGGATCAGCGCGAGCGCAGGGGACGACATGAGCAGCATCATCAGCGTCGTACCGGCGCCCAGGGTGCCGGCGCGCAGGGCGTTCTTCTTGTCCACGATCTCAAGTTAGCGAATCACCCGGAAGGACGCGCGCCCGGGGTCCCGTAGCGCCCCCTCAACCGCCCCTGAGCTGGGCGAACACCTCCAGGAGCGCGCGCAGTCGCGGGGCGGCCGTCAATTCCTCCAGCGGCACCGCCCTGCCCTCGCGGTCCGCGATCGGCAACCGCCAGTTGGGGTATTCGGCGCAGGTGCCCGGCAGATTCTGCGGGCGGCGGTCGCCCACGCCGTCCGGGAGCCAGACGCCGATCAGCCGGGCCGGGGTGCGCAGCAGGAACCGGTGGACGGCTCGGACCTCCGCCTCCTCGTCGGTGCCGGGCGGCCCGGTGGCCGTGCTGTCCACCAGGTCGAGGCTGCCCAGCAGGGCGAGCCACTCGGCGGCGTCGGCGACGGCCTCGGCGCGTTCCTCGGCGGCGGGGCGGGTGAGCAGGCCGAGCCGGTCGCGCAGTTCGACGTGGTCGCCGCTGAGGCGGGCGGCGGTGGGCGGCAGATCGTGGGTGGTGGCGGTGGCGAGGCAGTCGGCGCGCCAGCGTTCGGGGGGCAGCGGGCGGCCGTCGCCGGTCCAGTCGCGCTCGAACCAGAGCACGGAGGTGCCGAGCACACCGCGCCGTTGCAGGGTCTCGCGGACGCCCGGCTCCACGGTGCCGAGGTCCTCGCCGATGACGACGGATCCGGCGCGCCCGGCCTCCAGGGCGAGGACGGCGAGCATGGCCTCGGCGTCGTAATGGACGTACGTGCCCTCGGTGGGCGGGCTGCCCTGGGGGATCCACCAGAGCCGGAACAGGCCCATGACGTGGTCGATGCGCAGGGCGCCCGCATAGCGGAACAGGGCGCGCAGGAGGTCGCGGAAGGGGGCGTAGCCGCAGGCGGCGAGGCGGTCGGGGCGCCAGGGCGGCAGGCCCCAGTCCTGGCCGCGCGCGTTGAAGGCGTCCGGGGGCGCGCCGACCGACGTACCGGCGGCGAAGACGTCCTGCTGGGCCCAGGAGTCGGCGCCCTCGGGGTGCACGCCGACGGCGAGGTCGTGCACGATCCCGACCGGCATCCCGGCCTCCCGGGCGGTGCGCTGCGCGGCCCGCAGCTGTCCGTCGGTGAGCCAGGCGAGGCGGGTGTGGAAGGCGACGCGGTCGGCGCGTTCGGCGCGGGCGCGGGCGGTCGCTTCGGAGCGGGGGTCGCGCAGGCCGTCGGGCCAGGTGGTCCAGTCGGGGCCGTGGGTCTCGGCGAGGGCGTAGTACGTGGCGTGGTCGTCGAGGGCCCGGCCGTGGGCGGCGCGGAAGGCGTCGTAGGCGGCGCGTCGGCCGGGTCCGAGGGGGACGGCGAGGACCGTCTCCAGCGCCTCGCGCTTGAGTTCCCACACCGCGTCCCGGTCGATCAGGGCGCCCTTGTCGAGGACGGCGGCCCGCAGCCGCGCGGCCCGCTCCAGCAGCCCGGCGAGCCGCTCGCGGTCCTCGGCGTACGCGTACTCGGGTACGTCCTCGACCCGCAGATGCACGGGGTCGGGGAAGCGCCGGGAGGAGGGCCGGTACGGCGAGGGGTCGGTGGGCGCGCCGGGCACGGCCGAGTGCAGCGGGTTGACCTGCACGAACCCGGCTCCGGCGACGTTCGAGGCCCAGCCGGCCAGCTCGGCGAGGTCTCCGAGGTCGCCCATGCCCCAGGAGCGGCGGGAGAGCAGGGAGTACAGCTGGACGAGGAGTCCGTAGGAGCGTCCGGGCGGCGCGGGCAGCCGGTCGGGGGCGACGACGAGGTGGGCGTGAGCGGTGCGGCCGTCGGGGGCGGTGGCGGTGATCCGGTGGACGCCGAGGGGCAGCCCGGCGACGAGGGGTTCGCTCGCGCGGTACGACTCCTCGCCCTCCTCCGTCTCGATCCGCACCCGGGTGCCGGGCGGCAGGGCGGTGAGGGCGGCGGGGTCATGGGTGTCACCGGCCCAGTGCACGACGGTCGGCGGCAGCAGGCGCTCGCCCAGCGCGCGTTCCCGGTCGGCGAGCGCGGCGCGGACCGCTTCGGGGGTGGTGGCGTCGACGCCGAGGGCGCCCAGCGCGGCGACGACGGCGGAGGTGGGGACGGTGACCGTACGGTCCGGGGCGGGGCGGTAGGAGACGGCGACCCCGTGCAGCTCGGCGAGCCGTGACAGCTCGTCCGCGCGCGTCCCCGTCATCTACGACCCCGCCGCGTAGGCGTCCGACTCGCTGGTGAGGGTGCTGGTGTCGGCGAGCGGCGGCTCGCTGGTCAGGGGCTCGGCGGCGGGCAGCGGCGGCTCGCTGGTGAGCGGCGCCGTGGTGGCGGCGGCCTCCGCGTTGAACGCGTACAGCCTGATCTCTCCGGTCTCGGTCGACTCGATCGACTCGATGGTCTCGGCGGACGTCTCCGCCAAGGGTTTGCGCGCGCCGTGGGCGCGGCCGTGTTTCCACTGGGCCGGGATCGGGGTGCGGGCCGGTGCGGGCACGGGGGCCTCCTCGTCGTGGGGTCTTCGGGGGTCATCGCAGCCCTACCCCGAGAACGCCGCCGCACTCACTATTCACTCAGTACATGTACCTGGTGCATACTGATCCGCCATGAGCACCCGGCACATCCTCCTGGGCCTGCTGGAGGCGGGGCCGAGCCATGGCTACGACCTCAAGCGCCGCCACGACGAACGCTTCCCGCAGGCGCGCCCGCTGGCCTACGGGCAGGTCTACACAACGCTGCAACGCCTGGTCAGGGACGGTCTCGCGAAGATCGAGGGGACGGACGCGGACGGCGGTCCCGAGCGCACCCTGTACCGCTCGACGGCCGCCGGCGCACGCGAGCTGGCCCGCTGGGCCGGTGAGATCGCCCCGCCCGCGCCGTTCGTGGCGAACGAGATCTTCGCCAAGGTCGTCGTCTCCATCCTGGCCGGCGGTGATCCGGCCGCCTATCTGCGCGCCCAGCAGGCCGCGCACAAGGCACGGATGCGGGAGCTGACGGCGGTGAAGACGGGCCCGGGCGCCGATCTGGCGACCGTGCTCTCGGCGGACTACGCCCTGAACCACCTCGACGCCGACCTGCGCTGGATGACCACCACGGGGGCCCGGCTGACCACATTGACCTCGGAGGTCGAGACGACATGAAGCACAGGGGGGACCTGATGAAGCACAGGGGGGACCTGATGAGCGGCGCGGAGCCGTTGCTGGCGGGCCTGGATCTGGTCAAGGCGCACGGCAGGACACCGGCGCTGCGCGGCGCCTCGATCGCGCTGGCCGCGGGCGAGATCCTGGCCGTGACGGGGGCCAGCGGCAGCGGGAAGTCCACACTGCTGCATGTGCTGGCGGGGATCGTACGACCGGACGAGGGCTCGGTGTCGTACGCCGGGCAGCGGCTCGACCGGCTGCCGGAGCGGCGGCTGACCGAGCTGCGCCGTACCGAGTTCGGGGTGGTCTTCCAGTTCGGGCAGCTGATCCCGGAGCTGACGGCCGCGGACAACGTGGGGCTGCCGCTGCTGCTGGCCGGAACCTCCCGCGCCGAGGCCCGGCGGCGGGCGGGCGAGTGGCTGGAGCGGTTCGGGGTGCGGGAGCAGGAAGAACTGCGGCCCGGTCAGCTCAGCGGCGGACAGGCGCAGCGGGTGGCGCTGGCGCGGGCACTGGTGACCGGTCCGAAGGTGGTCTTCGCGGACGAGCCGACGGGCGCCCTGGACTCGCTGGCGGGCGAGCGGGTGATGACGGCGCTGGTGCGTACGGCCCGCGCGGCGGGTACGGCGGTCCTGCTGATCACGCACGACGCGCAGGTCGCGGCGTACGCGGACCGCGAGGTGCGGCTGAGCGACGGTCTCGTGCTCCCCGCGGAGGTGGCGGCGTGAGCGTGTGGACGGAGGCACGGCTGGCCTGGTGGCTCGGCCGGGGCGCGGACCGGCGGGAGTGGTGGCGGGCCGGGCTGACCGCGGCCGGGTCCGCGCTGGCGACGGGATTCGCCCAGGCCGCGGTGGCTTTGGCCGCGCTGCGGGGGCAGTACCGCGTCTCCGTCGGCGACGGTCTGCTGGACCGGCCGGGCGAGCGCTCGGGGGTCGTCCTGGCCCTTCTCCTGCTGCTGGTGCCGGTGCTGGGCTTCCTCGGGCAGTGCGCCCGGATCGGTGCCGTGCACCGCGATCGGCGGCTGGCCGGGCTGCGGCTGGCCGGTGCCACCCCGGCCCAGGTGCGCCGGATCGCCGCGCTGGAGACCGGTCCGGCCTGTCTGCTGGGCTCGCTGCTCGCCACCGTCGCCGCCGTCACGGCCGTACTGCGCCTGTGGAGCAGCCCGGAACCGGCGGCCTGGGCCGGCCTCGCGCTGATCGCGCTCGGGGTGCCGGTGGTGGGCACGGCGGTGGCCGTGCTGGCGCTGCGCCGACTGGTGGCCTCGCCGCTCGGCCGGGTGCGCCGGGTGCGGCCGCGGGCGGCTGGTGGCGCGCCGGGCCCGGACCGCGGCGGCGCTGATCGCGGCGGAGCGGCTGCGCGACGATCCATGGGCCGCGGCCCGCACCCACGCGGCGGTCCTGCTGGTCACGGTGGTCGGCACCGGCTTCGCGGGCGTGCGGCAGACGCTCCTCGCCGATCTGCACCGGATGCGCCGGGACCATGGGCTCGGCATGCCGATGTCCTTCTACACCACGGGCATCGACCTGACCGGCGCCGCGATCCTGGTCGCCCTCGCGATCACCCTGTGCGGGCTCGCCGTGGCGACCGCCGAGTCCCTGGCGAGCCGCCGTCGGGGGCTGGCCGCGCAGGTCGCCGCCGGGGTGCCGCGGGCGGTGCTCGGCCGGGCCCTGCTCCTGGAGACCGCCCTGCCGCTGCTGCCCGCGCTGGTCCTGGCGGGCGCCGGAGGCATGCTGATCGGCACCGGGTACGCCACGCTGACCGGCGGCACCGTCACCGTGCCGTACGCCGCCCTGCTGGCGCCGGTCCTCGTCTACGCCTGCTGCCTGGCCTCGGCGGCCACCACCCTGCCCCTGCTGCACCGCTCGGCACGGCCGGGGGAGCTGCGGTACGCGTGACGCCGCCCGGTCCCGGGGGCGCGGGGGGCTCCCGGGACCGTGCCGTCAGCCGAGCGAAACGGTGAACTCCGTCCAGGCACGGGGGTCGAGACGGAGCAGCGGCCCGTCGGGGGTCTTGGAGTCGCGGACGGCGACGACGTCGGGGACGTTGCGGGCGACTTCGACGCACTCGCCCCCGGTGTTGCTGTAGCTGGACTTCACGAAGTCGAACTCGGGCATGAGGTCAGATCTCCTGGCGAATGGTGTCGATCAGCTGGGCCGAATCACGCTGGGCGCGGCTGAGCCGGGCCGTGCGCTCGAAGAAGGCGTCGTACGCCGTGCTGTCGGACTTGTTCTCCGCCCACACCGTGGACGTGTTGGTGTCCGCGTGAACGACGTCCACCGCCTCACTCTCAGCGAACGAGATGATGGTAAACGAAGCGGTGAGACACGGGTGTCCGCCCGCGTGGAACGGCAATACCTGCAAGCGGACGTTGGGCAGTTCGGCCACCTTCAGCAGGTGCTCCAGCTGGGCGCGCATGACGCCGGGACCGCCGATCAACTGCCGCAGTGCCGCCTCCCAGACGATGGCGTACACCTCAAGTGGGCGCTCGTCGTGCAGCCGTTGCTGACGGCGCATGCGAATCTCCACCAGGCGCTCGATCTCGTCCGGGTCCTCCCAGACGCCCGCGCCTTCGCTGACCGCGAGCGCACGGGCGTACTCGGCAGTCTGGAACAGACCGGGGACCAGGGAGAGTTGCCATGTGCGCACTCGACTGGCGGCAGCCTCCAGTGCGATGTACTCCGTGAGCGCGCCAGGGTGGGGCGAGTCCTGCCACCAGCCCTTGGCCTTACGGCGTTCGCGGTCCAGTCTTGCCAGGTCCAGCAGCCGGCCCACCGCTTCGGGATCGTCGAGCCCATAGCACTCGCAGAGCACGCGGATGTCCGGGTCCCGCATCGGGACCCAGCCCTGTTCCATCTTCACGATCTTCGAGTTCGTCGCGTTGATCGCCTCGGCGGCCTGCCGTTGGGTCTTGCCCGCCGCGTCCCGCAGCCGCAGCAGTTCTCCACCGAGCCTGCGGCCCAGGACAGTTGACGTTCGGTTACCCAGGGATGAGGTACGAGTCACGGCCCCAGTCTGTCGCATCCTGACGGCACGTCACTCGTTGGGGACAATTATCTCCGCAGACATTGCATCCATAACTCAAGCCTCGCTACCGTCAGCCTCCGGTCGCTCACTCAGCGAATTCACCGGAGGCTCCCCATGCCCGACGCCACCCCCTCCCCCATCCCCCTCGTCCACGAGGACCAGCTCGACTACACCCCCCTCCCCCGCAGCGTCACCCTGGCCCGGCACCGCACCGTGCGCCTGGTCGGCGCGTGGGGGTACGCGGCGCTCGCCGACGACGTCGCCCTCGTCGTCAGCGAGCTGATGACCAACGCCCTGCTGCACGGCAGCCTGCGCGGCCGGCTCATCCGGCTGCGGGTCCTCACCACGGCCGCCACGCTCCGCGTCGAGGTCAGCGACCCTCGCGGCGAGCGCCGGCCGACCCTTCGCGCGGTGACCGGCGACCAGCAGTTCGGGCGGGGTCTGCTGCTGGTCCAGGCACTGGCGGACGACTGGGGCGTGGCGCCACGGGTCGGCGTCGGCAAGACGGTCTGGGCTCAGTGGAGCCTCAGGCTCACGCCGGTCACTGCTCCGGGTGACGGAGTTCCAGTGGGGCACCGAGCCGGGTGAGCGATGAATTCCCTCTTCGCACGGCCTGAACGCGCGCGCGTTCGCCAGGCAGCAGGACGAGGAGGACCAAGGGGCCGGTCAGATCCCGCCTGGAGAGCGCCGAGGCCTCGGGGAGGGCCGGTGAAAAGCGCTCGATCTCGATGAGGTCCGCCGCACCGCTCACCAGGAGCTCCCACACGTGTACGAACTCCTCTCCGTCGCTCTTGGGGCCGGGTCTCGCGTACACCAGGGACCCGGATTCAGCGACCACGGACATCGGCGCCCCGGCGAGCGCGCACTCGACGGCGGAGGGGTCCGCCGTCTCCACGCCCACGAAGCCCCCGCTGAGATGTTCCGGGCACTCCCAGACGCCGTCTTCCCCACGCGAGGAGTAGTACAGCTCTTCGGCCATGAGGCCGTCGCCCCTGCGGTGCAGAAGGAGGACGAACCCGAGGTCGCCGCTGATCCAGACGTCAGCGACGTGGGGGGTACCGGCGTCCAGCGGCAGGCGCTTCACGGCGGTGCGGGCACCCAGCGGCACCCCCGACCGGAGGGCGGCCCCGGCGATGTCAGCCATCGGCTCTCTCACTGACTTCTTTCACTTTCTCGCCCGCATCACAGCCGTGATACCGCCGCAAAGGCACTGAACGTAAGGGTTTGGTAAGAGCAACAGATGGTCACAAGGAGCGCACACCGGACCGTGATCGTCAAGTGATGAGCGTGACGTCACGCAGCGCAACGCGACAGGGGCAGCGCCGGCCGATACGACCGAAGGGCGGGCACGCCCCCGCGCCCCGCGTCCCCGTCCGAGGAGGCCGGGGCGCGGGGCGGACGCGCGGAGGCCCGGATCGTCAGGCTGAGATGCCGTCGATCCGGGCCATGGCGTCGTCCGCGCCGTACGGCTGTAGGTAGGGCAGCCAGCGCGGGTCCCTATGGCCGGTGCCGATGATGCGCCAGGCCAGACCGGTGGGCGGGGCCGGTTTGTGGTGCAGGCGCCAGCCCAGTTCGACGAGGTGGCGGTCGGCCTTCACGTGGTTGCAGCGGCGGCAGGAGGCCACCACGTTGTCCCAGACGTGCTTGCCCCCGCGGCTGCGCGGGATGACGTGGTCGACGCTGGTTGCGACGCCACCGCAGTACATGCACCGGCCCCCGTCGCGTGCGAAGAGCGCACGGCGGGTGAGCGGAACGGGCCCGCGGTAGGGAACCCGGACGAATCGCTTGAGCCGGACCACGCTGGGTGCGGGGAGTGTGACGGTCGCGCTGTGCATGAAGGCGCCGGATTCCTCCAGGGAGACGGCCTTGTTCTCCAGGACGAGGATGAGCGCGCGGCGGAGCGGTACGACGCCGAGCGGCTCGTACGACGCGTTGAGGACCAGGACATGCGGCACGGGTGCCTCCTTGGGCGTCGGCGGCGCGTGGCTCGCGCCGGGACGATCTGCAGCCAGTCTCCCCTCATGCCTGGTGGCGGCGCCACCATGTCCCGGTAACGGGCTGGGAGTGTTTTCGACCACAGGTGATACATCCCCAGGATCACGGCCTGTTCAAGCCAGGGTGAGCCGTGTCTCTCCTGCGCCCCTCCTTGGCGGAACCGCACAGGACACCCACAATGCCCCGTTAGTGTGGTGGTGCTGGCCGTCCGGTGATCTTTTCGTGACCTCGCAGACCCTGCCCGCCCCACCGGTACGGACCGTGCAGCACCTGGAGGTACCTGCCGTGTCGTCCTTGCCCGTGGCCCTGATGGCCGCCGGTGCGTCTTCGTCCCCGTCGCCGTCCCCGTCGGGCACGGCGCCCGCGGTGCCGTCGCTCCAGGACGCCCAGGAGAGCGCGACGAACGCGGCGAGCTGGGTCGAGCAGAACTGGTCGACGTGGCTCGCCATGGGACTCCAGATCCTGCTGATCATCGTGGTGGCGGTCGCGCTGCGTTCGGTGGTGCGGCGGGCGATCACCAAGCTGATAGAGCGGATGGCCCGGACCGCGCAGGCCGTGGACGGCACCGCGCTGGGCGGGCTGCTGGTCAACGCGGAGCGGCGGCGGCAGCGGTCGGCGGCGATCGGGTCCGTGCTGCGCTCGGTGGCGAGCTTCCTGATCCTCGGTACGGCGGCGCTGATGGTGCTGTCCACCTTCAAGATCAACCTGGCCCCGCTGCTGGCGTCCGCCGGTGTCGCCGGTGTCGCGATCGGTTTCGGCGCGCGGAACCTCGTCACGGACTTCCTGTCCGGCGTGTTCATGATCCTGGAGGACCAGTACGGCGTCGGCGACGTGATCGACGCGGGCGTGGCCACCGGCGAGGTGATCGAGGTCGGGCTGCGCGTGACGAAGCTGCGCGGCGCCGAGGGCGAGATCTGGTACGTCCGCAACGGCGAGGTCAAGCGGATCGGCAACCTGTCCCAGGGCTGGGCGACGGCCGGGGTCGACGTGACCGTGCGGGCGAGCGAGGACCTGGACAAGGTCAAGGCGACGCTGGACGAGGTCGCCGAGAAGACGAGCAAGGAAGAGCCCTGGAACGAGCTGCTGTGGGGCCCGATCGAGGTCCTCGGCCTGGACTCCGTGCTCATCGACTCCATGGTGGTCCGCGTCTCCGCCAAGACCATGCCCGGCAAGTCCGTCACCGTCGAACGCGAGCTGCGCTGGCGCATCAAGCGCGCCTTCGACGCGGCGCACATCCGCATCGTGGGCGGCGCGACGGCGATCGAGGACGCGGAAGACCTCCCCGACCCGACCGCCGCGGTCGCCGCCCCCTCCGCCTTCTCCAACTCCGACTCCCCGCAGTCGATGGCGACGACCCCGATCACGACACAGCGGACGGTTCCGCCGAGGAAGTAGAGGAAGTAGGGGAACGGTTCAGCACGCTCGTTCGAGTGAAGGGGTGGGGCATTCCGGCGCGGTGGCGTTCGGGGTGCCCCACGGTGCTGTCCATGGACAGTACCGGTGATGCCGTTCCGGACCTCATGGCTCAGCTGGAGCCGGACCGCCTGCTGGCGGCGTACGAGGCGGTGTCACCCATGCCCGTACGCCCCGAGTTCCTCGAAGGCCGCGCCTACCTGCCGCAGTCGCCGCCCGATCACGGGCACGGCAGCGCGGTCATGAGCCTGCTTCTCCAGTTCCGGTCGGCGGCGGTCCCGGGCGTCGGCACGGGCAACGGGTACCGGTTCACCGGCCGGACCGGGAGCACGGCCGGGCTGCTCGTCCCCGACATCCACGTCCGGAGCCGAAAGGCGACCAGCGCCGACGAGGCCCACTACGCGGCATATCCGGGCTGGTACCCCAGCGACATGCTCGACCTGGTCGGCGAGGTCACCTCCACCGACCACGAAATCGACACCGGCCCCAAACTCCACGCCTACTCCGCCGCCGGCATCCCCGTCTACGTCCTCATCGACCGCCGTTCCAAGACCGCCCACTGCTACACAAACCCGGCCCTGCCCGGCGACGACCCCGCCGACGCCTACTACGAGCACGACACCAAGGTCGACCTCGGCGACCCCCTCCCCCTGCCTGCGCCGTATCCCACCCTCGACACCACCACTTGCTCCACGACCGGGCCTGAGAGGTAACGACTCCGTTGCCTCTCAGCTCCCGCGTATTGACGCCCCCTCCCCGCCGGGCTTACGTTCGGCCACAATAGGAAAGTTTCCTAACAGTGAGGCAGGTGTCGGGACCCATGGCAGGAACGGCCGGTACGCCGGGGACTCCGCGCGTGCTGCGGGCGATGAATGATCGTGCCGCGCTGGATCTGCTGCTGGAGCACGGGCCGCTGTCCCGGACCCGGATCGGGAATCTGACGGGGCTGTCCAAGCCCACCGCCTCCCAGCTGCTGGCCCGCCTTGAGGCCGCGGGGCTGGTCAGGGTCACCGGGACCAGCGAGGGCCGGCCGGGGCCCAGCGCCCAGCTGTACGCGGTGCACCCCGGTGCCGCCTACGCCGCCGGGCTCGATGTCGCACCCGACCGCATCCGCGCCGCCGTCGCCGACATCACCGGCCGCACGGTCGGCGAGTACGAGCTGCCCACCCCCGGCAGAAAGCCCGCGCAGTCCGTCGTACGACAGGTCACCGACGCCCTCGACGGCGCCGTGAAGGCGGCCGGGCTGGCGCGCGGCGAGCTGCACCGGGTCGTCATCGGCACGCCCGGCGCGTTCGACCCGAACACCGGGCGGCTGCGCTACGCCTCGCACCTGCCCGGCTGGCACTCCCCCGCGCTGCTCGACGAACTCGCCGCCGCGCTGCCGATGCCGGTCGAGTACGAGAACGACGTCAATCTCGTCGCCGTCGCCGAACAGCGCCTCGGCGCCGCCCGCGGCCACGGGGACTTCGTGCTGCTGTGGAACGAGGAGGGCCTCGGCGCCGCCCTCGTCCTCGGCGGCCGGCTGCACCGCGGCTGGACCGGCGGCGCCGGTGAGGTCGGCTTCCTGCCGGTGCCGGGCACGCCCCTGGTGCGCCAGGTGACCCGGGCCAACAGCGGCGGCTACCAGGAGCTGGCCGGTGCCCAGGAGCTGCCGAAGCTGGCCCGTGAACTCGGCGTCCCGGACGTGCCGCCGGGGCCGTACACCGAGGCGGCGCGCGAGCTGCTGGCCCGCGCCGCCGACCACGCGGACGGCCCGCACCGGGAGCTGCTGACGGCGTACGCGACCCGTCTCGCCACCGGTCTCGCCGCACTCGTCTCGGTCCTCGACCCCGAACTCGTCGTCCTCAGCGGCTCCGCCCTGACCGCGGGCGGCGAGGTGCTGCGCGCCCTGATCCAGGCCGAGTTGGAGGAGCTGGCGGCGACCCGGCCCCGGCTCGTCCTCGGCGACATCCGTGAACACCCCGTGCTGCGCGGCGCGTTGGAGTCCGCGCTCGCCACCACCCGGGACGAGGTCTTCGACACCTCGCGCTGACCGCCCCGGGCCCCAATAAAGCCCGGGCCACGAATTGCCCCCGCACCGCGCCCTCCCCACCCCGACCCGAACCGTCCTGGGAGATCCGCCATGCCCACAGCAACCCCCGGAGTCACCAGAGCCACCCGCAAAGCCGCCCTCGCCCTCACCGCCTCCGCCCTGCTGCTGACCGCCGCCTGCACCGGGCAGTCCGACGCGGGTGCCACGGACGACCCCACCAAGGACACCACGATCAACTTCTGGCACGCCTGGAGCGCGCCGAACGAGGTCGCGGCGGTCAGGTCGCTGGTCGCCGGGTTCGAGAAGGCGCACCCCAACATCCATGTGCACATCGTCGGCAACATGACCGACGACAAGATCAACCAGGCGCTGCGCACGGGCGGCGGCGACGCCCCGGACGTGATCTCCTCCTTCACCACCAACAACGTGGGCAAGTTCTGCTCCTCCGGCGCGCTGATCGACCTCGACCCCTTCCTGAAGAAGGCGGGCATCGATCCCGCGACGACCTTCCCGAAGGCCATGAACGAGTACACCCGGTTCGACGGCGACCGCTGCACCGTGCCGCTGCTCGGCGACGCGTACGGGCTGTACTACAACAAGACGGCGTTCGCGAAGGCCGGGATCGAGCAACCCCCCAGGACCTGGAGCGAGTTCGAGGCCGACGCCAAGCGGCTGACCGTGCCCGCCGGGGACTCGTACCGGCAGCTCGGGTTCATGCCCGACTACCACGGCTGGGAGACCACCACCGAGCACTACCTCGGCCAGTTCTCGCCGACGTACTTCACCAAGGACGGCAAGTCGAACGTCGCCGAGGACCCGGCGTTCAAGCAGGGGTTCGCGCTCCAGAAGCGGCTCGTGGACGAACTCGGCGGATTCCGGAAGCTGGAGAGGTTCCGCTCCACCCTCGGCGACGAGTGGGGTGCCAAACACCCCTTCCACACCGGCCAGGTGGCCATGCAGCTGGACGGCGAGTGGCGGCTCGGGATGGCCGAGCAGACCAAGCCGACGTTCGAGATAGGCGTCGCCCCGCTGCCCGTACCGGACGACCAGAAGGACCAGTACGGCAAGGGCTACATCACCGGCACCATCACCGGCATCGCCGCCACCAGCCGCAAGCAGAACGCCGCCTGGGAGTTCGTGAAGTACATCAGCACGGACACGGACGCGGTGGTCGGCTTCGCCAACGACATCCACAATGTGCCGTCCACGCTCGCGGCCCTCAAGTCCCCCAAGCTGAAGTACGATCCGCGCTTCAGGACCTTCCTGGACATCGCCGCCGACCCCGACTCCACCACCACGCCCGCCTCCCTCAACGGCGGCCAGTACCTGGTGACGCTCCAGCAGTTGGGCTACGACTACGAGAGCGGCAGGGTCACCGATCTGACGGCCGGGCTGAAGAAGGCCGCCGCGCAGATCGACACGGACATCGCGCAGGCGAGGTAGCCGATGAGCACGCTCACCCTGGCCGCCAAGCGCCGCCGCTCGGCGCTGCGCACGTTCGCCTTCCTGTCGCCGTGGCTGATCGGCTTCGCGGTGTTCTTCGCGTACCCGCTGATCTCGACGGTCTACTTCTCCTTCATGCACTACGACGGCTTCCGGCCGCCCACCTGGAGCGGCGGGAAGAACTGGACGTACGTCTTCAGGCACTACCCGCTGTTCTGGCCCGCGCTGCGCAACACGCTGTGGCTGGTCGTGGTGATGGTGACCCTGCGCGTGGCCTTCGGGCTCGGCATCGGGATGCTCATCACGAAGATCAAGACGGGTACCGGCGTCTTCCGCACCCTGTTCTACCTGCCCTACCTCGCCCCGCCGGTCGCCGCCACCATGGCCTTCGCCTTCCTCCTCAACCCCGGTACCGGGCCGGTCAATTCACTCCTGGAGAAGGCGGGGATCCCGGCGCCCGGCTGGTTCAACGACCCGGACTGGTCCAAGCCGGCGCTGACCCTGCTCGCGCTGTGGGGCATCGGCGATCTGATGGTGATCTTCATGGCCGCGCTGCTCGACGTGCCGAGGGAGCAGTACGAGGCGGCCGAACTGGACGGCGCCTCCGCCTGGCAGCGGTTCCGGTACGTGACGCTGCCGAACATCTCCCCCATCGTGATGTTCGCCGTCGTCACCGGCGTGATCCAGGCGATGCAGTGCTACACGGAGCCGCTGGTCGCGGGGAAGGTCGCCTCCGGGGTGATCCAGGGCGCGGGCGCCCAGTTCGAGCCCGGCTACCCGGACAAGTCCACGCTCACGCTGCCCCAGCTCGTCTACAACCTCGGCTTCCAGCGCTTCGACTACGGCTCCGCGTGCGTCGTCGCCCTCGTACTCTTCGCCCTCTCCATGGCGTTCACCGCGCTTCTGATGCGGCGCCGGGGCGGCCTGATCCAGGCAGGTGACTGACCATGACCCAAGTCCTCGCCACGCCGACCGAGTTGGCGCCGATGTCCACGCCCGCGCGGCGCACCGCCCGCCGCAAGGAGCTGCTCCGGTGGATCGCGGTGCACTCCCTCGGCGTCGCCGCCGCGCTCTTCTTCGTGCTGCCCTTCGTGTTCGTGCTGCTGACCTCGCTGATGAGCGACAGCCAGGCACTGAGCCGGGACCTGATCCCGGGCACCTGGGAGTGGGGCAACTACCGCAAGGTCTTCGACACCCCCGGCTTCCTCACCTGGTGGCGCAACACCCTGATCTACGCGGGCCTGGGCACCGCGCTGACCGTGGTGTCCTCGATCCCGGTGGCGTACGCGCTCGCCAAGTTCCGCTTCCGGGGCCGCAATCTGGCCCTGATGCTGGTGATCTCGATGATGATGCTGCCCCCGCAGGTCGTCGTCATCCCGATGTACCTCTTCTGGGCGAAGCAGCTGGGCCTGTCCGGGACGCTGTGGCCGCTGATCATCCCGATGGCGTTCGGCGACGCGTTCTCGATCTTCCTGCTGCGCCAGTTCCTGATGACGATCCCGAACGAGTACGTCGACGCCGCCCGGGTGGACGGCTGCGGCGAACTGCGCACCCTCGTCCGGGTCGTGCTGCCGATGGCGAGGCCCGGCATCGCCGCCGTGGCCCTCTTCCAGTTCTTCAACGCCTGGAACGACTACTTCGGCCCGCAGATCTACGCCTCCGAGAACCCCGGCGCCTGGACGCTGAGTTACGGCCTGGAGTCCTTCAAGGGCGCGCACCACACCGACTGGAACCTCACCATGGCCGCGACGGTACTGGTCATGGCCCCCGTGATCCTCGTGTTCTTCTTCGCCCAGAAGGCGTTCGTCGAAGGCGTCACGCTCACCGGAGTGAAGGGTTGATCTCTGTATGAAACTCACCGTGGTCGGCGGCGGCTCGACCTACACCCCCGAACTCATCGACGGCTTCGCCCGGCTCAGGGACACCCTGCCCGTCGAGGAACTGGTCCTGGTGGACCCGGACGCCGAACGCCTGGAACTGGTGGGCGGGTTGGCCCGGCGGATCTTCGCCAGGCAGGGGCACGGCGGGAAGATCGTGACCACCGCCGACCTGGACGCGGGCATCGACGGCGCCGACGCGGTGCTGCTCCAGCTGCGCGTCGGCGGCCAGGCGGCCCGGCAGCGGGACGAGACCTGGCCGCTGGAGTGCGGCTGTATCGGCCAGGAGACCACCGGCGCGGGCGGCCTCGCCAAGGCGCTGCGCACCGTACCGGTCGTGCTGGACATCGCCGAGCGGGTCCGGCGCAGCAATCCGCGCGCCTGGATCATCGACTTCACCAACCCGGTCGGCATCGTCACCCGCGCCCTGCTGCACGCCGGGCACCGCGCGGTCGGCCTGTGCAACGTGGCGATCGGCCTCCAGCGCAAGTTCGCCGACCGCCTCGGGGTGATCCCGCAGGACGTGCACCTCGCGCACGTGGGGCTCAACCACCTCACCTGGGAGACCGCCGTACGGCTCGGCGGGCCCGAGGGCGAGAACGTGCTGCCCAAGCTGCTCGCCGAGCACGGCGACGCCATCGCCGACGACCTGCGGCTGCCGCGCGCCCTCCTCGACCGCCTCGGCGTCGTCCCCTCGTACTACCTGCGCTACTTCTACGCCCACGACGAGGTCGTACGGGAGCTGCGCACCAAGCCCTCGCGGGCCGAGGAAGTGGCCCGGATGGAGCGGGAGTTGCTGGCGATGTACGCCGATCCGGCCCTGGACGAGAAGCCGGCGCTGCTCGCCAAGCGGGGCGGGGCCTACTACTCCGAGGCCGCGGTGGACCTGGCGGCGGCGCTGCTGCGCGGCGAGGGCAGCCCGTACCAGGTGGTGAACACGCTGAACAAGGGCACGCTGCCGTTCCTCGCCGACGACGCGGTGATCGAGGTCCAGGCCGCGGTCGGCCCGAGCGGTCCCGCGCCGCTGCCGGTGCCTGAGGTGGACCCGCTGTACGCGGGCCTGATCGCGAACGTGACGGCGTACGAGGAGCTGGCCCTGGAGGCGGCGCTGCGCGGCGGCCGGGACCGGGTCTTCCGCGCCCTGCTCGCACACCCGCTGATCGGCCAGTTCGAGTACGCCGAGACCCTGACCGACCGACTGATCGCACACAACCGGGAGCATCTCGCGTGGGCCTGACCTCGACCGACACCGCGAGCGTGCTCGCCATCGACGCGGGCAACAGCAAGACCGACGTGGCCGTGGTCAGTGCCGGGGGCGAGGTGCTGGCCACAGCGCGCGGCGGGGGTTTCCGGCCGCCCGCGGTCGGTGTCGCGGCGGCCTTCGACGCGCTCGCCGAGCCGGTGCGCCGGGCGCTGGCGGACGCGGGCCTTGACCGTGTCAGCCATGTCTCCGCGTGCCTGGCCAACGCCGATCTGCCGGTGGAGGAGGAGCAGTTGGCGACCGCGCTGCACGCGCGCGGGTGGGGCGGCGCGGTGGAGGTGCGCAACGACACCTTCGCGATCCTGCGCGCGGGCGTCGCCGAGCCCCGGGGCGTGGCGGTGGTCTGCGGGGCGGGCATCAACTGCGTGGGGATGCGGCCCGACGGCCGTACCGCCCGCTTCCCGGCGATCGGCCGGATCTCCGGTGACTGGGGCGGCGGCTGGGGCCTCGCGGAGGAGGCGCTGTGGTTCGCGGCGCGGGCCGAGGACGGCCGGGGCGAGCCGACGGCGCTCGCGCGCTCCCTGCCCGCCCACTTCGGGCTGTCCTCCATGTACGCGCTGATCGAGGCGCTGCACCTGGAACACCTGGCGCCGGAGCGGCGGGGCGAGCTGGCCCCGGTGCTGTTCGCCACGGCGGCGGGCGGCGACCCGGTGGCCCGGTCGATCGTGGACCGGCTCGCGGACGAGGTGACGGTGCTGGCCACGGTCGCGCTGACCCGGCTCGAACTGCTGGACGAACAGGTGCCGGTGCTGCTCGGCGGGAGCGTGCTGACCGCCGGGCACGACCGGCTGGACGACGGCATCCGCGCCCGGCTCGCGGCCCGCGCCCCCAAGGCCGCCGCGCATGTCGTCAACGCGCGTCCGGTGCTCGGCGCCGTCCTGCTCGGACTGGACCGGATCGGGGCGGCGGTAGGGGCGCAGGAGCGGGCGCGGAGGTACTGGGAAGCGCCGTGAATCCGCCCTGAACGCCCCCTGTGGAGAAACGGTTTCCTCGTGGCGGGACAGGGCATGACGCGCTCCCCGGCCCGAGGAACCGAACATCTGCTCCCGGCGTGTATAGGGGCAGCGCACACTGGGTTCCGCGCAAGATCCAGTGAAGGCCGGTGCGGAATGTCGGTCCGTGCGGCGATACTTGGCTGCGTACGGATGACCATGGGGGAGGTCGAGTGACACACCCGCCGCAGAGCGCAGCACCACCCATCGCGGGCTCCGCCGTGTCCGCCGCCCCCGGCATCCCCGCCCAGCCCGGCCCGCCCGCTCCGGCGCCGTCCCACGCATCGCCCCACGCGCCGCACCCGCCCACCGGGGAGGCCAGCATGTTCGGCGAGGCCGCCGCGACCAGGGCGTGACCGCCCTCGTGGTAGCGGTGATCTTCTTCTCCTTGTCCGACATGATCCGGGTCCGCTTCTGCGGGCCCGCGACCACCGAGCCGGGCCGGCTGCGCGTCATCGGTGCCGTACTCGCCCTGCTGGTCGTGGTGTTCGGCGCGGTCACCGCCTGGCAGAGCAGCGAACGCGCGGCCGCCGCCGACGACGTGCTGCACCGCAGCCAGCCGCTCAGCTCCGGCGCCGCCGACATCTACCGCTCGCTGGCGGACGCCAACACCGCCGCCTCCAGCGGCTTCCTCGCGGGCGGCCAGGAGCCCGCCTCGACCCGCGACCGGTACGAGAAGGACATCAGCTCGGCCGCCTCCGGTCTGGTCACGGCCGCCGCCAACGCGGAGCCGGGCTCCGCCTCCGAGGCCACCATCGCCCGGCTGAACCGGCTGCTGCCCGAGTACAAGGGCCTCGTCGAGCGGGCCCGCACCTACAACCGGCAGGGCTACCCGGTCGGCGGCGCGTATCTGCGGTACGCCAACGAGAAGATGCAGACCCAGATGCTCCCGGCCGCGGAGGACCTCTACACCAAGGAGAACGCGCGCCTGGACGCCGACTACGGGGACGCGACGCCGTACCCCTGGGCGGCCATCGCGCTCGGCGTGCTCACCCTGGCCGCGCTCGGCTGGGCCCAGCGCCGCGACTATCTGCGCACCAACCGCGTCCTGAACCACGGTCTGGTCGCGGCCGGCTGCGCCACCGTCGTCGCCCTGCTGTGGCTCACCGTGGGACACACCGTCGCGCGCTCCGAGCTGACCGGCTCCTACGACCACGGCATCCGCTCCCTGACCGTCCTGCACGACGCCCGCATCGCCTCCCTGAAGGCGCGGGGCAACGAGAACCTGAGCCTGGTGGCGCGCGGCGCCGAGACCGTCACGGTCGACGGCAAGCAGTACGACACGTACTACTACGACTTCGACAAGGACATGACCGTACTCGGCAAGGGCCTCGTCCGGGCGGAGCGGCTCGCCGACGACTCCGGCGGCACCGCGCCCGTGAAGTCCGCCGAGACCGGCACCGCGCTGTGGAAGCAGCGCCACACCGCGGCCCGCACCGCGGACGAGAACGGCGACTACCAGCAGGCGCTGGACAAGGTGATCGGCGCCAAGGGCACCACCGGCGAGTGCTTCGACGGTGTCGACAGCGACCTCGCCCGCGCGATAGGCCATGAGCAGGCCGAGTTCCAGCGGGCCGCCACGAGCGGGCGGGACGCCATGACCGGGCTGCCCGTGGGCGCCGCCGCCCTCGCGGTGCTCGGCGCGGCGGGCGCGCTCGCCGGGATCGGCCGCAGGCTTTCGGAGTACCGGTGAGAAGGGGCGGGGCGATGGACGCGAGCCGGCTGCGCGGCTGGGGCGGGGTCGGCACGATGGCGGTCCTGTGCGCCCTGGCGCTGGCCTTCGTCCTGCTGCTGCCGTGCACCCAGATCACGCACCACCACCACGCCGCCCCGGACCGGGCCGGGCAGCAGCTCGCCGAGGGCAGCCAGGCGCGCGCCGGGTCCTGCCAGGACTCCGAGGCGCAGGCGCAGACCCTCGCCCCCTCCGGCGCGGACGGCCCGACCATCGACGCCATCAAGGCCCGCGAGGGCGCCCGGCGCAAGCTGATCGTCGGCGTCGACCAGAACAGCTACCGCTGGGGCTACCGCAACCCCAACACCGAGGGCGCCCAGCTGGAGGGCTTCGACATCGACCTGGTGCACCGCATCGCGCAGGACATCCTCGGCGACCCGGACGCGGTCCAGTTCAAGGCGATACCGACCAACCAGCGCATCTCGGCGATCCAGGACGGCCGGGTGGACATGGTCGTGCGCACGATGACGATCACCTGCGAGCGGCTCGGGCAAGTCGCTTTCTCCGCGCCGTACTTCAAGACCGGGCAGCAGGTGCTCGCCCCCAAGTCGTCGACGATCACCGGGTACAACGACACGCTGGCGCACAAGAAGGTGTGCACGGCCACCGGTTCGACGGGGTACGCGAAGCTGGACGCGGACAAGAAGGTTGGGACGCTGCCCGCCTCCACCGACCTCTCCACCACCGTGCCCAACCAGCTGGACTGCCTGGTGCGGCTCCAGCTCGGCGAGGTGGACGCGGTGGTCACCGACGGCGCCCTCGCCGCGAGCCAGGCAGCGCAGGATCCGACGGTGGAGCTCAAGGGCGCGCCGTTCACGACCGAGTACTACGGAGTGGCGATGCGGAAGGACGCCTCCGATCTGGTGCGCCGGGTCAACCGGGTCCTGGTCGCCTACCGCGCGAGTGGCTGGCAGGCGTCGTACGACACATGGCTGTCGGCCACACTGGGAAAGGACTCCTCGGCGTCCAAGCCGCCCGCACCGCAGTATCTGCGCACCAGTTGAACCACGGCCGACCGGAACACACAGCAAGCGAGAGGTGATCGATGGGCGTCACGGACCCCGCCGGGCCGGTGATGGACCGGGACGAGGTGGACCGTGCGCTGGCGCGGCTCGGCCAGGAGCACGAGGCCATCGAGACCTCGCTGCTCGCCCTCCAGGACCACGCGGGCCGCAGACTCCTGGAGGGCGCCGAGCTGTCCGGCGTCACCCAGGAGCGCTGGCGGACCACGGAGGACCGGATCACCCTGCTGTGGTCGTACTTCGACGCCTATACGGCCGCGCTGCGCGGCGCCCGCGAGATCCGCGCCCGGCGCCGCTGGTCCAGCCGGGAGGACCTGGCCGAGCTGACCGAGCTGCTGCGCGGCACCTCCGTGGCGGTCGCCGGGCCCGGCACCGGCAGGCTCAGCGAGAGCTTCTCGCTGGCCGAGCTGGTGGAGCGGATGAACGAGCTGTACGCGACCAGCCTGGACCTGGTCGTGACCGCCGACGCGGTCTGGTCGGCGCTGCCCGCGCGGATCGACCTGCTCGCCGCCGAGCTCCAGCGCACCCGGCAGCTCGCGCACTCCGTCGGCGTGCGCCCCGGCGAGCACCCGGCCGGGGACGACCTGGAGCGGATCACCCGCACCCTGACCCGGCTGCGCGCGGACGTGATCCGCGACCCGCTCGCCTTCTGGGTGCCCGCCCGGGGCAGTTCGGCGCCCGGCGGCGGCCGCCCGGACACCACGGTGTACGACCGCGAGGCGCGCGCCCTGGAGGACGTGCGCCGGGAGATCGACGCGGTGCTGACCGTGCGCCAGGACGCGGAGGCCCGGCTGATCCGGCTGCGGGACGTCCTCTCGCGCGCCGACCGCACCCTCGCCGAGGCCCGCACGGCGCGCGGCGAGGTGCTGGCGAAGATCGCCGCCACCGAGGTGCCGGTGGTCAGCGGCCCGCCGACCGCGCTCCAGGAGCAGCTGGCGACGGCGGCCGAGTACCGGCGGGGCGCCCAGTGGCACCGGCTGTCCCCGCTGCTGGAGTCCCTCGAACAGCGAGCGGAGGACGAACTGCTGCGCGCCCGCGAGCAGTTGACCGCGGTCACCGCGCCGCTCGCGGTCCGCGCCGAACTGCGCGGCCGGCTCGACGCCTACAAGGCGAAGGTCTCCCGGCACGGCCTGGCCGAGGACCCGTTCCTGGTGGAGCGGTACGACGCCGCCCGGCGGATGCTGTGGAGCGCGCCCTGCGATCTGCGGGTGGCCGAGGGCGCGGTGCTGCGCTATCAGCGGGCGGCGGCCGAACTGCTGGACGGCGCGCCCGAGGACCGTAAGGGGGACCAGTGATGAGCGGGGCCGGGCGGGCCTGTCAGCGGCCGGGCTGCGAGGGGTCGTACGAGGACGTCGGCGGCGGCGAGCTGTACTGCGACACCTGTGGCCTGGCGCCCGTGGTGTCGCCGACCGGGATGGTCGGCTCGCCGCCCACCGGGCTGACCCGGGGCGCCGCCGAGAGCCGGGGTTCCGGCAGCGCCCGCAGCGCGCGCACCTCCTCGCAGTCGTCCAGATCGCGGCGCTCGGTGTCCGGGCGGCTCTCGCGGTCCCTGTCCGGCGCCGCCGCCACCGCCCGCTCGGTGTCGGTGCGCAGCTCCGGCTCCTCCTCGGGGTCCTCGGGGCGCGGCCGGCTCGGCGCGGGCCTGGTGGAGGTGCCGCAGGTGCCGCGGCCCGACCCGCACACCATGGTCCTCGACGACCCCGAGGTACCCGAACGCAAACGGTTCTGCTCCCGCTCGGACTGCGGGGCGCCGGTCGGCCGGGCCCGGGGCGAACGGCCGGGCCGTACCGAGGGGTTCTGCACCAAGTGCGGCCACCCGTACTCCTTCGTGCCCAAGCTGAAGGCCGGGGACATCGTGCACGGCCAGTACGAGGTCGCGGGCTGTCTCGCGCACGGCGGCCTCGGCTGGGTCTATCTCGCCGTGGACCGGGCCGTCTCCGACCGCTGGGTGGTCCTCAAGGGCCTGCTGGACACCGGGGACCAGGACGCGATGGCCGCCGCGATCTCCGAGCGGCGCTTCCTCGCGGAGATCGAGCACGCCAACATCGTGCGGATCTACAACTTCGTGGAGCACCTGGACCAGCGCACCGGCTCCCTCGACGGCTACATCGTCATGGAGTACGTCGGCGGCAAGTCCCTCAAGGAGATCGCCAACGCCCGCCGCACGCTTGAGGGCAGGCGCGATCCGCTGCCGGTGGAGCAGGCGTGCGCGTACGGCATCGAGGCGCTGGAGGCGCTCGGCCATCTGCACAGCCGCAACCTGCTGTACTGCGACTTCAAGGTCGACAACGCCATCCAGACCGAGGACCAGCTCAAGCTGATCGACATGGGCGCGGTGCGCCGCATGGACGACGACGAGTCCGCGATCTACGGCACCGTCGGCTACCAGGCCCCCGAGGTCGCCGACGTCGGCCCCTCGGTGGCGAGCGACCTGTACACCGTGGGCCGCACTCTCGCCGTGCTGACCTTCGACTTCCAGGGCTACACCAACGTCTACGCCGACTCGCTGCCGGACCCCGAGACCATAGACGTCTTCCGCCGCTACGAGTCCTTCTACCGCCTCCTGGTCCGCGCCACCGACCCCGACCCGGCCCGCCGCTTCGGCTCCGCGCAGGAGATGGCGGAGCAGCTGACGGGGGTGCTGCGGGAGGTCGTGGCCCTCCAGAGCGGCCGGGCACGGCCCGCCCTTTCGACCCTGTTCGGGCCCGAAGTGCGGGTCACGGACCCGGAGTTGTTCCCCCCTCTGCACGGCGATGTGTCGCGGCTGGGGGCGCGGCAGATCCCGGCGCGGAGGCGAGGGGCCGCCCCCCTCGCGCCGGTCCCGTCGCCGCCCGCCCTGGTCAAGCCGCTCGACTTCCCCGCCGCCGCCCTCGCGCTGCCCGTGCCCCTGGTCGACGCGAGCGACCCGAACGCCGGTTTCCTGGCGGGCCTCGTGGCGTCCGCGCCCGGTGAGCTGCTCGGGGCGCTGGCGGCGGCGCCCGCGCAGAGCGTGGAGAGCCGGCTGCGGCAGGTGCGGTCGCGGCTGGAGAGCGGGGACCACCACGGCGCCAGGAGCGGGCTCGCCGCGCTGGACGAGGAGCGGCCCGAGGACTGGCGGGTGGTCTGGTACCGGGGCCTGGCGGCGCTGGTCACCGGCGACTTCGAGGGCGCCGCGCTCGCCTTCGACGCGGTCTACGACGCCTTTCCCGGCGAGGCCGCGCCCAAGCTGGCGCTCGGCGCCTGCGCCGAGGTGCTGGGCCAGCTGGACAACGCGGCCGACTACTACCACCTGGTGTGGACGACCGATCCCAGTTATGTGAGCGCGGCGTTCGGGCTCGCCCGGGTGCGGCTCGCCGCCGGGGACCGGCAGGGTGCGGTGCGCACGCTGGAGTCGGTGCCGGAGTCGTCCATCCACTACACGGCCGCCCGGGTCGCCGCCGTCCGGGCCCGGCTCAGAGGACGCGCCGCGGCCGTGGGTGACGTACCGTTCCTGGAGGATCTGACCGCCGCCGCCGGGCAGGTCGAGGCGCTCCAGGCGTACGGGCTCGACCCGGCGCGGCGCGAGGTGCTGTCGGCGGAAGTGCTCGGCTGTGCGCTGGACTGGATACTCTCCGGGGACCGGAACACCGCCCGGACGGCCTCCGGCGGGCAGTCGCTGCTGGGCAGCGGACTGGACGAGCGGGGCCTGCGCTTCGGCCTGGAGCGCGCCTACCGGGCGCTGGCCCGGCTGGCCCCCGGCGGCCAGGAGAGGAACGAACTGGTGGAACGGGCCAACCGTTACCGCCCCCGGACGTGGGTGTAGTTGATGTCCCAGATGCCCCAGCAGACCGCACCGGCCACGTGCCCGAGCTGCGCGGAACCCGTCGAACCGGACGACCTCTTCTGTGGTGCGTGCGGTCACGACCTCTCGGCGGCGCCCGCCCCGCCCCAGGACCACGCCACACTGGCCATGACCGGCTCCCCCGCGCCCGGCTCCCGGGACTCCGGTGTCCCGGCCCCCAGGACCGGCGTGGAGTGGCCCGCCCCCGAGCCCCCCGGCTCCGACTCCACCTCCCCCAAGACGCATCTGCCGACCGATCTGCCCGGCACCGACTCGGGCGGCCACCCGCTGCACCCCGGCACCCCCGGGGCGCCCGCGGGTCAGCCCGCGTCCGGCGTCCGCCTCGACCGGCCGGCGGAACCCGAGGAGTACCCCTTGCAGGCCCCCGACCCCCGCACCGCGAACGAGACCCCCGAGCCCGAACAGCGGCCCGAGGCGCCCGCACAGCCCGCCACGACCTGTGTCGCCTGCCGCGCCGGCCGCGTGGACAGCGACGGCTACTGCGAGAACTGCGGGCACGCCCAGCCCCGCGAACGCGACCACATGGAGCGGGAGTCGGGCCCGGTGGCCGCCGTCAGCGACCGCGGACTGCGCCACCACCGCAACGAGGACTCCTTCGCCCTCGGCCACACCGCGCTGCCCGACGGCGGCCCCGCCACGCTCGCCGTCGTCTGCGACGGCGTCTCCTCGGCGACCCGCCCCGACGAGGCGTCGGCCGCCGCCGCGCGCGCGGCCGGTGACGTCCTGCTCGCCGCCCTGCCGCGCGGCACCCATCCGCAGGCGGCCATGCACGAGGCGATCGTCGCCGCCGCCGAGGCCGTCAACGCGCTGGCCGGGGAGCCGGACACGGCCCGCGAGCACGACCCGCACCAGAACGCCCCGGCCTGCACCCTCGTCTCCGCCGTGGTCGCCGCCGGGCTCCTGGTGGTCGGCTGGGTCGGCGACAGCCGCGCCTACTGGGTGCCGGACGACCGCGCCGCGCCGCCCGCCCGGCTGACCGAGGACGACTCCTGGGCCGCGCAGATGGTCGCCGCCGGACTGATGAGCGAGGCCGAGGCGTACGCCGACGAGCGCGCCCACGCGATCACCGGCTGGCTCGGCGCCGACGCCTATGAACTGGACCCGCACACCGCGTCGTTCAAGCCGGACCGGCCCGGTGTGGTCGTGGTGTGCACCGACGGGCTGTGGAACTACGCCGAGACGGCGCGGGAGATGGCCGAGACGATCCCGGCGGACGCCGCCGCCCGGCCGCTGCACAGCGCCCGGGTCCTGGTCGGCCACGCCCTGGACGGCGGGGGCCACGACAACGTAACAGTGGCCGTACTGCCGTTCCCCGCACCGCCGCAGGGGGCAGGATCGGCCTGAGGGAACGGGGGCCACGGGGGCCACGGGCCGGAGGGGACCGGCCCGTACACAGCACCGACGCGCGTGAGCGGGCCGGTGGAGGGGGATTTGAGTTCGTATGGCCAATTTCGCGAAACCGAGCGCGCCGCGGTTCTCGGTGGACGTGTACCAGAACGAGTACCTGCCCGAGGACGGCCGCGAGGTCAACGCCGTCGTCACGGTGACGGCCACGGGGGGCGGCACGCTGGGCGGGGGCCCGAGCCCCGCCGGCTCCGGCGGCCACCCCTCCGCCGCCGTGGTGATCATGGTCGACTGCTCGGGCTCCATGGACTATCCGGCCACGAAGATGCGCAACGCCCGGGACGCCACGGCCGCCGCCGTCGACACCCTGCGCGACGGCACCCACTTCGCGGTCGTCGCCGGCACCCATGTGGCCACCGAGGTCTACCCCGGCGACGGCGGCCTCGCCGTCGCGAGCCCCACCACCCGGCACCGGGCCAAGCAGGCGCTGCGGCGGCTCTCCTCGGGCGGCGGCACGGCCATCGGCACCTGGCTGCGCCTCGCCGACCGGCTGCTGTCCTCCACGGACACCACCCTGCGGCACGGCATCCTGCTCACCGACGGGCGCAATGAGCACGAGTCGCCGGAGGAGCTGCGCGCCGCCCTCGACGCCTGCGCCGGGCGGTTCACCTGTGACGCGCGGGGCGTGGGCACCGACTGGGAAGTGAAAGAAGTCACAGGGATCGCCTCGGCGCTCCTCGGCACCGCCGACATCGTCGCCGATCCGGCGGGCCTGGCCGCCGACTTCACCCGGATGATGGAGACGGCGATGGGCAAGGAGGTCGCCGACGTCGCCCTGCGGGTGTGGACGCCGGTCGGCACCACCCTGCGCTACGTCAAGCAAGTCGCCCCCGCCGTCGTGGACTTGACCGCCCGCCGCACCGAGGCCGGGCCGCGCGCCGGGGACTATCCGACCGGGTCCTGGGGCGACGAGTCCCGCGACTACCACCTGTGCGTGGAGGTCCCCCCGGCCGGTCTGGGCCGCGAAATGCTGGCCGCGCGCGTCTCGTTGGTGGTCCCGCGGCCGGACGGCTCGGCGCAGGGCCTCGGCGCGCAGGGCCTCGTACGGGCCGTATGGACCGACGACATGGCGGCCTCCACCGCGATCAGCCCCCAGGTCGCCCACTACACGGGTCAGGCCGAACTGGCACAAGTCATCAAGCAGGGGCTCGATCTGCGCAAAGTGGGCGATTTCGATGGAGCAACGGCCAAACTGGGACGGGCCGTTCAGCTGGCGAGCGCCTCGGGGAACGCGGATACTGCGAAACTGCTTTCGAAGGTGGTGGACGTGGTCGACGCCGCGACAGGTACTGTGCGGTTGAAGACGAGGGTCGCTCAGGCCGATGAGATGACTCTGGAGACGCGGTCCACAAAGACTGTTCGTGTAAAGAAGTGACCTGGAAGCGACCCTAGCGATCCAGCCGGACCCTTAAAGGAAGAAGGGGAAGCACCGACATGCCGACCTGCCCGAACGGACACCAGTCGGGTTCCGACGACTGGTGCGAGGTCTGCGGTCACCGCATGGCCGGTGCCGTACCTCCGCCCCCGCCCCCGCCGCCCGGCGGTTACGGCTTCCCGCCCCCCGGGGCAGGACAGCAGGGCGCCCGCCCGCCGGCCGCCACCGGCGAGGCCGAGCTGTGCCCGCAGTGCCGTACGCCCCGCGAGGGCGGCGCGCCCTTCTGCGAGGAGTGCCGGTGGAACTTCCTGACCAACACCGCGACCTCGTACACCCCGGCGGCCCCGCGCCCCACGGGCGGCCCGCACTTCCAGTCGCCGAACACGCCGTTCGGCGGCGGTGACGGGTTCGAGTACCAGGGCTCCCGGCCCTCGCAGGTGAACCGTCCGGCCGAGCCGATCCCGTCCTTCGGCAGCGAGCCCTCGGGCCCGACCCCGTTCAACCGCACCCCGCCGAGCCCCCCGACCTCCCCCGGCCCCCCGGCCCCGCCCGCCTTCGGCCGGATCCCGGGCCAGGGCGCGCCCGGCGCGCCGTCCGCGTCCGGCCCCGGCCAGGGTCCCGGCGGTCAGGGCCCCGGCGGTCAGGGCCAGGGCGGCTACGGCTTCCCGCAGCCCGGCAACCCGCAGTCCCCGCCCCCGCCGCCGAGCTTCGGTGGCGACCGCGGCGCCCCTTCCGGTCCCGGCCAGGGTCCCGGTGGCCAGGGCGGCTATGGCTACCCCCAGCCCGGTGGCACCCAGGCCCCGCCCCCGCCCCCGAGCTTCGGCGGCGACCGCGCTCCGGCCGGTCGCCCCTCGCCCTTCGGCAACGCCCCGGGCCAGGGTCCGGGCGCCGGTGGTCCGGCCGGTGGCCCCTCGGGTCCCGGCCAGGGTCCCGGCGGCCAGGGCGGCTACGGCTACCCCCAGCCCGGTGGCACCCAGGCCCCGCCGCCCCCGAGCTTCGGTGGCGACCGCAGCCCCGGCGCGGGCCCCGGTGGTCAAGGCGGCGCCCCTTCGCCCTTCGGAAGCGCTCCCGGCCAGGGCCCCTTCGGCGACCCCTCCCGGCCCGCGGGCCCCGGCGGCCAGGGCGGCCCTGCCGGTCCCGGCCAGGGCCCCGGCGGTCCCGGCGGTGGCCCGCCCGCGCCCCCCGCGTTCCCGCAGGAGACCGGGCGTCCCCCGGCCGGCGGGCCGCAGGGCGGCCCCTTCGGTGGTCCCGGTGGCGGCCCCGGCTCCGGCGGTCCCTCCTTCGGCGGCGGTGACGACGACTGGGTGATCTCCCCGCCGTCGTCCGCCGACCCCTCGGGCCCCGGCCAGGGCGGCGGCTACGGCTACCCCCAGCCCGGTGGCACCCAGGCTCCCGCGAACCCCGGCTTCCAGAAGGCCCCCGCGACCCCGGGCTTCCCGGACGCCCCGGGCCAGTCCACCTGGACCGCGACCATCGGCCCGGACCGCGAGTACTTCATGGCGATGATGCACCGCTCCGGTCCCGAGGCCACGGGTCTGAACCTGCCCGCCTACTCCCCCGAGCAGCAGCGCACCCTCACCGGCGACCAGGTGACGATCGGCCGCCGCCGGCACTCCACCGGCGACACCCCGGACATCGACCTGGCCGTGCCGCCGGAGGACCCGGGCGTCTCGCACCAGCACGCGATGCTGGTGCAGCAGCCGGACGGCAGCTGGGCGGTGGTCGACCAGAACTCGACCAACGGCACCACGGTCAACATGTCGGAGGAGCCGATCCAGCCGTTCGTGCCGGTTCCGCTGCGCGACGGCGACCGGGTGCACGTGGGCGCCTGGACGACGATCACCGTCCGCCGGGGCTGAGCACCGGCGGCGGGGCGGTCATGGGAGGGGCCAGGCGTACGGCCCCTCCGGGTCGTCCAGCCAGGCCCAGCCGTGCTCGCCGGTGAGCGTGACGCCGTACCGTTCGCGCTCCGGCTCCTCCTCGCGCTCCCACAGCGCGTACGCCTCCTGCGGGTCGAGCGCGCCCCGGCTCAGCGCCAGCAGGAAGCGGAAGGTGTCCTGCTCGCGGGCCCTGCGCGGCAGCCCCGCGAAGCAGACGCCCTCGGGTTCGGCCCGGCCCCGGCCGCGCAGCGGCACGAAGTAGGCGGCCGTGTCGAGGAAGCGGCCCTCGGCGTGCTCCGCGTCCCGCACGGTGAGCGCGAGCAGTCCGGTCGCCAGCGGCAGCAGCACGCGCGCGCCGGGGCGGCACTGGGCGAGCCAGGCGCGCGGCACCGTGTCCAGCGCACAGGTCGCGATGATCCGGTCGAAGGGGGCGCGTCCGGGCACCCCGCGCGCCCCGTCCCCGGTGACGACCACCGGCCGGTATCCGGCCGCGGCCAGCTGCGCCCGCGCGGACTCGGTGATCTCCGGCTCCAGCTCGACGCTGGTGACGAGAGCGTCGTCGCCGAGCCGCTCGGCCAGCAGGGCCGCGTTGTATCCGGTGCCCGCGCCCACCTCCAGGACCCGGGCGCCGTCCTCGACGCGCAGCGCGGCCAGCATCCGGGCCATCAGGGAGGGCTGGCTGCTGGAGGACAGCAGCTCGCCGTCGCGCAGCCGGGTGGCCAGCGGCTCGTCCGCGTAGGCGCCGCGCACCCAGCGTGCACGGGCCCGGGGGTCGGGACTTTCGCCCCAGCGCCGCTCATAGCCGCGCGGCCCGGCCACGAAGTAGTACGGCACGAACAGATGCCGGGGCACCCGCGCGAACGGCTCCCGCCATCGCGGGTCCGCCGCGAAGGCGCCCTCGGCCGCGAGCTCCCGCACCATCCCGGCCCGCGCGGCGGTGGCGAGTTCCTCGGTGTCGTAGCCACCCATACGACCACCCTAGGTCCGGGATCTCCTCGCCGGTCCTCAGACTTGAGACCTGGGCCGCCCGGTCTGAGACCATGGACGGGTGAATGAGATTCGGCGCGGCACGCTTCAGGAGCAGACCTTCTACGAGCAGGTCGGCGGTGAGGACACCTTCCGCCGGCTCGTCCACCGTTTCTACGAGGGGGTCGCCGAGGACCCCGAGCTGCGGGCGATGTACCCGGAGGAGGACCTGGGCCCGGCGGAGGAGCGGCTGCGGCTCTTCCTGATGCAGTACTGGGGCGGCCCCACGACCTACAGCGAGAACCGCGGCCATCCCCGGCTGCGGATGCGGCACGCGCCCTTCGCGGTGGACCGGGCGGCGCATGACGCCTGGCTGCGGCACATGCGAGCGGCCGTGGACGACCTGGGCCTGTCCGAGGAGCACGAGCGGACGCTGTGGAACTATCTGACGTACGCCGCCGCGTCGATGATCAACACCGCGGACTGAGCCCCCCGTTGAAGCGGCGGCGGTTCAGCCGCCGACGCTGACACCGAGCACCCCGAGGGAGCCGGGCGCCCCGGCCCGCCGTACCGCGATCGAGCCGTAGGGCGTGCGCAGCCGCAGCCACGCGCCCGAGGACAGCAGGCCGGTGTCGGCCGCCCGGGTGCCCGGGCGCAGGAAGCCCAGGGACTGCGCCGCGTGCACGGCGCGCACGGGCAGCGGGGTGTGCCCGATCTCGCGGGACCAGATGTCCCGCCCGATCCGGTCCAGCTCCGCGCGGTTACGTCGCTCGGGCGTCAACTCCTCGCTGCGCGCCCGGAATTCACCGACCGCCGCGGCGACCGTCGCCCGCAGCGCGTCCGGTGCCGGCAGCCCCGGCTCGGTCCACCAGCCGCCGCGCGGCGGCAGCACACCGGCCCACGGCGGCCCGGTGACCGCGCCCGGCACGGCCGCGGTGGCGGCCCGCTCGGACACCGACTCCAGCAGCTCACCCGCGGAGACGGTGGCGTCGAGGGTGACATCGAGACCGTGCTCGTACGGCTTCGCGAGCCGTACCGCGCGTACCGCGAGCACCTCGAAGGACGGCGGCCGGCCGAAGACGGCGAGCGCGGTGCCGGCCGCCTGGAGGCGCACGGCGGCACCGCGGTCGTAGTGGAGCAGCCGGGCGAGGAAGGCGGCGAGGTCCGCCGCCTCTGTCTCGTCCACGAGGTGCAGCACCGTCATGCGGCGACGGCCTCGCCCTCTTCGGCGCCGGCCTTCTCCAGGTACTGCTGGAGGAACTCGCGCTCCTCGGAGGTGATCCGGCGCGGCCGCTGGGCCTCGAAGTCGAACGGCACGACGACGGTCGAGGCCCGCACATAGACCTCGTCCGCGTCCTTCACCTCGTAGGTGATGGTGAAGGACGCGGCCCGGATCTCGGTGACCCACAGCTCGATGTCCACCGGGTGGTGCCGGTGGACGAGCTGGCGCTTGTAGTCGATCTCATGGCGCGCCACCACGGAGCCCTGCCGGAACTCCTTGTCCGGACGGAACAGGAAGTTGATCCGGGCTTCTTCCAGATAACGGATGAAGACCGCGTTGTTGACATGGCCGTAGGCGTCCATGTCGGACCAGCGCAGCGGGCACGCGTAGGTGTGGCGCAAGATCGATCAGCCCCGGGTCAGCTTCTTGTAGGTCGCCCGGTGCGGACGCGCGGCGTCCGCACCGAGGCGCTCGACCTTGTTCTTCTCGTACGACTCGAAGTTGCCCTCGAACCAGAACCACTTGGAGTCACCCTCGTAGGCGAGGATGTGGGTGGCGACCCGGTCGAGGAACCAGCGGTCGTGGGAGACGACCACGGCGCAGCCGGGGAACTCCAGCAGCGCGTTCTCCAGGCTGGAGAGGGTCTCGACGTCGAGGTCGTTGGTGGGCTCGTCGAGGAGCAGCAGGTTGCCGCCCTGCTTCAGGGTGAGCGCGAGGTTGAGGCGGTTGCGCTCACCGCCGGACAGGATGCCGGCCGGCTTCTGCTGGTCCGGGCCCTTGAAGCCGAAGGCGGAGACGTAGGCGCGGCTGGGCATCTCGACCTGGCCGACGTTGATGTAGTCGAGCCCGTCGGAGACGACCTCCCACAGCGTCTTCTTCGGGTCGATGTTGGCGCGGCCCTGGTCGACGTAGGAGACCTTGACGGTGTCGCCGACCTTGATGTCGCCGGAGTCGGGGGTCTCCAGACCCTGGATCATCTTGAAGAGCGTGGTCTTGCCGGCGCCGTTCGGGCCGATGACGCCGACGATGCCGTTGCGCGGCAGCGTGAAGGACAGGTCGTCGACCAGGATCTTCTCGCCGAACGCCTTGTTCAGCTTGTCGACCTCGACCACGACGTTGCCCAGGCGCGGGCCCGGCGGGATCTGGATCTCCTCGAAGTCCAGCTTCCGCATCTTGTCGGCCTCGGCGGCCATCTCCTCGTAACGGGCGAGGCGGGCCTTGGACTTGGCCTGACGCCCCTTGGCGTTCGACCGCACCCAGTCCAGCTCCTCCTTGAGGCGCTTCTGCCGCTTGGCGTCCTTCTGGCCCTCGACCTTGAGGCGGGCGGCCTTGGTCTCCAGGTACTTGGAGTAGTTGCCCTCGTAGCCGTGCAGCCGGCCGCGGTCGACCTCGCAGATCCAGCCGGCGACGTTGTCCAGGAAGTACCGGTCGTGGGTGACGGCGACGACGGTGCCCGGGTACTTGGCCAGGTGCTGCTCCAGCCAGTTCACCGACTCGGCGTCGAGGTGGTTGGTGGGCTCGTCGAGGAGCAGCAGGTCGGGCTGCTCAAGAAGCAGCTTGCAGAGCGCGACGCGGCGCTTCTCGCCACCGGAGAGGTTGACGACCGGCCAGTCGCCCGGGGGGCACCCGAGCGCGTCCATGGCCTGCTCCAGCTGGGCGTCGAGGTCCCAGGCGTTGGCGTGGTCCAGCTCCTCCTGGAGCTTGCCCATCTCCTCCAGCAGCGCGTCCGAGTAGTCGGTCGCCATCTGCTCGGCGATCTCGTTGAACCGGTCGAGCTTGCCCTTGACCTCGCGGACGCCGTCCTGGACGTTCTCCAGGACCGTCTTGTCCTCGTCGAGCGGGGGCTCCTGAAGCAGGATGCCGACGGTGTAGCCGGGCGACAGGTAGGCGTCGCCGTTGGACGGCTGCTCCAGCCCCGCCATGATCTTCAGCACGGTCGACTTACCGGCACCGTTCGGACCGACGACGCCGATCTTGGCACCCGGCAGGAAGTTCAGGGTGACGTCGTCGAGGATCACCTTGTCGCCGTGCGCTTTGCGCGCCTTGCGCATGGTGTAAATGAACTCAGCCAAGAGAAACCGTCCGGCAGCTTGAAATCTGGCAGTGGGCAGATACACCCCATCTTGCCGTATCGCCACCCCTGCGCGGAAACCCGTTGGGGCGGGGGGTCCTGACCTGGGGGTTCGCGGGGTCGGGTGCGGGTGATGGGGCGGTGGCGTGCTCACTGCGCCTGCGGCCGGCCGGAGCGCCGTACTTCACGATCCAGGGCACGGCGCGGATCCTCTGCTGTTGATCCGCGGCAGGAGAGCTGGGCTCCCGGGAGCGGGCGGGTGAGTAGGTGTACGGGGGCGGGGTGAGTACGCGCGCTCTGCGCGGGGGCGGGGGCCGGGGGCGACGCTTTGGGCATGCGTCCAGGAATGTGGTGGAAGAAGCCGGCCGGGCAATCCCTGTGGGTGCTCGGGCTGGGGGTCGTCGCGGCCGGTCTGTGGGCCGGTTGGCTGGGATGGGATCAGCACGAGGATGTGCGGCCCGACGGCACGGAGAGCGGGCCGTACGAGGCGTGGCAGGTGGCCGGGCTGGTGCTGAGTCTGCTGGTGGTGGTCTGCTGGGCGGCGCTGCGGCGGCACACCGTGGCCACGGTGGCCGGGACGACGGCCGGGCTGACGGTCGCCGCCTGGTACGACTGGTCCGACGACTCCAGCGGGCTCTTCGCGGTCGGCGTGGCCATGGTCATGCTCGGCAGCCTGGCCGCCACCACCCTCGTGTCCACGCTGGTCAGGTACGTGGCACCGGGCGCCCGGTGGGCGGGCCGCTGATCCGTCCGCCGCGCGACGAGGTCACTCGCCCGGCTGCTCCGGCTTGCGCAGGACGACCAGGACCGCGCCGCCGATGACGACCAGACCTATCGCGGCACCGGCGATCAGCGGGGTGACGGCGGAGCCGCCGGTCGCGGCGAGGTCGGTGTCGTCGGGGGTGGGGGTGGCGAGCGGGGTCGGTTCGCCGACGGTCTGGGCGGCGGCCCTGGAGACGATCGTGCCCTGGATCTTGCAGTCCAGGACGCCGGTGAAGCGGCGGGTGAAGCCGTTCGGACCGGTGATCGTGAAGTCGTAGCCCTGGTCCTCCTGGAGGGCGACCGGGATGGTGCGCGTGGCACCGGCCGGGACGGTGTGCTCGGTGCCCATCAGGGCGAAGGTGAAGGGCTGGTCGCCCTTGTCGGCGGCCGTGATGTCCACCGTGCCCTTGGCGCAGTCCTTGCGCGCCGACACCACCGGTATCGCGCCCTGCGCGGCCCAGTCGGCCGTCGCGCTCGCAGAGACCGCGGACTCGCTGGAACCGGCCAGGATCTGGGTCTGGCTGCGGCTGTCGGAGGCGAGGGCGCGCCCCACCGGGACCGTCGTCGACGCCTGCACGCTCAGCTGGGCGGAGCCGTCCGCCGCGTCCTCGGGGATGTCGAAGTAGATCCGGCTGCCGTCCTTCGCCGTGGTGAGCGCCTTGCCCGTCTTGTCGGTGATCCGCACCCCGCTGGTCGCCGCGTCCGCGGGCGGTATCACCGCGACCGCGCCCGCGTTGGTGTGCACGGTCACCGGTCCGACCACGCTCCCGGGGCGGCCGGAGACCGCGGCCGGGTCCAGGGTCAGCGAGGCTCCCGGCTCGCCGCCGGTACGGGCGCCGCGCTGGAGGTAGTCGGCGAGCTTCTCGGCGCCCGGGGCCACGGCGTCGACCTTGGCGTGGTCCGAGTACCGCCAGATGGCCACCTGGGTGCCGGTGGCCGCGTCCTGCTCGGTGAGGCTCCCCACGCCGGCCCGGTGGGCGAGCGCGGCGAGGTCGTTGACCTGGGGGTAGGAGTGCCGCACGATCCAGTCGATCTTGCCCGCGTCCCGGTTGGTGCCCAGCGAGGTGCCGCTCCAGGACGTCTCCTGGTAGCGGGCGTCGCGCTGGACCGGGTTGTGCAGGTCGACGCCGTACGTCTGCAGGGTGCCGCCGCCGTCCACGGACATCTCGAACAGGCCCGCCGACACCCGCTGGTCGCCGCCGGCCTCATGGACCACGGCCTCGCCGAAGATCTTCAGGCCGTCCAGGGCGGCGCTCGCCCCGCCCTCGGTCTGCGGCGCCACATCGGCCGCGGCCGTACCCGCGCCGGACAGCACACCGGCCGCCACGAGCCCGGACACCGTGGCGGTGGCGGCCAGGCGGGCCACGGCGGTGGACCGGCAGAACCCAGAGAGCGCAGCAAGCACAGAATTCCCCTTCGAGCAGGACCCGTTGGACGTGGGGGACGGGTCCCACCAGCAGAATCGGTGGCCCCGAGGGGCACGCCCGGCATCCTATGGACTCGGGCTGTGCCTCTCTGGCCGGTCGGATGATCCGATGGCGTTTCCGATCCGGAATCGTTATCGCCGGACCGCCCTTGAACAGTGCTTATCGATAAATCCACCCGGTCGGACAGCTGACTTCACGTCACTGTGGCTGGTTCCGAGGCCTGTTGGACGGCGGTGTCCTCACCGGTGTCCGGGGGGCTCGGAGTCGCCCAGTCCGGCTCGGGCCGCGCGGCTCCCGCGGGGGGTTCCGGTTTGCCCGCGCGACGGAAGACCGCCGTACCCCGCGAGAGGTCATGGCCGATCGCGGTGGCGTCGATGTCCGCCGACGCCCATTGCTGCTGCCCGTCGCGTCCGTCGGTGCGCACCTTCAGCCGGCCCTGCACGACCAGCGGCTGCCCCACCTCCACCGACGCCATCGCGTTGGCGGCGAGCTGGCGGTTGGCCCACACCGTGAAGAAGTTGGTGTGCCCGTCCGTCCAGGCGCTCTTCTCCCGGTCCCAGTAACGCGCGGTCGCCGCGAGCCGGAACCGCAGCGACGGCCCCGCCGCCAGCTCCCGGTACACCGGCGCGGTCGCCACATTGCCCACCACACAGACCACGGTCTCGTGCATCTTCGCGCTCCCCTCCCCCGCCCGGCGCACTCGGCCGGGCGGGCGGACGTACGTACGGGCCCGTCCCGTACGGCGGCGTCTGCCACGACCTCAGACTGCCTCCGCCGGGCCGAGCCCGCTGAGCGCTGTGGACGGCCCCCGCACCTGTGGAAAACTCCGCCACCCGCACGAGTGACGACCACCGGCACACCATCGCCGACGGACCGTACGGCCCCTAACTCACCCCACCCCGGCCTCCGCCCGCACCACCTTCCCGTACTGCTCCCGCACCTCCCCGTACCGCAGCAGCTCCGAGGCCACCGGATCCAGCACCCGCGCCCGTCCACAGCTCGCGGCCGACTCGCACAACCGCCGTTCCGCGTCCTGGCCGTACCGCCGCGCGGGCCCCCGCGCGGCCATCCGGCAGCCCCACTCCACCAGCGGCCCGCCGACGATCCCGCACATCATCAGCAGCACCGGAACCCCCAGATTCGGCGCCATCACCCCGGCGATCTGCCCGACCAGCCACAGCCCGCCCGCGATCTGGAGCAGCGTCATCGCCGCCTGGACCAGCACCGCCGCCGGCCACCAGCCAGGACGCGGCGGCCGCCCGGAGGGGCCCCCGGCCCGCTCCGCCAGTTCGTCCAGCGCCTCCGGCAGCCCCTGCGCACCGCGTACGGCCGCCTCGCGCACCGCCTGCGCCCAGGGCACCGGCAGCCCGGCCGAGGCCCGGTCGGCCACCGTACGGACCGCCTGTTCCACGCGCTGCCGCGCCGTCGCCTCCTCGTCGGACTGGGCGCCCGTCTGATGGCGGCCGGTCGCCGCCGTACCGCGCTTCTGGTACCAGCGCCACAGCCGCAGCCAGGGCGTGCCGCAGGCCCGGTTGGCGTTGCGCAGCCAGGCCCGTTCGGCGGCCTCGCCCGCCGCGGCGGCTTCCCGCTTCGCCTTCCGTGCCTCGTCCCGCTCCTGGCGCTTGGCCCGGCGGTCCTCCCACACCTGCTGCCGCTGCGCCCGGGCCTGGTCGCGGTCCCTGCTCCGGCCCGGCGCCCGGCGGCGTAGACGGGCCGCAGCCCGGCCGCGGCGGCGTCCACATCGGCGGCGACCCGGCGGGCCGCCGCACCCCGCTCGGCCACGAACTCGCCGAGTGACTCGCGCAGTTCACCGACGCCCTCACCGGTGAGCGCGGACAGCGCGAGCACGGTGGCGCCGGGCTCCCCGTGCTCCCCGAGCGCCACGCCGTCCTCGTCCAGCAGCCGCCGCAGATCGTCCAGGACCTGGTCGGCGGCCTCTCCGGGCAGCCGGTCCACCTGGTTGAGCACGACGAACATGACCTCCGCGTGCCCGGCCATGGGCCGCAGATAGCGCTCGTGCAGCACGGCGTCGGCGTACTTCTCCGGGTCGACCACCCAGATCACCGCGTCCACCAACTTCAGGATCCGGTCGACCTGTTCACGGTGCTGTACGGCCGCGGAGTCGTGGTCGGGCAGGTCGATCAGGACCAGCCCGCGCAACTGCTCCTCCGACTCGGGGTTGTTGAGCGGGCGGCGGCGCAGCCGGCCCGGGATGCCGAGCCGGTCGATGAGTCCCGCGGCGCCGTCGCTCCAACTGCACGCGATCGGCGACGAGGTGGTCGGGCGTCGTACCCCGGTCTCCGAAATGGCCACTCCGGCAAGCGAGTTGAACAGCTGCGACTTGCCGCTGCCGGTGGCGCCCGCGATGGCGACGACCGTGTGCCGCCCGGACAGCTTGCGCCGCTCCGCCGCCTCGTCCAGCACCCGGCCCGCCTCGGCGAGGGTCTGGCCGTCCAGCCGCGTCCGGGAGAGCCCGACGAGCTCCCGCAGGGCGTCGAGGCGGGAGCGGAGCGGGCCTTCGTAGGCGAGCGGGACGACGGTACGGGCGGCCCCGCCACGGGCCGGGACCGGCTCCACGGGGGCGGCGAGCGCGGCGGCGGCCGAGGCGTCGGTGATACGGCGGGCGATGAGTCCGTCGTCCCAGGAGCCCGCGGGGGCCGGACCGCCGGACGGATCCGGCGAGTCGGCGGGTGCGGCCGAGGCGCTTCCGGGACCGGAGGTACGGGGGGCGCGCGCGGCGCGAGGGGAGCCGCCGGGCTCGCTTTCCGGCGCGCCGGGGCCGCTTGCCTCCGCCCGCGCGCCCAGGGCCGCCTTCTCCCCGTCCTCGCCGCCCTGCCGGGCCTCGACCTCCACGACCCCGCCCGCGTCCGGCATCGGCGTACCTCCCTCACCCCGGTCCGCCGCGGCGGGAGCGGCGCCGGCCGTCGTACCGTCTCCGTCTGCTCCGCCGCCCCCCGCTCCCCCCGGTACTCCCCCTGATGCTCCCCTCCGGTCGCCTCGGGCGCCCTCTCCCTGCTTCCCGATGTCGACGACCCTCGGACCCGCGATGTGGTCGATGGGGTTGCCGGGGCCCACGGGATTGACGGGTTTGGCGGGATGGACGGGCTTGACGGGATCGGCGGGATCGACGGGGCTCATGTGGTCCCTGGGCTCGACGCGATCGGTGTGGTCCATGTGCTCCTGGTCAGTGACGGCGGACACCGGTCACCTCTCCTTCTGCAGGACGGACAGGGCGGCGATGAGTTCGGCCTGGGGCTCGGGATGGATGTCGAGGGCGTCGAGCGGGGCGAGGCGGCGTTCGCGTTCGCGGTGGATGACACGGTCCACATGCTCGGCGAGCAGTCGTTCGGCACGGTCACGCAGGCGCAGCGCGCCATGGGCGCCGACCCGGTCGGCGAGCCGTTCGCCCGCGTGGCGCCCCCGGCGACCGCCCAGCAGGGCGGTGGCGGCGAGGGCGGCGACGGCCTCGGGATCGGGCGCGACGCTGCGGTCCAGCTCGCGCGCCTCGTCCTCGGCGTATTCCTCCAGCTCGCGCCGCCAGCGCCGTACCGCGAGGCCGATACGGTGCTCCGCGCTCTCCGGCGAGGGATCACACCCGGCGAGTCCCGGGGCCGCGGCGGCGGGCTCGCGGCGCCAGGCCTCGGCCACCCGCTCGTCGGCGGCGGTGACGGCGCACAGCAGCAGCGCGCCGAGGCTCTCCACGAGGGCGTCGAGGAGTTCGCCCGAGGTGCAGTCCAGGGGGAAGGCGCGCCAGCGTTTGAGGGCGCCCCCGGCGAGTACGGCGCCGGACTGGAGGCGATCGCGCAGGCGCGCGTGCTCCCTGTCGTACGCCCCCTCGACCGCGGTGGTGAGCCGGAGCGCGGCCGCGTACTGGGCGGCGGCGGCACCGGCCAGCTCGGGCATGCGGGTTCTCAGCGAGTCGAGGAGGCCGTGGGCGGTACGGGCCATGACGTGCTGCCGGGCGCCGGGGTCCTGGGCGTGCTGGATGAGCCAGGTGCGCAGGGCCGCGACGGCGGTGGCGGGCAGCAGTCCGGCGCTCCAGACGGACTCGGGGAGCTCGGGCACGGTGAAGCGGGGTACGTCGCCGAGCCCGGCCTTGGTGAGCAGGGCGGCGTACTGCCGGGAGACCTCGGAGACGACCTGGTGGGGCACCCGGTCGAGGACGGTGACGAGCGTGGCGTCGTACTCCTTGGCGGTGCGCAGCAGGTGCCAGGGGACGGCGTCGGCGTAGCGGGCGGCGCTGGTGACCATGACCCAGATATCGGCGGCGCAGAGCAGTTCGGCGGCGAGGACGCGGTTCTCGGCGACCAGGGAGTCGACATCGGGGGCGTCGAGGAGGGCGAGGCCGCGCGGGAGGGTGTCGGCGGTCTCGACGCGCAGGGCGTGGACGGGGTGATCGCCGGGAAGGTCGCCCGGGAGCAGGAGGTCGTCGTCGCGGGGGTCGTGGTGGGGCACCCAGACGCGCGCGAGGTCGGGCAGGACGCGCATGCCGCTGAACCAGTGATGATCCGCCGGATGGCAGACCAGGACCGGGGTGCGGGTCGTCGGCCTGAGCACGCCGGCCGCGCTCACCCGGCGCCCCACGAGGGAGTTGACTAGGGTCGACTTCCCCGCGCCGGTGGACCCGCCGACCACGGCCAGCAGCGGCGCCTCGGGTGCCCGTAGTCTGGGTACGAGGTAGTCGTCCAGCTGGGCGAGGAGTTCGTCGCGGTTGGCACGCGCGCGTGGGGCACCGGCGAGGGGCAGCGGAAAGCGTGCGGCGGCGACACGGTCGCGCAGAGCGGAGAGTGTGTCGAGCAGCTGAGGCCGTACGTCCAAGGTCACCACATGTGAAGAATGCCCAATTTTAGGGGAATTCTGAAGCATATGGACATGTCTGCGCGCCGACGGAACAGAAAGGGCGGATGGGGCGACTGGGACATGGGCGCGGGCCAGGCATAACGAGTGCACAACACCCGGTGGCGTCGGACGCCAAAAGCACTGCACGATTCGTACCTGCCTGCGATTATCAGGACCGCTTCACCGAACCTCCACATCGAGCCACGGAGGCGAAGCGACAGGGTCGGCGAGCAGGGAGCTTTATCCTTGGACGCGCCACCAGGCCCCCGTAGCTCAGCGGATAGAGCAGGCGCCTTCTAAGCGCTTGGCCGCAGGTTCGAGTCCTGCCGGGGGCGCTCTGCAATGGGCTGGTCAGCAGCCCGGCGGTCGCGACGGCCCGCCGACCGGCCCGGACGGGTTCCGGTACGGCGGCGGCCGTGGACGCCCCGTTTCAGATCGCTCGGGAGCCGCCCCTCGGTGGGCTTGATCCCTCCGCCTTCTCCTCAAGGCACCGGAGATCGGTCGCCCGGCCCGGACCGGCGTCGTCCGTGGAGTCTCGGCCGCGCCGCCAGCCTTGTCCGTACGGCGACGGGCTACCCGTTCCCGGACACGGAGCCAGCGCGGGGTGCCTCTTGCGGTTGACGCCGCCGCGAACGCCGGGCCGAGGCCGGAAAGGGCTCACTTGCCGGTGACAGGAGGTCAATTCGTATGAATTTGGCCGCTCTTGTACACCGTGTAGTAGTCGCCGCTGGAGAGCAGGAGCTGGAACACCGTGCCGTAACGCTTGCGGATACCGGCGACCGTCGCCGACCGCGGCTCCCGCGTGAACCGCTGAACCGGCGGATCGTTCTTCGCGGCGTACGGCTCCCCGACCAAGCGCTCGGGGTGGTGGTCTTGTAGGTGTCGCTGCCGTCCTGAAAGAAGGGCTGGCTGCGCGGACCCGTCTGGCAGGTGTCCCGCACCACGACCAGCCCGAGGCTCAGGCGGGTGTGGTCGGCGAAGGTCCGCGCGGTCTTGCGGAGTTCCTGCTCCGTCCGCTGCCGGGCGTGGCCCGCCTGCCGGCTGTCGGCCAGGCTGCGGGCCTCGTCCGGGCTGACGGGTGTTCCGCCGTAGGCACTGTCCACCTGGCTGGTGGGGCAGGTCATGAGTAGCGGTACTCAGACAGCTCCGGGGCAGCCCTCGCGAGCTGTCCCGGAAGGATCGCGAGCGATCGTCACAGGCTCGTGCCCGACGGCGTCCGCTCCAGCGAGTCGGCTCATCCCCGAAGCCGTCGTGCAGGCCGTCCGAGGTCCGGGCGGGGCAAGGGGCCCTCAGCAAGCTCCTACGGCGGCCGCCGAGGGCGCTGCGGCCGTTGTTAGGCTGCCCGCATGACCGTTGAGGCCGGGCACGTCGAACTGCGGGCAGCACGGCGTGCGGACGTGGCGGCGGTGGCGGGGATCTGGTACCTCGGTTGGTGCGACGGGCACCTGGGGAACGTTCCCGACGCGCTGGTCGCCGTGCGGACGCGGGAGTCCTTCGCGGAACGTGCCCCGCGCCGCCTGGCCGACACGACGGTCGCGGTCGTCGGTGGCGAGGTCGCGGGGTTCGTCATGGTGGTCGATGACGAGGTCGAGCAGGTTTACGTGGCCGAGCGGCACAGAGGCGGCGGGGTGGCCGTGGTGCTGCTGGAGGAGGCGGAGCGCCTGGTCGCGGCCGGTGGTCACCGTCAGGCATGGCTGGCCGTCGTACCGGGCAACGCCCGGGCGCGACGGTTCTACGAGCGCAACGGGTGGACGGACCGAGGGCCGTTCGAACGGTTCGCGCCGCGCGACCAAGGACAGGTGCCGGTGCCCGCGCATCGGTATGTGAAGCGGCTCGCCGACGCGCGGGGCCCCGGGCATGACCACTTCTCCTGATCGCGTCGGCAGCAGAGAAGACCTGGCGGCTTTCGTCCGTTCCCTGCGTCTCCACCACGCCGAGGAGGGGATGTCGTGGGAGAACGCGGACCTTCCGAGCTTCCTGGAGGCCCTGGCCGCCTGGCTCGACGACGCGGACGGGTGGTACGGCAGCACCGGCCGGGAGTTGCCGCCCGGCGGTGACTGGGCGTTCTTCGCACGAGCGCCGCGAGCGGCGACCATGTACGAGTGAGCCGACCGCCGCGAAGGCCGGTCACCGTACAGTCGTCGAGAGCCCTTGGCGAGGCTTCCCCGACAGCGCTCCAGGACCCCGATCGGCAGTGCCGACGCGGTCATCGCACCGAACACGTCGAACCGGGGGCTCGCCGAAGGAGAGTTGGCGCCGGGCCCCCGCCTGAGCGCACCCCGCCGTCCGACATACTTCGAGGCGCTCGGAGTACTCGGGCGATCGGATCGTGAGGGGAGAACGGCGTGCGACTTCGCTGTGCGGTGCTGGACGACTTCCAGGGCGTGGCCGTCGAGTCGGCCGACTGGTCGGTGCTCGGGGACGCGGTGGAGGTCGTATCGCTGCGCACGCACCTGGCCGACGAGGACGCGCTCGCCGATGCGCTCGCCGAGTACGACATCGTCGTGACCCTGCGCGAACGCGTCGGTTTCCCTGGCTCGTTGCTCGCCCGACTGCCCCGGCTGCGGCTGATCGTGGCGACCGGGATGCGCAACACCGTGATCGACTACGCCGCGGCCGAGAAGCACGGCGTCACCGTGTGCGGGACGCAGAGTTCCGGGACTCCCCCGGTCGAACTGACCTGGGCGCTGCTGCTCGGGCTCGCCCGGGGGATCGTCCAGGAGAGCACCGCGCTGCGCACCGGCGGACCCTGGCAGTCCACCGTCGGCGCCGATCTGCACGGCGCCCGTCTCGGCGTGCTCGGACTCGGCCGGATCGGCGGCAAGGTCGCACGGGTCGGGCTCGCCTTCGGGATGCGCGTCACCGCGTGGAGCCCGCGGCTGACCGAGGAGCGCGCCGCGGCGGACGGTGTCGAACTCGCCGCCTCAAAGGAGGAGTTGCTCGCCGAGAGCGACTTCGTCTCCGTGCATGTGCCGGGCGGCGTTCGCACCCGGGGGCTGATCGGCGCCGCCGAACTCGCCCTCCTGAAGCCGACCGCCTACCTGATCAACACCTCCCGTGCCTCGGTGGTGGACCAGGACGCCCTGCTCGCCGCTCTGCACGCGGGCCGGATCGCGGGCGCCGGCATCGACGTCTTCGACATCGAACCCCTGCCCGCCGACCACCCGATGCGCACCGCGCCCCGTCTGCTCGCCACCCCGCACCTCGGCTATGTCTCCGCGGCCAACTACCGGACGTACTTCACTCAGGCCGTGGAGGACATCCAGGCTTATCTGGCGAAATCTCCGGTACGACAATTGCCGTGAAACCTCTGATAACGGATGTATGCCTGTTGAAAGGGTGATCCCCCGCCGATCACCGTGACCCCTGTCGGACGGCGGCGTTGAACGTGGAGTGCGACGGCAGGACCGGCCGTCGCGTATCCCGATCGACAGGAGGAACGTGATGTCTCGCATCGCGAAGGCAGCCGCCGTGGCCCTCGGCACCGGTGCCGTGGTGATCGGTGGGGCCGGGCTGGCTCTGGCCGACGCGGGCGCGGAGGGTGCGGCCGTCGGCTCGCCCGGCGTGCTGTCCGGCAACGTGATCCAGGTCCCGGTCAACATCCCGGTGAACGTGTGCGGCGACTCCGTGGACGTCATCGGTCTGCTGAACCCGGCCTTCGGCAACACCTGCGTCAACCAGGGCGGCACCCTCGCTCAGCCCAGCAACGGCTACGGCAGCAACAGCAGCTACGGCGGCTGAGACCCCGTCGCGCACCGCGAAGAGCCCCGGCACCTCCGAGCGCCGGGGCTCTTCGCGCGCGTCACCGGAACAAACCCACCGGCACAGACCCACCGGTACAAATCAACCCGGCCAAGCCACGAATCCGGCGGTGCGAAATTCACTCGTACCGGTAAACCCCGCTCACGTCCTCCAGCTGATCCGGCGTATCACTCCACGGCGGCAGCTTGTCGTGCCGGGCGACGACCCGGCCGTGCTGCGCGTCACCGGCGCCGGGCTGCGCGGCCGGCAGATAGCGGTGGCTGCTGTGCGCCCGCTGCCAGCGCTCCCACTGCATGTCGAGGTAGGCGTGATGGAGCCAGAACACCGGGTCGTTGACCGACGCGGCGCCCAGCATCGCCCCGCCGACCCAGCGGTGCACCCGGTTGTGGTTGTGCCAGGAGGCGCTGCCGCTGCCGGTGCCCCAGCCCTCCAGCTTGTTCCGGAAGCCCTGGGTGACGGTGGAGTCCCAGGGCTGTACGTCGTAGACCGGGTCGTTCAGCGCCCAGCTCACGTCGTCCTTCGTGGGCAGTTGGATGGGCGAGGCGGCGCGGCCCAGGTCGCGGGTGAGGTAACGGCCGTCGGTGACCCCCACCTTGATGGTCCAGTTGCCCGTCGCATAGGCGAACGGACCGGTCGTCACCTGCTGGTCGGAGCGTCGGCCGTTGCCGCCGAGCAGGTCCTTGGTCCAGGGCACCGAGGTCGCCGTGCGATCCCGGGTCCAGTCCCAGTACGGCAGGGTCACCGAGGAGTCGACCCGGCGCAGCGCGTCCTCCAGGTCCAGCAGGAACCGGCGGTGCCAGGGCAGGAAGGACGGCGCCATGTGGGCGGTACGCAGTTGGGTCTCGCCGTCGGCGGCGAAGTAGGCGACGTGGGTGCGCACGAACTCGTCGTACTCGCCGCGCCGCTTGACCTCCAGCAGGGCGTCCACGAATCGTTTCCGCTCGTTCGCGGTGAGGGCTCCGGCGTTCTTACGCACGTACGCCATGCCGGCCCCCCGTCCCCATGCCCGCACCGGCCGCGCCCGACCCGCCGCTGCCGCTCATGTCCATGCCGCCCATGCCGCCCATGCCGCCCGTGCCGCCCATGTCCATGGTCATGCCCATGCGGCTCATCATGTCCTTGACGCCGTCGGGCAGGACGCCGTCCAGCGGGCCCGGGGCGAGGTCGCTCAGCCGCTGGCCGGGGCCGAGTTCGTCCACCGCTGCCCGCGCCGCCTCCAGGGGCGTGCGGTACGACGTGTAGTGGTCGACCATGCTCAGCCAGGTGCCGTCGGCCCGCCGCATCAGATGCAGCGGGCGGCCGTCGACGGTGATCCGCCAGGCGTCGTCGGACGTGCTGCGGCCGGCGTCCGACAGCCGGACACCCTGGATGTGGCGGCCCCGGTACGTCTCGTCGAAGGAGTCACCACCGGCGGCCGGGGGCACCGGCCGGGAGGCGGCGACGACCGGCGCGAGGGCGAGGGCGGCGCCGCAGGACAACAGTCCCCGCATCACCCGCCGCCGCCCGGGACCGGCCGTCGTATCCGCTCTGACCTGCTCTGTCGCGCCCGCCGCAGCTGCGCCGTCGCCGTCGACCATCGCACTCTCCTCGTCCGGGAACAGATGTCGTACCCGCTAACGGACAAGGAGGGGCCGGGTCACCGGCGTACGGCCGAACGGCGCTGGTGAGGGAGCCCTGGGGGTTACCGGGCCGGGCCCACGCCCAGGTCGCCGCCGCCGACGGTGCGCAGGGCCGGGGCGAGCAGGCCGACCTCGGGGAGCCGGAGAGCGGGCAGGCCGAACAGGTCCGGGTCGGGCGCGGTCAGGGGTGCGCCCACGTTCAGGCCGGGCCCGGCGGTGTGCAGACCGGCGGCGGGGGCGTCGAGGCCGAGCTGGTCGCCGAGCGGATGCGGCAGCGGCGCCCGCAGGTCGGCGCCGGGCAGCGTCCCCGCGAGCGGCAGCCTCGGCAGGATCGGCTCGGGCAGCAGTCGGCCGGTGACATAGCGCGGCCCGTCGGGCGCCCCCGGGGTCAGCAGCGGCACCTCGAGCGTGGCCTCGGGCATCCGCGTGCCGAGGGAGTGGGAGACGCCCTGGAGCGGTACGGGCACGGGGACCGCACCGGCCGCGACTGCGGGGGCGGTCGCGCTCGCGGCGGCCGCGACACCGGTCAGCACGGCGGCGAGGGCTCCTCGGGTGGTCGGCTTCATCTCGGATACGGCCCTTTCCGGGTGCGGGGGTTCGGCGTCCGTACCGCGTAACTGGCATGGCCGGGACGGAGAACGGGGGTGGCGCGACAATTCCCCCGGCTGCCGTAATAGTCGGCTGGTCATCTTCATGAGCGGTCGGCCGGTCGCGCTCGTACGGCCCCTCGTCCGCGCCGCCGGATGCCGGGGCCCCGGCCCTCGCCCCGGCGCTCGCCCCGGCCTTCGCTCCTGCCGTCAGCCGCGCAGGCTGGTGGCCGGGAGGACGACATGTGCGGCGGCGTGCAGGGTCTCCGGAGCCCCGGCGAACGCGGCCAGCGCGGCCGGCTGTACGACCCTGCCGGGCGCGCCCTCGGGCCAGGCGCGGGTGGTGAAGACCAGGTAGGCGAAGCCGCGGGCCCGGACGGCGGCGAGCCACTCCGGCGGCGCGGGGGCCTGCGCGATCAGCCGCGGCATCCGTACGACGGCCTGGCCGGCCTCCACCAGCAGGGTGATGGGGAGGCTGGGCCGGTAGGTGCCGTCGACCAGGTCGCCGCCGACCGGCAGTCCGTTGCTCACCAGCAGCTGCTCGACCGCGGCCGCGGTGACCTGGGGGCCGCCCGCGGCGTCCCCCAGGGAGTAGGCCAGCAGGTAGGGCATGTCGGTGCCGTCGGGGGCCGCGCCGCTCCAGGGCAGCACGACCAGCGTGCCGAGTTCGGCGGGGCGCAGTTCCGTGGGGGTTGAGGTCACCGCGCGACCATATCGACGCGCCCGGGGGCGGCCCGGCGGCTTCTCACCCGTCCGGACCAGTGGACCGGGGGGCTCCACACGAACGAGGGAAGCGGCCGCGAAAGGGGCGGGGCCGGCACCGCGGATGCGGTACCGGCCCCGGTCGCGCAGGGGGTGTCAGCTCTGCAGGGGCAGGCCGCCGAGCAGCGGGTTGTGCTGGTTCAGCGCGGTGGTGGCGCCTTTGACCGTGTGCAGCACGGAGTCCTTGTCCTCGGTGTCGAGGGCGTTCGACTGGTGCTGGAGCGGCATCACGTCCCGCAGGGTGAAGTCACCCTTGGCGAGCTGGTTGACGGCGCCGTTGAGGCTGGAGGGCGTCAGGTCGGTGGCGTTGTAGGCGAACGCGGGCGCGGCGACGCCGGCGAGGGCAACGGAACCGGCCAGGACGGCGGCAGCCTTCAGGGACTTCATCGTGTTCCTTTCTTCGGCAACGACGTGTCCAACGAGCGCCGTGGCGGGGCGGAAACCCCGTGGCCGAGAAGACATATGAACATGCCTCGGCCGCAAGGGGCCGGTCAGGCGGTCCTGGGGACCGGTCAGGGGGTCAGCCGGTCGCGGGCGTGGCCGGGAGCGCCGGTGTGCTCGGGAGCGTCGTCGGGGTGGCGGTGGGGGTCGGCAGGCCGGTGCCGGAGAGGGCGGCGAGCAACTGGGCGACCAGGGCGTTGGCGGTGGCGACCACCTGATTGACGTCGGAGACGACCGCCTTCACCAGGGCGTCCACCGCGGCGAGCACATCGCCGACGAGGTCCCGGGCGACGGGCACGCTGCGGGCGACGCCCTGTGGGGCCGGGTTGAGCGGCGCGGCGGGCGACGCGGACGGCTTGGGCAGCGCCGACTGGGACTCGGACCCCGAGGGGACGGGGGCGGGCGCCGAAGGAGCGGCGGGCGTGGCCGGGACGGCAGGGGTGGTGGCAGGGGTGGTGGCCGGGCTCGCGGCGGCTTCGGGGGTCGCCGCCTGGGCCGGAGTGGCGGCTACGGCGGGCGCCGCGGGCGTCGTCGGCTTCCCGAGATCGGAAGAGACGCTCTTCCGATCTGGAGTCGCCTCCCCGGCAACGGCCGGCGCCGCGGCCGCCGTCGGCTCGGCCGGAGCCTTCGCCCCGTCGAGCGTCCCCGCGGCCATCGCCCGTACGACGGCCTGCTTCGCCGCGTCGCCGAGTCGCTCGGCCTCCGCCGCGGGCAGCCGGCCCTCCGTCAGGGAGCGGTCGAGCAGTTCGACGACCGGCTTGGGCAACGCGCCCGCGTGGTCCAGGGCTCTGACCTGGGCGAGGAGTTTCGCGGCGCCGGGCAGGGCGGCCTGGGTGGCGGGGGCGTCGCCATGGCCTCGCGCCGTGTCGACGGCGACGGCGACCGGGCCGGTGATCGCGGCGATGACGGCGGCGCTGAGGACGGTGGACGCGAGGCGCCGTGCGGGCAGAGCACGCATGAAGGTTCCTTTCGGCTGGGCTTCGGGATCTGAGCCCACCGTCAGTTCGCCCCATCCGCCCCGCAACCGCTCGCTAGGCCACGTGCCCCGTCCGGGCCCATCACTGCCCCGACCGGCGGACACGAGAACCGGCCGCCCACTCCAGCGACGGATGCGCGGAGTGGACGGCCGGTCGAAGGGGTGTGCGCCCCGGACGTCAGCCGTTGACGCAGGTGTTGCCGAACGCCGGGTTCAGCAGACCGATGACGTCGATGCTGTCACCGCAGACGTTGACCGGGATGTGGACCGGGACCTGAATGACATTGCCCGAGATGACACCGGGCGAGTTGGCGGCAACGCCGTCCGCGCCGGAGGAGGCGGCGGCGACACCGGCGGCGCCGGCGACGGCCGCGACGGCGGCAGAGGTCAGGACCAGACCCTTCGCGATACGCGACATGGAGAGGTGCTCCTTGAAATAGACACAAACATCCGGGCGAGTGCCCGGCGTTGTGTCAACGCGTCGCGCTCCCCCGGGTTGTGCCGCCAAAGGGGTGATGTACGACGGGAGCCACCCGGAGGGGACTTGGCCGGCCCATGCCGAAAACCCCCGCACGGATGCGCGCGGGGGTCCTGGGCGGCGGGTGCCGGACGCTCGGGGTCCGGCACCCGGCAGGTCACCGACGGGCGGCCGTCCGGCCGCGGCGGTACAGCACCGCACCCGCCATGATCAGCGCGGCGCTGGCGGCCGACGTCGCGATCATGGCCTTGGCGTTGCCACCGGTGTGCGGCAGGGTCGGCGGCTCGTCGTTGCCGTACGAACCGGGCGGGGTCGGCTCGTCGCTACCGTAGGAGGACGGCGGCGTCGGCTCGTCGCTCCCGTAGGAGGACAGCGGCGTGGGCTCGTCGCTCCCGTAGGAGGTGGGGGTCGGGGTGGGCTCGTCGCTGCCGTACGACGTGGGGGTCGGCGTCGGCTCGGGGCTGCCGTACGACGGCGGCGTGGGGTCGTCATGGCCGTACGACGTCGGGGTCGGCGTCGGGTCCGGCTTGCCGTAGGAGACCGGCGGGGTCGGGTCGTCGTGACCGTACGACGTGGGCGTGGGCGTCGGGTCGTCGTGACCGTACACGTCATGGCCGTACGCGTCGTTGCCGTAACCGGTGGGGCGCGGGGTGACCGAATGGCCGACATTGGCACAGGAGTTGCCGAACGCGGGGTTCAGCAGCGCGGCCACGTCCACGGAGTTGCCGCAGACATTGACCGGCACGTGCACCGGGACCTGGATGCTGTTGCCGGACAGCACGCCCGGTGAACCCTGGGCCAGTGACTGCGCGTTGGAGTCGGCGAGCGCGGCCGTGCCGTACAACGAAAGCACGCCGGTCGCGGCAGCTGCGGCCACGACCATGCCCTTGCTGAGGGTCTGTCGCAATCTCGTAGTCTTCCTACTCGAACTGCTCGAAGATGTGGGAAGGCCGGCCCCGGGCCACTGGATCTATGGATCGACGGTCCGAGGCCGGCCTGAACGCAGCCGGCCGGCTGGCGTGCGGTGGGTACCGAACGTCAGCCGTTGGCGCAGGTGTTGCCGAACGCGGGGTTCAGCAGACCGATGACGTCGACGGAGTCGCCGCACAGGTTGATCGGGACGTGCACAGGGATCTGGATCACATTGCCGGAGAGCACACCCGGGGAGTTGGCGGCGACGGCCCCGGCCCCGGAGTCGGCGAAGGCGGGGGCGGCCCCGCCCAGCGCCAGGAGGGCACCGGCGACGACAGCAGCGCTCTTCTTCATGAATTTTCCCTTCTCTGACGGTCATGCACCTATGAGCGGTCGAAACCGAGCGAGCACAGCCTTGAACGGCTCGCACCATGACCGGCAGGTTGTAAAACGAGGGATAGACAGCCGGAGAAACCCTGGAACGTGTCCAGCCCCCTAATTCACTCGAACGCCCCCATAGAATTGACACCTTGGACGATTAACGGATAGGTGCTTCTTCGGGAAGAACGAAGAAACCGCCCGGGCGCCGCACCAGAAATTCGGTGCGACGCCCGGACGGACTCGGGGTGGGGCCTGCTCAGCTGCCGACGGCGCCGTTGCCCGCCAGGACGGAGAGGTCGTCCGCGATGTGCGAGAGCGGCTCGTCGTCCTTGGCCTGCGTGGAGTTCTCGGCGCACTGCTGGGTCTGCGGCGAGGACAGCACGGGGATGTCCTGGACACCGACGTTGACCAGGGCGAGCACCGACTGGACGTCCGCCTTCACCGGCAGGCCGACGCACAGGTCGTTGAGCGAGCCGCCCACCAGGGTGGCCTGCGGGCTCAGGTTGCCGGTGGTCACGGCGTTCCCGAACGCCTCATGGGCGCCGTTGCCGCTGGCCGACGTGGTGCCCGTGTCGTTGCCGATGGCAAGCGCCTGAGGGGCCGCCGCCGCGGACACACCGATGAAAGACGCGGCGACCGCCGCCGCGGCCATTGCCTTCTTCAGCATTTCGCTTTCCTTTCCGGGCTTTCGCCAAGACGCACGTTCCTGTCCTGGCATCAACCGGACCGCCGCCGTTTGGTTGCGGGGCGTCACCCGATCGGATCGTCCGGCGGTATTCGGGGACATTCACCGGCCCTTCGTCGGCATCCGGTGACATGTGGGCCATTGGAGTGAACGAGGACAACCCGCGGGCGGGCGACGCCGTTGAACCAGATCGCTCCGGTGGACGGGGTGTCTTCAGAAGGGAACAGCAAGTGATCAAGAAGGTTCTGGCCACCGCCGCGGTCGCCTCCGCCGTCGTCGGTGCCTCCGCCGCCGTGGCGGCCCCGGCCCTGGCCATCGGCAACGACACCGGTACGACGTCCTACAGCGGCAACGGCGCCGCGCAGACGTACGGCAACTCGGCCACCTACGGCAACATGAGCCCGCAGATGGCGCTCATCCAGGGCTCGTTCAACAAGCCCTGCATCGGTCTGCCGGCGAAGGCGGACCTCCAGTCGCTGGTGGGTCTGGTCAACGTCGGCGTTCAGGACATCCCGATCCTGTCCTCGCCGCAGACCCAGCAGTGCACGGAGAACTCCACGCAGGCGAAGGGCGACGAGGCCCTGTCGCACATCCTGGACGACATCTCCGCCCTGTCGGGCAACGGCGCCGCCGGCAGCTGAGCCCGATCCCCGCGACGGCGGGTCACCGGTTCCCCCGGTGGCCCGCCGTTTCGTCGTCCCGGTGCCGGTTCGAGCGGGTTCGACCGGGGGCGTTCATCCATTCATCCGACCACGCTGCTCCGAACGGGGCAAACGCCGCAACCACGGCACCACCCGGGCAGTTGACGGTCACGCAGCTCCTCCCCGGAGTCCGCCTTTCGAAAGGGAACGAACATGAAGAAGCTGTGGGCAACCGCGGCCGTTGCCGCCTCCGTCGCCGGTCTCGCCGGTGCCGCGGCTCCCCAGGCCCTGGCCATCGGCAACGACCACGGCACCACGTCGCTCAGCGGCAACGGCGCCACGTCGTCCTTCGGCAACTCGGCCACCGCCGGCAGCATGAGCCCGCAGCTCTCGCTGGTCGAGGGCTCGCTCAACAAGCCCTGCATCGGCCTGCCGGCGAAGATCGACGCCCAGTCGCTGGTCGCCCTGGTCAACGTCGGTGTCCAGGACATCCCGATCCTGTCCTCGCCGCAGACCCAGCAGTGCACGGAGAACTCCACGCAGGCGAAGGGCGACGAGCCGCTCTCGCACATCCTGGACGACATCTCCGCCCTGTCGGGCAACGGCGCCGTCGGCAGCTGAGCGGACGCACCCCCGCGACGGCGGGTCACCGGTTCCCCCCGGTGGCCCGCCGTTTCGCTGTGTACGGGACCGGCTAGGAGACGATGTCCTTGCGGGCGAACCCCCGGAAGGCCAGCGCGAACAGCACGAGCGCGCAGGTCACCGAGAGCGCGCAGCCCTGGATCATCCCGGACCACTCGGCGTGCGGCTGGACGGCGTCGGCCCAGGCGAACTGCCAGTGCGCGGGCAGGAAGTCGCGCCAGTGGCCCAGCGCGGTGACGGCGTCCAGGACATTGCCGACGATGGTCAGCCCGACCGCGCCGCCGACCGCGCCCAGCGGGGCGTCCGTCCTGGTCGACAGCCAGAACGCGAGCCCCGCGGTGACCAGTTGGGACACGAAGATGTACGCCACCGCCACCAGGAGCCGCCCCACGGCCGTGCCGGGGTCCAGCTCACCGCCGGTCGGTATCTGGAGCGGCCCCCAGCCGTAGGCGGCGGTGCCGACGGCGAGGGCGACGACCGGCAGCAGCACCATCGCGGCGAGGCTCAGCCCGAGCGCCACGACCAGCTTGGACCACAGCAGCCGGGCCCTGGGCACGGGCGCGGCCAGCAGATAGCGCAGCGAGGACCAGTTGGCCTCCGAGGCCACGGTGTCCCCGCAGAACAGGGCGACCGGCACGACCAGCAGGAAGCCGGCCGAGACGAACAGGTTCACCGCGGCGAAGTTGGCCCCGGACGCGGTGGCCGTGTCCATCAGGGTGACCTGGCCGTCGCGCCCCGAGGGGTGGCCGACGGCGAAGGCGATCACCAGCACGAACGGCAGCACGGCGAGGAGCGCGCCCATGACCAGGGTGCGGCGCCGCTTGAGCTGGCGGACCAGCTCCACGCGCAGCGGCAGGGTGCCCCGGGTGCGGTAACCGGAGGCTACCTCGGTGAGCGTGCTCATGCGGAACCTCCGATCAGGGTGAGGAACGCGTCCTCCAGGCGTCGGTGCGGTCCGACCGAGGCGACCGGCACCGAGAGCCGCACCAGCTCCACGACCAGCTGCTCGGCGGTGCCGCCCGCCGCCAGGCGGACCAGTAGCCCGTCGTCGGTGCGCACGGCGGAGGCGACGCCGGGCAGGGCGGCCACCTTCTCCATCACCGGCTCCTCCACGGGGCCCGCGGTGCCCACGAGCAGGGTGTCGCCGGAGCCGACGATGTCCCGTACGGGTCCGGCCTGGACGAGTCGGCCGCGGTCCATCACCACGAGGTGGGTGCAGGACTGCTCGACCTCGGAGAGGAGGTGGCTGGAGACGATCACGGTGCGTCCGGCGGCCGCGTAGCGGATCATCACCTCACGCATCTCGCGTATCTGGGGCGGGTCGAGGCCGTTGGTGGGCTCGTCCAGGATGAGCAGATCGGGCAGGCCGAGCATGGCCTGGGCGATGGCCAGGCGCTGCCGCATGCCCTGGGAGTAGGTGCGCACCGCGCGGGCCAGCGCGTCGCCGAGCCCGGCGATCTCCAGGGCTTCGTCCAGGTGGGCGTCCTCGGCGGGGCGGCCGGTGGCCCGCCAGTACAGCTCCAGGTTCTCCCGCCCGGACAGGTGCGGCAGGAAGCCCGCGCCCTCCACGAAGGCGCCGACCCGGGAGAGCACCGCGGCGCCGGGGCGGACGGCGTGCCCGAAGACGCGGATCTCGCCGTCGTCCGGGGTGATCAGGCCCATCAGCATGCGCAGGGTGGTGGTCTTGCCCGCGCCGTTGGGTCCGAGCAGCCCGAGCACCTGGCCCCGCTCGACGCGGAAGGACAGCTCACGCACCGCGTACCGGTCGGCGGATCCGGCGTACCGCTTGCTCAGGTCCTTGATGACCAGCGGGACCTCCGCCAGTCCGGGATCGGGCGCGGGGGCGGCCGTACGGCGCCGGGCGGTCAGCAGCAGGGCGGCGGCGATGCCCGCGCCGGTGAGCGGCAGCCACCACACCCAGGAGGGCAGCGGGGCCGCGGCGGTGCGCACGGCGGGTGCGGTCGGGACGCTCAGCGCGCTCTTCAGAGTGACGGTGTACGTGGCCGGGGCGGCCGGTGAGGCGTAGCCCAGGTCGGTGGTGGCGAGGACCAGGCGGAGCCGGTGGCCCTTCTGCACCTCGTGGTCGATCGCCGGGAGGGTGACCGTGACGTCCTTGCCGCTGCGGGCGCCGGTCACCCGCAGGGGGGTGACGAGCTGGGAGGGCAGCACCTGGTGCCTGCCGTCGGGGCCGACGTCGTAGACCTTGCCGAACAGCACAGCGTCGCCGCTGGTGGAGGTGATGTGGACGCGGGCGGTCGGGGTGCCGGTGATCTGGAGGGTGCGGGTGAGCGGCGCGGAGTCGAAGCGGGCGTTCTGGCCGGGGAAGTCGAGGGCGGTGCCGAGGCCGAGCGCGGACAGCTGGCCGAGACCGCCGGAGCCGCCGAGTCCGGGCAGCGCGGAGACGGCGGGCGGGCTCGCGCCGGCCGGGTTGGCGATGTGCTGGGTGCGGCCGGACAGGGCGATGGCGTGCCGGTCGGCGCGCAGCCCGGGGTAGCTGTTCGCGCTCGCCCCGCGCAGTTGGGCGGTGCCGTCCGTGGAGTCGACGCCGCCGGTGCGGGTGATCCGGAAGGCGGGGCCGGTGTCGGTGCCCTGGTCGCCCTTCAGATACCGGTCGAACCAGGCGCGCACCCGGTTCTGGACGCGGCCGGTCTCCAGATCGCCGCCGTCATGGCCGCCCGCGACCCAGTCGACGTCGACGGGGGCGCCGTTGGCCTTGATGGCGTGCTCGGCGGCGTCGGCCTGGCCGAGCGGGAAGAGCGAGTCGGTCTGGCCCTGCACCAGCAGGGTGGGCACCTTGACGCGGGAGCCGACGGCGGACGGCGAGCGCTCCTGGAGCAGGGCGCGGGCGGCGGCGTCCGGGGTGCCGGAGGTGGCGACCCGTTCGTACATCCGGCACAGGGCGGGCTCGAAGCGGGCGCAGCCGCCGCCCTCGCCGAAGAAGACCCCGGCCCACAGCTTCTTGTAGACGCCGTTCGGGAAGAGGGCGTCGGCGAGGTTCCAGTAGGTCAGGGCCGGGGCGATGGCGTCCACCCGCCGGTCGTGGCCCGCGGCGAGCAGGGAGACGGCGCCGCCGTACGAACCGCCGGCCACGCCGACGCGGGGGTCGCCGGGCTTGTCGAGCCGCACCTGGGGCTGCTTCGCGAGCCAGTCGATGAGCCGGGAGACGTCGGCGACCTCGGCCTTCGGGTCGTTCAGCCCGATCTTGCCGGTGGATCGGCCGAAGCCGCGGGCGGACCAGGTCAGGACCGCGTACCCGTCGCGGGCGAGGTCCTCGGCCTGCTGCCGCATGTCGTCCTTGCTGCCGCCGAAGCCATGGGCGAGCAGGACGGCGGGCCGGCGGCCGGTGGGGCCCGCGGTGAAGTACGAGGTGTCCAGGCGCACGCCGCCCGGCATGGTCATCATCCGGTCGGCGCGGTGCACGGGCGCGGGTCCGCCGGAGGCGGCGGCCGTCCAGGTGCCGGCGCCCGCCAGCACCACGACGGCGGCAAGTTCCGGCTGGCGGCGACCAGTTCCTCTTCCCCCCCCCCCCCCCCCCTCCCCCCCCCAACCCCCCCCCCCCCCCCCCCCCCCCCCCCCCCCCCCCCCCCCCCCCCCCCCCCCCCCCCCCCCCCCCCCCCCCCCCCCCCCCCCCCCCCCCCCCCCCCCCCCCCCCCCCCCCCCCCCCCCCCCCGGCGCCCGCCAGCACCACGACGGCGGCCGCGGGGGGCAGGAAACGACGCAGGGCCCTGAGACGAACTCGCAGCCGGGCCACACGAAGATCCATGCCTCAACGGTACGGGCCGCCACTGACATCCGCCGGACCCCCCGGGCTGAACCGGGGCCCCTCCGGCGGGAGTAGGGTGCGGCGGCCCCGTACTGCGTCCGCGGTAGCACGGCCCGGCCCCCGGTACCGGAGGTGAGGGGGGTACCGGGGGCCGCGCGCGGGGAGGGGGGCTCAGGCCTCCTGGGTGTCCTCGGGGATGGACACCAGCCAGCGGGTGTCCTGGCGCGGGCGGAGGTAGAGGGCCCAGTAGAGGGTGGCGACGAGGGTGATGCCGCCGGTCCAGATCAGGTACGAGACCTCCTGCTCGACCAGGATGTAGACGAGGACGGCGATCAGCAGGACCGGCATGGCGGGCCACAGCGGCATCCGCCAGGCCTTGCGGGTGCCGTGGTGGCCGCGGCGGGCGAGCAGGGCGGCGACGGCGACCAGCAGGTAGAGGGCGGTGACGGCGACGCCGGTCACGCCGTAGAGGGTGTCCAGGTTGACGAAGCAGAGGAACGCGCCGGGGACGCCCACGACCAGGGTGGCGACCCAGGGGGAGCCGAAGCGGCCGAGCTTGGACAGGGCGTTGTTGACCGGCGAGGGCCAGGCCTTGTCGCGGGCGGAGGCGAACAGGACGCGGGAGTTCTGGATGACCATCACGATGCCCGCGTTGATGATCGCGAGGGCGACGCAGAGGCTGACGAAGGTGCCGACCGCCGAGTTGCTCCAGGCGATGACCATTTGGGAGATGTTGCCGCCGGTCAGGGAGGTCAGGTCACCGGCGCCCAGGGTGATCGCGGTGACCGGCACCAGGATGACCACGCTGGAGATGGCGAGCGTCGCGAGGACGGTGCGGGCGACGTTGCGGCGCGGGTTCTCCAGTTCCTCGGAGAGGTAGACGGCGGTGGAGAAGCCCTGGGTGGCGAAGAGCGCGATGGCGAGTCCCGAGAGGACCATCATGGCCGTCACCGGGTTGACGTGGGCGTGCTCGCCGGCGATCTGGAAGGAGGTGAGGGCGCCAAGACCGCGGTGGGAGTGGGCGAAGCCGAGGACGGCGACGACACCGGCCGCGATGACCTCGAGCACCAGGAAGATGCCGGTGATCCAGGCGTTGGCGCGCAGGTCGAGCAGGCCCGCGAGGGTGGCCGCGATCATCACACCGGCGCCCGTCCAGGACGGGTCGAGGTGGACGAGCGGGGCGAGGTAGTCGGCGGTGCCCATCGCGATGACCGGGGGGACGATCATCACGACGAGGAGCGACATCACGAAGGCCAGCCAGCCGGACAGCCGGCCCGCCAGGGTGGAGACCATGGCGTACTCGCCGCCCGCGCTGGGGATCAGGGTGCCCAGCTCCGAGTAGCAGAAGGCGACCGGGATGCAGAGCAGCGCGCCGATGGCGAGGCAGAGCGCGGTCGCCGTGCCCAGGCTGGAGAACAGGTCCGGCACGATCACGAAGAGCGTGGAGGCCGGTGTGACGCACGAGAGGGTGAGCAGGGTGCCGCCGACCACGCCGATGGAGCGCTTGAGCTTCTGAGGGCTGTCCGTGGCCTCTGGGAGGCTCGTCTCGACAGGGCGGAGCGTGTCGGTCATGCGGCGGAATCCGATCGACTCGTGTCGTGCGTGAGGGTGAGGGGTCGGGAGCGCTATCGCCTCCGGCGGATCGTCGTCGTACGGTCGTCTTCGTCCGCTCCCGGCGCCCATAGGGAACCTCGACGAAAACCACCACGTCAATGGCTGTTTACCTTCGGAATCCGCACCAGGGACCCGCACCGCTGTGGATCAGATTCGCAGGCAACAAGGCCCCATTGGTGCATCCATCAAGCCTGTATGTGATCTGACCTTGCTTTCGAAGGTCATCTCTCGGCAACCCCTTCGTCACCCGTTTCATCCACATGAACGGGAACCGCAGCCGACGTTTCAAAAAAATGTCAGGCCGTCCGGTATCCGGACGGCCTGACGAGAGAAGAGCGGGGGTACTACGTCACGCTCAGTGGTTGCGTGGGAACCCGAGGTCGACACCGGCGGGGGCGTCGGCCGGGTCGGGCCAGCGGGTGGTGACGACCTTGCCGCGGGTGTAGAAGTGCGTGCCGTCGTTGCCGTAGATGTGGTGGTCGCCGAAGAGCGAGTCCTTCCAGCCACCGAAGGAGTGGTAGCCCACCGGCACCGGGATCGGCACGTTCACGCCGACCATCCCGGCCTCGATCTCCAGCTGGAAGCGGCGGGCGGCGCCGCCGTCCCGGGTGAAGATCGCGGTGCCGTTGCCGAACGGCGAGGCGTTCATGAGGGCCACGCCCTCGTCGTACGTGTCCACGCGCAGCACGCACAGCACCGGGCCGAAGATCTCGTCCTGGTACGCCTTGGCGGTCGTCGGCACCTTGTCCAGCAGCGAGATGCCGATCCAGTGGCCGTCCTCGTACCCCTCGACCGTGTGGCCGGTGCCGTCCAGGACCACCTCGGCGCCCTCGGCGGCCGCGCCGGTGACGTAGGAGGCCACCTTGTCGCGGTGGGCGGCGGTGATCAGCGGGCCCATCTCCGAGGCGGGGTCGTTGCCCGGACCGATCTTGATCTTCTCGGCGCGCTCGCGGATCTTCGCCACCAGCTCGTCGCCGATGGCGCCGACCGCGACGACCGCCGAGATCGCCATGCAGCGCTCGCCGGCCGAGCCGTAGGCAGCGGAGACGGCCGCGTCGGCCGCCGCGTCCAGGTCGGCGTCCGGCAGCACCAGCATGTGGTTCTTGGCGCCGCCCAGGGCCTGCACCCGCTTGCCGTTGGCGGAGGCGGTGGTGTGGATGTAGCGGGCGATCGGGGTGGAGCCGACGAAGGAGACGGCCTTGACGTCCGGGTGCTCCAGGAGCCGGTCCACGGCCACCTTGTCGCCGTGCACCACGTTGAACACACCGTCCGGGAGCCCGGCCTCGGCCAGCAGCTCGGCGATGCGCAGGGAGGCGGAGGGGTCCTTCTCGCTCGGCTTGAGCACGAAGGTGTTGCCGGTCGCGATGGCGATCGGGAACATCCACATCGGGACCATCGCCGGGAAGTTGAACGGCGTGATGCCCGCGACCACGCCGAGCGGCTGGCGGATCGAGGCCACGTCCACGCGGCTGGCGACCTGGGTGGACAGCTCGCCCTTGAGCTGCACGTTGATGCCGCAGGCCAGGTCCACGATCTCCAGGCCGCGGGCGACCTCGCCGAGCGCGTCGGAGTGCACCTTGCCGTGCTCGGCGGTGATCAGCTCCGCGATCTCGTCGCGGTGCGCGTCCAGCAGCGCCCGGAACCTGAAGAGGATCGTGGTGCGCTGCGCGAGCGAGGACTGGCCCCAGGTCGCGAAGGCGTCCTTGGCGGCGGCGACCGCGGCGTCCACCTCCTCGACGGAGGCGAAGGCGACCTTGGTGGTGACCGCGCCGGTCGCGGGGTCGGTGACCGGCCCGTACGTGCCCGACGCGCCTTCGGCGGTCTTCCCGCCGATCCAGTGGTTGACGATCTTCGTCATGCCCAGAGACTCCTTACTCACAGATGGCGGCGTCGGGTCGAGACGTGCCGTTCGTACTGCTCACGTGCCGTGACCGCGGGTGTTCGGGTCGCGCTCGCGGCCACGGGAACATCCCACCAGGCCTGTGCCTCGGGCGCGCCCGACACAGTGTCGGACGTTTCGGTCTCGACGTAGACACATGTGGGAGTGTCGGCGGTCCGCGCCTCGGCGAGCGCCGCGCGCAGTTCCCGCACGCTCCCCGCCCGCAGTACCCGCATCCCCAGGCTGGCCGCGTTGGTCGCGAGATCGACGGGCAGCGGGGCGCCCGTGTAGGTGCCCTCCTCCGTCCGAAACCGGTACGCGGTGCCGAACCGCTCGCCGCCCACCGCCTCCGACAGCCCCCCGATGGACGCGTACCCGTGGTTCTGCACCAGCAGCACCTTGATCGCGATGCCCTCCTGTACGGCGGTCACGATCTCGGTCGGCAGCATCAGATACGTGCCGTCCCCGACCAGCGCCCAGACCTCGCGCTCGGGCGCCGCCAGCTTCACGCCGAGCGCGGCCGGGATCTCGTAGCCCATGCAGGAGTAGCCGTACTCCAGGTGGTACTGGTCGCGGGAGCGCGCCCGCCACAGCTTGTGCAGATCGCCGGGGAGCGAACCGGCCGCGTTGATCACGATGTCCGACTCGTCCACCAGGGCGTCCAGCGCGCCGAGGACCTGCGGCTGGGTCGGCCGCGCGTCGGGGTCGGGGCTCGCGAAGCAGGCGTCGACGCGCCGCTCCCAGTGCTCCTTGGCGGCCGTGTACGCGTCCCTGTAGGCGCCGTCCGTCCTGTACGGCGCCAGCGCCCCGGTCAGCTCCTCCAGGCCGGTGCGGGCGTCCGCGACCAGGGGCAGCGCGGCCAGTTTGTGGGCGTCGTGGGGCGCGATGTTGAGGTGCAGGAAGCGGACGCCGGGGTGCTGGAAGAGGGTGCCGGAGGCGGTGGTGAAGTCGGTGAAGCGGGTGCCGACGCCGATCACCAGGTCGGCGGCGCGCGCCAGTTCGTCGGCGGTCGCGGTGCCGGTGTGGCCGATCCCGCCGACGTCCTGCGGATGGTCGTACCGCAGCGCGCCCTTGCCCGCCTGGGTGGACGCCACGGGGATGCCGGTCGCCTCGGCGAACGCGGCGAGGGCCGCCTCGGCGCGGCTGTGGCGGACCCCGCCGCCCGCGACGAGGAGGGGGCGGCGGGCGGCCCGGACGGCGGCTGCCGCGCGGGCCAGTTCGGCGGGGTCCGGGCCCGGGCGGCGTACGGTCCACACCCGCTCGGCGAAGAACTCCTCGGGCCAGTCGTACGCCTCCGCCTGCACGTCCTGCGGCAGGGCGAGGGTGACCGCACCGGTCTCCACGGGGTCGGTGAGCACCCGCACGGCCGCGAGCGCGCTCGGGATCAGCTGCTCGGGGCGGGTGATCCGGTCGAAGTAGCGGGAGACCGGGCGCAGCGTGTCGTTGACCGAGACGTCGCCCGCGTACGGCACCTCCAGCTGCTGGAGGACCGGGTCGGCGGGGCGGGTGGCGAAGACGTCGCCGGGGAGCAGCAGAACGGGGAGGTGGTTGACGGTGGCGAGGGCGGCGCCGGTGACGAGGTTGGTGGCGCCGGGCCCGATCGAGGTCGTCACCGCGTGGGTGGCGAGGCGGCCGCACTGGCGGGCGTAGCCGACGGCCGCGTGCACCATGGACTGCTCGTTGCGGCCCTGGTGGTACGGCATCACGCCCGCGTACTCGACCAGCGCCTGCCCGATGCCCGCGACGTTTCCGTGGCCGAAGATGCCCCAGGTGGCGCCGATCAGCCGGTGGCGCTCGCCGTCGCGTTCGGTGTGCTGGGCGGTGAGGAAGCGGACGAGCGCCTGGGCGACGGTGAGCCGGGTCGTCATCGGTAGCCCCCGGTGGTCTCGGTGTGGTCGGGGTGGAAGCGGATCCGCCACTCCCTGCTCTCGCCGGGCCCGGCCATCACGTTCAGGTAGTACATGGCGTGTCCCGGCTGGGCGATCGAGGGGCCGTGCCAGCCGTCGGGGACGAGGACGGCGTCGCCGGAGCGGACCTCGGCGAGGACGTCGGCGCCGCCCGGGCGGGAGGGGAACACCCGCTGGTAGCCGAGGCCGCCGGGGCCCTCGATCTCGAAGTAGTAGATCTCCTCCAGCTCGCATTCCTCGCCCGGCCGGTGCTCGTCGTGCTTGTGCGGCGGGTACGAGGACCAGTTGCCGCCGGGGGTGAGGACCTCGACGGCGATCAGCCGGTCGCAGTCGAACGCGTCGGCGGCGGCGAAGTTGCGCACCAGGCGGGCGCAGGTGCCGCTGCCGCGCCGTTCGACGGGGACCTCCGGCGCGGGGCCGTAGCGGGCGGGGAGTCGTCGCTCGCACTTCGCTCCTGCCAGGGCGAAGCGGCCTCCCGCGCCGGAGGCGATCTGGACCCGGGCGTCACGGGGCGCGTACGCGAAGTCCGAGGGCCCCGCGAACACGCTGTCCCGACCCAGGAGTTGGAACTCGCTTTCCTCGATTCGAACGGTACATCCGCCTTCCAGCGGAAGCACGATCCACTCACTGTTCCCGGTGATGAACGTATGGCTACCACCCGGGGACAACTCGACGATACGCAGGGCGCTGTACGTCCAACCGGCGCGCTCGGGGCGGATGTCGAGGGCGTACTCGGCGCTCGCCGCGGTGCCTCGGGGCAGATACAGATCGTCGCTGGTCATGCGGCCTCTCGCAGCAGTGCGGTGGCGGTGTCCACGGCGGCGGCCACATCGCCGTCCGCCGGGTAGAGCAGCGAACGGCCGGCCACCAGACCGCGCACGGTGGGCAAGTGGAGCGCGCCGCGCCACTTCTCGTGGGCGGCGTTCCGGTCGGCGGGTGCGTCGCCTATGTCGCCGCCGAGCAGTACGGCGGGGAGGGTGGAGGCGGCCAGGACGCGGGGCATGTCCCGCGGGTCCTCGGTCACCGGCACCTTCAGCCAGGTGTAGGCCGAACTGCCGCCGAGGCCCGAGGCGATGGCGATGGCGCGGGTCACGGCCTCGGCGGAGAGGTCGTTGACGAGTGCGCCCGCGGGGGTGCGGCGGCTGATGAAGGGCTCCACGAAGACCGGGAGCCGGCGTGCGGCCATCGCGTCGACGGCGCGGGCGGCGGACTCCAGGGTGGTCAGGGAGCCGGGGTCGGTGTAGTCGAGGCGCAGCAGCAGCTTGCCCGCGTCGAAGCCGAGGCGGTCGATGTCCTCGGGGCGGTATCCGGTGAACCGGTCGTCCAGTTCGAAGTGCGCGCCGCGCAGCCCGCCGCGGTTCATCGAGCCCATGACCACCTTGTTCTCCAGGGCGCCGAGCAGCAGCAGGTCGTCCAGGATGTCGGCGGTGGCGAGGACGCCGTCGACGCCGGGCCTGGACAGCGCGAGGCGCAGGCGTCCGAGCAGGTCGGCGCGGTCGGCCATGGCGAGTGCGCGGTCGCCGACGGCGAGGGCGCCGCGGGCGGGGTGGTCGGCGGCGACGATCAGCAGCCGGCCGGTGTCGTTCAGCAGGGGCCGCCGCCTGCGCCGGGCGGCGGCCTCGGCGATCGCCTCGGGGTTCCGGGCCCGGACGCGGACCAGGTCCGCGATGTCCACGGCGCCGCTCCGGTCACGCGGACCAGGTCCGCGATGTCCACGGCGCCGCTCCGGTCCGCGCGCCCGGTCCGGTCCGGGGGGCCGCTCCGGGCCGGGGAGCCGCTCCGGTCCGGGGGGCCGCTCCGGTCCGGGGGGCTGCCCGTGCTCATCGCACGGCTCCGGCGGCGAGTGCGGCGGCCACCTCGTCCGCCGTGGGCATCGCGGAGGAGCACTCCAGGCGGGAGGCGACGATGGCGCCGGCCGCATTGGCGCTCCGCAGGGTGGTCTCCAGGTCCCAGCCGGAGAGCAGCCCGTGGCACAGCGAGCCGCCGAACGCGTCCCCGGCGCCGAGGCCGTTGAGGACGGTGACGGGGAGCGGGGGCACCTCCACCACCGCGCCGTCCGCGCTGACGGCGAGAACCCCCTTGGGCCCCTGTTTCACCACCGCGAGCCGGACCCCCGCGGCCAGCAACGCCCGTGCGGCGGCGTGCGGTTCGCGCGTGCCGGTGGCGATCTCCACCTCGTCCAGATTGCCGACGGCGACGGTGGTGTGCCGCAGCGCCTCGGCGTAGAAGGGGCGGGCCGCCTCGGGGTCGCGCCAGAACATCGGGCGCCAGTCGAGGTCGAAGACGGTGATGCCGGTCGCCTCCCGGTGGGCGAGGGCGGCGAGGGTGGCCGTACGGGAGGGTTCCTCGCTGAGTCCGGTGCCGGTCACCCAGAAGACGCGGGCGGCGGCGATGGCGCCGAGGTTCAGCTCGCCCGCCTCGATCTCCAGGTCGGGGGCCTTGGGCTGCCGGTAGAAGTACAGCGGGAAGTCGTCCGGCGGGAAGATCTCGCAGAAGGTGACGGGGGTGGGCAGTCCGGGCACGGAGGTGACCCAGCGGTCGTCGACCCCGAAGGCGCGCAACGCGTCGTGCAGATAGGCGCCGAAGGGGTCGTCGCCGGTACGGGTGATCACGGCGGTGGTCCGGCCCAGCCGCGCCGCCGCCACCGCGACGTTGGTCGCCGAGCCGCCGAGGAACTTGCCGAAGGACGTCACCTGCGCGAGCGGGACCCCGGCCTGGAGCGGATACAGGTCCACCCCGATCCGGCCCATGGTGATCAGGTCGTACGCCATCGGCTCCCCTTCGTCACGGCTCCCCCGGCTTTGTCGCGGCTCCCCGGCTTTCTAGTCCTGCCCACGGAACACTGTCAATGCTTTGTCCGGACATTCGGACGATGGGGATCTCGCACGCGTTCCCGGCGCCGGGGCCGGCCATGCGCGTACCCGCGCCCCACTTTGCGTCAGCTGTGTCACAAATACCCCTCTTCTGTCACACATGTAGCGCGTACGCGGGCACCGCGTCACACCCGGTCGACAGGGGCTGACCGTTGGTGACGGTGCGTCGTTGTCCGGGCGCAGGCTTGATGATCGCCAGCGCAGCGCCCGGTTCCCCCGACGGCCGTCCCCGGCCGCCGCCGCGGTGCGCGCGGGGAGGTGCAGCCCATGACCGACCGCCGGCTCTGGTCCTACAAGGAGATCGCGGCGCACATCAAGGTGCAGCCGGACACCGTGCGGTCGTACCGCAAGCACGGGCTGCTGCCGCCGCCGGACCATGTGGAGGGCGGCAAGCCCTACTGGTACGCCGACACCGTCCGCGCCTGGGTCGCCGCCCGGCCGAGCAGCCGCGGCCGCCGCCCCGACTGAGGTCCCCCGCCGCGCGTCCCGCCGCCTACAGCGCGGTCACGACCACGGCTCGATGACGGTCGCCCCGGCCCCCGGCGCCTCCCCCATCCGGGCGAGGGCCGCCGGGGCCGCGTCGAGCGGGACGGCGGAGGTCACCAGGAGGTCCGGGCGCAGGACGCCGGAGCGGATCAGTTCCAGCATGCCGGGGCAGGTGTGGGCGGCCATGCCGTGGCTGCCCAGGAGTTCCAGTTCCAGCGCGATCGCGCGGGCCATCGGCACCGGGGTGGTGCCCTCGGCCGAGGGCAGCAGTCCGACCTGGACGTGCCGGCCACGACGGCGCAGCGAGTTGACGGAGGCGGCACAGGTGGCGGGCGAGCCGAGGGCGTCCAGGGAGAGATGGGCGCCGCCGCCGGTCAACTCCCGTACCGCGGCGGCCGCATCGGGCACCGTGCTCGCGTCCAGGCAGTGCGCCGCGCCGAACCTCCGGGCCAGCTCCAGCGCCCCGGGCGCGATGTCGACGGCGACCACCCGTGCCCCGGCCGCCGCCGCGATCATCACCGCGGACAGGCCGACCCCGCCGCAGCCGTGCACCGCGACCCACTGTCCGGCCGCCGCCCGCCCCTGCCGCACCACGGCACGGAAGGCGGTGGCGAAGCGGCAGCCGAGGCCCGCGGCGGTGCCGTACGCCATGCCGTCCGGGATCGTCACCAGGCCGTGCCAGTCGCTGCGCCGCCGCCCGTGGGACTTCACGCGTACGGCGCAGGAGAACGGCGACGAACCGGCACATCTGCCTAAGGTGCGGAGGAATCACCCACCACCCCCTCGCACCCCCTTCCCGCACCACCCGGTGACCCGCCCCTGCCCCCGCCCGACGGGACGACCCACGTGAGCCACCCCCCGCCGCCCGGCACCCCCAAGGCCCGTATCCCCCATCCGCAGCAACCCCCGCCCCCGTACCCGCGCATCGGCGCGGGCCTGTGGCGGCGCTGCCTGGTCGGCGGGCTCGCGGTGTGGGGGCCGGCCGCGGGACTGGCCCTCGCGACCCGGAGCACGGCGGCGCTCGCGGTGCCCGTCCTGCTGGGCGCGTTCCTGGCGCCGGTGGCCTTCGTGCTGTGGGCGTACGAGCGGCATGGCCGGGACCTCGGCGTCAGCGCGGTGCTCGGCTGCTTCCTGGCGGGCGGCGCGCTCGGCGTGCTCGGCGCCTGCCTCGCGGCCGCGGCCACGCCCCACCCCTCCCCGGGCCGGTATCTGACCGTCGCCCTGGCCGAGGAGGCGGCCAAGCTGGCGGCGCTGGCGTTCGCGCTGCGCCGACAGCCGGCCGTCCACGGGATGCGGGCCGGTCTTGTGCTGGGCGCCGCCGTGGGCGCCGGCTTCGCGGCCCTGGAGAGCATCGGGCACGCCCTCGACGCGGCCCTGTGGGCGCCGGACCCCTGGGGGCAGCTGGAGACGGAGCTGGTGCGCGGGCTGCTCGCGCCCCTCGGGCAGGGCGCCTGGACCGCGGTCGCGGGCGGTGTGCTGCTGGCGCTGCGCCGCCCCGACGGCCGCTTCCGGTACGCCCCGCCGGTGGTCGCCGCCGGGATGGGTGCCGCCCTGCTGCACGCGCTGGCGGACACGGCGCGCGGCCTTTCGCCCTGGCTGGTCGTACGGCTCACCGGCCGGGGCGTGGACAGCGGACTGTTCGCGCCGGGGTACCCGCCGCAGCCGAGCGCCGCCCAGCAGCATCTGCTGACCCTGGTCTGCGCCCTCGGCCCGGCCCTCGTCGCGCTGGCCGGACTCTTCTGGGCGCTGTCACTCGCCCGACGCAATCCTCCGTATCCTCCTTGGAAAAATACCCCCTAGGGGTATACTCTGGCGAGGGTGGGGAAACCATCGGGAACAGCACCGGCGAACACCACCGGCCCCACGTGCCACGACGAGGAGAACGACATGAGCGCCCAGACCGACACCCCGGCCTCCGTCACCACCGTCTACCAGGTGACCGGCATGAGCTGCGGGCACTGCGAGGGATCCGTCTCCGGCGAGATCTCCCAGCTCCCCGGCGTCACCTCGGTGAAGGCCGTCGCGTCGAGCGGTGAGGTGACCGTCGTCTCCGCGGCCCCACTGGACGACGAGGCCGTCCGCGCCGCCGTGGACGAGGCCGGCTTCGAGCTGGCCGGCAAGGCCTGAGCACCGCCCTTCCACAGTCCCGACCGGCCGTGCCGACCAGCTGATACTGGCTCCGTGCGGTCCGGTCCGATGTCTGGAGTCCGGACATGACCAGCACCATCGCAGAGCAAGCAGAACAAGCGGACACCGCCATAACCGCGGCGTCCTCGGGTACGACGTCCGAGGTCGAGCTGCTCATCGGCGGGATGACCTGCGCCTCCTGCGCGGCCCGCGTCGAGAAGAAGCTCAACCGGATGGACGGCGTCAGCGCCACCGTCAACTTCGCCACCGAGAAGGCGAAGGTCAGCTACGGCACGGACGTCGAGGTCGCCGACCTGATCGCCACCGTCGTCAAGACCGGGTACACCGCCGAGGAACCCGCCCCGCCGCGGCCCGAACCCGAGGCCGCGGCCCCGGATTCCGCCGGGCGCGACCCCGAACTCGGCGCGCTGCGCCACCGGCTGCTCGTCTCCGCGCTGCTCGCGCTGCCCGTCGTGCTGCTCGCGATGATCCCGGCCCTCCAGTTCGACAACTGGCAGTGGCTCTCCCTCACCCTCGCCGCGCCCGTCGTCGTCTGGGGCGGGGCGCCCTTCCACCGCGCCGCCTGGACCAACGCCCGGCACGGCGCGGCCACCATGGACACCCTGGTCTCGGTCGGCACGCTGGCCGCGTTCGGCTGGTCGCTGTGGGCGCTGTTCCTCGGCCGCGCCGGGATGACCGGCATGCACGACGAGTTCCGCCTCACCGTCTCCCGGATGGACGGCGCCTCCACCATCTATCTGGAGGTCGCCTCCGGCGTCATCGCGCTGATCCTGCTCGGCCGCTATCTGGAGGCCCGCTCCAAGCGGCGCGCGGGCGCGGCCCTGAAGGCGCTGCTGGAGCTGGGCGCCAAGGACGTGGCGGTGCTGCGGGAGGGGCGTGAGGTGCGGGTGCCGGTCTCGGCGCTGGCGGTCGGCGACCGGTTCGTCGTACGGCCCGGCGAGAAGGTCGCCACCGACGGCACCGTGGTCGAGGGCGTCTCCGCGGTCGACGCCGCCATGCTGACCGGCGAGTCGGTGCCGGTGGACGTCGGCCCAGGCGACCAGGTCACCGGCGCCACGGTCAACGCGGGCGGACGGCTCGTCGTCGAGGCCACCCGGGTCGGCGCCGACACCCAGCTCGCGCGGATGGCCAGGCTGGTGGAGGACGCGCAGAACGGCAAGGCCGAGGTGCAGCGGCTGGCCGACCGGGTCGCCGCGGTGTTCGTGCCCGTGGTCATCCTGATCGCGCTCGCCACCTTCGGTGTCTGGCTCGGCGTCACCGGGGACGCGGTCTCCGCGTTCACCGCCGCCGTCGCCGTGCTGATCATCGCCTGCCCCTGTGCGCTGGGCCTCGCCACGCCGACCGCGCTGATGGTCGGTACCGGGCGTGGCGCCCAGCTCGGCATCCTGATCAAGGGCCCCGAGGTCCTGGAGTCCACCCGCCGCGTCGACACCGTCGTCCTGGACAAGACCGGCACCGTCACCACCGGCCGGATGACCCTCCAGACGGTGTACGCCGCCGACGGCACGGACGAGAAGGAGCTGCTCCGCCTCGCGGGCGCCCTGGAGCACGCCTCCGAGCACCCGGTCGCCCGCGCCATCGCGGCCGGGGCCGAGGAGCGCGCCGGCGCACTCCCCGCGGTCGAGCACTTCGAGAACGTCCCCGGGCGGGGCGTGCGCGGGCGCGTGGAGGGCCATGAGGTGGCCGTGGGGCGCCTGTACGACGACGTTCCCGAGGACCTGGCCCGCGCGGCCGCCGAGGCCGAGCGGGAGGGCCGTACGGCCGTCCTGGCGGGCTGGGACGGCCGGGCCCGCGGGGTCCTCGCGGTCGCCGACGCGATCAAGGACAGCAGCGCCGAGGCGATCCGCGAGCTGCGCGCCCTCGGGCTGACGCCGGTGCTGCTCACCGGGGACAACCGGACGGTCGCCGAGTCGGTCGCCAGGGCCGTCGGCATCGACGCGGCCCAGGTGTACGCCGAGGTGCTGCCCGAGGACAAGGTGGACGTCGTACGGCGCCTCCAGGCCGAGGGCCGGGCGGTGGCCATGGTCGGCGACGGGGTCAACGACGCGGCCGCCCTCGCCACCGCCGATCTGGGCCTCGCGATGGGCACCGGCACGGACGCGGCGATCGAGGCGGGCGATCTGACGCTGGTCCGCGGTGACCTGCGGACGGCCGCCGACGCGATCCGGCTGTCCCGGCGGACGCTGACCACCATCAAGGGCAACCTCGTCTGGGCGTTCGGCTACAACGTGGCCGCGCTGCCGCTGGCCGCCGCGGGCCTGCTGAACCCGATGATCGCGGGCGCCGCGATGGCGTTCTCCTCGGTCTTCGTGGTGACCAACAGCCTGCGGCTGCGCCGGTTCCGGTGAGATTCCGCTCGAAGTCGAAACCGGAGTCCCTCTAGAGACGGGCGCGAGCCTCACATAAGCTCTTCACAAGGCTCGCGCATCTTCCTTACGCGCAGGCCCCGATCGACAGATCGGGGCTCTTGCGCATCAAAGGGACATATGCAAGAGACGCAGATCACAGTGATGTGAACGTAACCATCGAAGGGGTTCGAAGGTCTAAGTTGGCGATGTCGGATCGGCGTCTTGGGGGGCGCTGTTCCGGCGTCTGGGGATGTCTTGGGGGACGTCTCCGGAGATGCGTTGCCGGGGCACGTACACCGGGAAGTCTTTGAGCGGCCCTCCCGGCGTGCCTGTCCCGGCAGACCGCAATCGACAGCGATTCAGGCGCTGTCCTCTCTGAGCGCCCGGCCCGGATCCCGTGGGGGGAATCCGCACCGGGACATGGGAAGGCGCCCTGGTCGTCGGCCCGTGGGGGGACCGGCGTCTCAGGGCGCCTTCTTCTTTGCCTGTGTCCCAGGCGGTGCCGTCAGGCTCAGCGGGCCTCGACCGGCACGAAGTCGCGCTCGACCACGCCCGTGTAGATCTGGCGCGGGCGGCCGATGCGGGAACCGGGCTCCTTGATCATCTCGGTCCACTGGGCGATCCAGCCCGGGAGGCGGCCGAGGGAGAACAGCACGGTGAACATCTCGGCCGGGAAGCCCATGGCCCGGTAGATCAGACCGGTGTAGAAGTCCACGTTCGGGTAGAGGCTGCGCGAGACGAAGTAGTCGTCGGAGAGCGCGTGCTCCTCCAGCTTGAGCGCGATGTCCAGCAGCTCGTCGGACTTGCCGAGGGCCGAGAGGACGTCGTGCGCGGCGGCCTTGATGATCTTGGCGCGCGGGTCGAAGTTCTTGTAGACCCGGTGGCCGAAGCCCATCAGGCGGACGCCGTCCTCCTTGTTCTTCACCTTGCGGATGAAGGTGTCGACGTCGGAGCCCGAGTCGCGGATGCCTTCCAGCATCTCCAGGACGGACTGGTTGGCGCCGCCGTGCAGCGGGCCCCACAGCGCGTTGATGCCGGCCGAGATCGACGCGAACATGTTGGCCTGCGAGGAGCCGACGAGGCGGACCGTGGAGGTCGAACAGTTCTGCTCGTGGTCGGCGTGCAGGATCAGCAGCTTGTCCAGCGCGGAGACGACGACCGGGTCCAGCTCGTACTCGTCGGCGGGGACCGAGAAGGTCATGCGCAGGAAGTTCTCGACGTAGCCGAGGTCGTTGCGCGGGTAGACGAACGGGTGGCCGATCGACTTCTTGTACGCGTACGCCGCGATCGTCGGAAGCTTGGCGAGCAGCCGGATCGTGGAGAGGTTGCGCTGCTTCTCGTCGAACGGGTTGTGGCTGTCCTGGTAGAAGGTGGACAGCGCCGAGACGACCGAGGACAGCATGGCCATCGGGTGGGCGTCGCGCGGGAAGCCCTTGTAGAAGTTCTTGACGTCCTCGTGCAGCAGCGTGTGCCGCGTGATCTCGCCCTTGAACGTCGTCAGCTCGTCGACGGTGGGCAGCTCACCGTTGATCAGCAGGTAGGCCACCTCCAGGAAGGTGGAGCGCTCGGCCAGCTGCTCGATGGGGTAGCCGCGGTAGCGGAGGATGCCCGCCTCGCCGTCGAGGTAGGTGACCGCGGATTTATAGGCGGCCGTGTTGCCGTACCCGCTGTCGAGGGTCACCAGCCCGGTCTGGGCGCGCAGCTTCCCGATGTCGAAGCCCTTGTCGCCGACGGTGCTGTCGACCACCGGGTAGGTGTACTCGCCGTCGCCGTACCGCAGTACTACAGAGTTGTCGCTCACGTCTTCCCTCACCGACGTAGTGCCTCATCTTCGAGGTGCCCTGACTGTCTCTACCATCCCCCATTTGGCTCAGGAGAGTGCACTCGGGGTCGACCATTGGGCCTATTGACGGCACTCAGTGCCGCCAACCTGCTCATCCTGCCCCCTCGGAGAGGCATCTGGAAGTGCTCTGTGACCTTCACGACTCATTTGATCGATCATTTTTTCCCGGCGAGTCTGAAGTCCAGGGCTGTACACCGCCGTCCGGCTGACACCGTGCGTACGGCCTGGCCGATCGCCCGGCGCGAACCCACCAGCACAACCAGCTTCTTGGCCCGGGTGACGGCCGTGTAGAGCAGGTTCCGTTGCAGCATCATCCATGCTCCCGTGGTGACGGGAATCACCACGGCGGGATATTCACTTCCCTGTGAACGATGGATGGTCACCGCGTACGCGTGTGCGAGTTCGTCCAGTTCGTCGTATTCATACGGAACCTCCTCGTCCTCGTCCGTCAGCACGGTGAGCCGCTGGTCGACGGGATCGAGCGCGGTGACGACGCCCACGGTGCCGTTGAAGACCCCGTTCTTCCCCTTCTCGTAATTGTTGCGAATCTGGGTCACCTTGTCGCCGACCCGGAAGACCCGGCCGCCGAACCGCTTCTCCGGTACATCGGGCCGGGCGGGCGTGATGGCCTGCTGGAGCAGCCCGTTGAGCGCCCCGGCGCCGGCCGGGCCCCGGTGCATGGGCGCGAGCACCTGCACATCGCGCCGCGGATCGAGCCCGAACCTGGCGGGCAGGCGCCGCGCCGCCACGTCCACGGTGAGCCGCCCGGCCTCCTCGGTGTCGTCCTCCACGAAGAGGAAGAAGTCCTTGAGTCCGTCGGTGAGGGGGTGCTTCCCCGCGTTGATCCGGTGCGCGTTGGTGACGACGCCGGACTGCTGGGCCTGCCGGAAGACGCGGGTGAGGCGGACGGCGGGGACCGGGCTGCCGGGCGCGAGGAGGTCGCGCAGCACCTCTCCGGCGCCGACGCTGGGCAGCTGGTCGACGTCCCCGACGAAGAGCAGATGCGCTCCGGGCGGTACGGCCTTCACCAGCTTGTTGGCGAGGAGGAGGTCCAGCATGGACGCCTCGTCCACGACCACCAGGTCGGCGTCGAGGGGCCGTTCCCGGTCGTACGCCGCGTCGCCGCCGGGCTTCAGCTCCAGCAGCCGGTGCACGGTGGAGGCCTCGGCGCCGGTCAGCTCGGCCAGCCGTTTGGCGGCGCGGCCGGTCGGGGCGGCCAGCACCACCTTGGCCCGGCGGGCGCGGGCCAGCTCCACGACGGAGCGGACGGTGAAGGACTTGCCGCAGCCGGGGCCGCCGGTGAGCACGGCGACCTTCCGGGTGAGCGCGAGCCGGACGGCGGCCTCCTGCTCGGGCGCGAGCTCGGTGCCGGTGTGCCGGCGGAGCCAGCCGAGGGCCTTGCCCCAGTCCACGTCCTGGAAGCCGGGCATCCGGTCCTCGTCGGTGCGCAGGAGGCGCAGCAGCTGGGCGGAGAGGGACAGCTCGGCGCGGTGGAAGGGGACGAGGTACACGGCGGTGACGGGCTCGCCCCCGTCCGGCCCGGGCACCTTCTCCCGTACGACACCCGGCTCTTCGCCCTCGTCGCCCTCCCGCGCGAGTTCGCCGAGGCACTCGATGACGAGCCCGGTGTCGACCTGGAGGAGTTTGACGGCGTCCGCGATGAGGCGTTCCTCGGGCAGATAGCAGTTGCCCTGGTCGGCGGACTGGGAGAGGGCGTACTGGAGGCCGGCCTTGACGCGTTCGGGGCTGTCGTGGGGGATGCCGACGGACTGGGCGATCTTGTCGGCGGTGAGGAACCCGATCCCCCAGACGTCGGCGGCGAGCCGATAGGGGTTCTTCTTCACGACGTCGATCGACTGATCCCCGTACTTCTTGTAGATCCGCACGGCGATGGAGGTGGACACCTCGACGGTCTGGAGGAAGAGCATGAGCTCCTTGATCGCCTTCTGCTCCTCCCACGCCTCGGCGATCTTCTTGGTCCGCTTGGGCCCGAGCCCCGGCACCTCGATCAGCCGCTTGGGCTCCTCCTCGATGACGCGGAGGGTGTCGACGCCGAAGTGCCGCGTGATCCGGTCGGCGAAGACGGGCCCGATCCCCTTGACGAGCCCGGAGCCGAGGTAACGCCGCATGCCCTGGACGGTGGCCGGGAGGACCGTCGAGTAGTTCTCGACCTGGAACTGTTTCCCGTGCTGGGGGTGGCTCCCCCAGCGCCCCTCCATCCGCAGGGACTCCCCGACCTGGGCCCCGAGCAGCGCCCCGACGACGGTGAGCAGATCACCCCCGCCCCTGCCCGTGTCGACCCGGGCGACGGTGTATCCGTTCTCCTCATTGGCGTACGTGATCCGCTCCAGCACACCTTCGAGCACAGCCATCCGCCGCTCACCGGTGTCGGTCCCCGCCTGTTGTGCCATGGGTCGACGGTAGCGGTGGGGGGTGACAGTGGGTGGGGGCGGCGGTCCCTCGTCATTTTCCCCTGGCATATGCAACCTCTTGCGGCCTTGCTCGTTGGTCACGTCGTACGACAGGAGGGAGTGTCGATGGTCGGCTCGTCGCACGAGGCGTTGCACCGGATCTTCCAGAAGGATCCCGCGGTGTTGACGAAGGCGTTACAGCGGGTGCTGCACGTGCCGTTTCCGGAGCCGCGGGAGATCGTGGCCATGAACGTGGACCTCACCGAGATCGAACCGGTCGAGCGCCGGGTGGACACGTTGATGCGGGCGGAGACGGACGAGGGCACGTATCTGCTGGTGGTGGAGTCGCAGGGGAAGGCGGACGACCGGAAGCGGGGCAGTTGGCCCTACTACCTCGCCTACTTGTACGAGAAGTACCGCTGCGAACCGGTGCTGATCGTGGTCACGCAGAGCAGTACGACCGCCAAGTGGGCCTCACGGCCGATCCGGTTCGGCTTCCGGGGCTGGCACTCGATGACGGTGCGTCCGCTGGTGCTGGGGCCGGACAACGTGCCGATGATCACCGACGAGCACTGGGGCGAGCAGGACCCGTCCCTCTCGGTGTTCTCGGCGATGACACACGGACGCGGGCCCCAGGCTCCGGCCATACTGGAATCCCTGGCAGCCATTCTGAAGACCGTCGATCCGGATACCGCGTCGGCCTACGCGCAGTTTGTCGACTCCTGCTTGACCGACTCCCAAGCGAAGCAGATGTGGAGGGACTTGATGAAGACCGTCCAGTACTTCTGGCGCCACCCGCTGGCGGAACAGGTGCGTGAGGAGGGGCGCGTGGAGGGCCGCATCGAAACCAGCCGGGCGATGCTTCTTCGCCTCCTCGAATGGCGCCACATCCCCGTTCCCACCACCGTCCGCGCACGCATCGAAAGCTGCACCGACCTCAGCCAGTTGGAGGCGTGGGCCGAACGAGCCGTACACGCGGCCGACGCCGACGAGTTGTTCACCGACGAGTGATCCAGTACCGGGAATGGGAGGTGGCATAGGTGGGACAGATCCAGTACTTCTGGCGTCACCCTCTCGCCCTACAGGTGCGTGAGGAGGGGAGGGAGGAGGTCCGTGAAGCTTGCCGGCGGATGCTGCTCCGCTTCCTCGAATGGAGCCGCGGTCCCCTCCCCGACACCGCCCGCGCGCGCATCCAGGCCTGCACCGACCTCGACCAGCTGGAGACCTGGTTCGAGGGAGCCCTGCACGCGGTGAAGATGGAGGAGTTGTTCGCCGAGGAGTGAACCGGCGGCCGGGGGCGTGGGCGGTCGGGCTCACGCTCCCAGTTGTGCGGCGGCCTGAGTGAGGCGGGATTCCAAGCCCTCCAGGACGTGGAGGACGTCGGCCTGTTCGGTCGGGGTGAGGTTGGCGAGGGTGGCGTCCTCCAGTTGGCGCCACAGAGATTCGACCTGCTCGCGCAGCGCGTGGCTCGCGGTGGTGGCCTCGATCAGGTAGGCGCGTTTGTCGTCGGCGCAGGGGTAGCGGCGCACGAAACCGGCCTGTTCCAGACGGCGGACCGTGCGGGCCATGGTCGCCGCGTCGGAGTCGAGCAGGCGGACGAGGTCGGCCTGCCGCTGCGGTCCCAGTTCCCACAGCTGCATCATGACCAGCTCCTGGCCGGGATGCAGACCCACCCGGCGCAGCAGCTGCCCGGCGATCATGCGGTGCGTGCGGGCCACGCGGAAGATCGCATGGCTGACCGGACCGCCCGTCGCCGCCGAGGGCACCGCCACCGCCACGTCCGCCTCGGGCGTCGTGCCTTCCTCGCCCGCGCCCCTGGCTGCGGATGCCTCCATCGTCTGCGCTCCCTTTTCGACCGGTAGAACCTGCTCGGACAGGATAACTCGCCAGGTCGACCGCCTGTCGCACGGAAGCGGGCGACACGGAGACCCTTCATTGCCGTCGTCACACGTGGTTGCGGAATCCCTGCGAGCAGTTTTACTGTTCGGACAGGTAAATCGCCACGGCACGACATGAAGGGCTTGATCATGACCACCGCTTTCGAACCGATCGACCTGGGCGGCACCCGCCTCGCCAACCGCATCGCCATGGCGCCGATGACCCGCAGCCGCGCCTACGGGCCCGGCGCGAGCGCGACCGAGGCGATGGCCACGTACTACGCGCAGCGCGCCGGAGCCGGGCTGATCATCACCGAGGGCGTGCAGCCGTCGGTGGTCGGCCAGGGGTACCCGGACACCCCGGGCCTGCACTCCGCGCAGCAGGTCGCGGCCTGGCGGCGGGTCACCGACGCCGTGCACCGCGCGGGCGGCGTGATCTTCGCGCAGCTCATGCACACCGGCCGGATCGGGCACCCCGCGCTGCTGCCCGACGGGCTCGTCCCCGTGGGCCCCTCGCCCGTCGCCGCGGCCGGTCAGGTGTTCACCCATGAGGGGATGAAGGACTTCGTCGTCCCGGCCGAGCTGACCGGGGCCGAGATCGAAGAAACCGTCGAGGACTTCGCCCGCGCGGCCCGCAACGCCGTCGAGGCCGGTTTCGACGGCGTCGAACTGCACGGCGCCAACGGCTACTTGCCGCACCAGTTCCTGTCCACCAACGCCAATCTGCGCACCGACGGCTGGGGCGGCTCGGTCGCGGGCCGGATCCGCTTCACCGTCGAGGTCGCCCGTGCCGTGACCGACGCCATCGGCGCGCACCGCGTGGGCCTGCGGATCTCCCCGGCCGTCCCGTTCAACGACATCGTCGAGGACGGCCACCGCGACACCTACCGCGCGCTCGTCTCCGCGATCGAGCCGCTCGGCCTCGCCTATCTGCATGTGCTGGAGGGCCCGGACCGTGAACTGACCCTGGAGCTGCGGAAGTTGTTCGGCGGCATCCTCGTCCTCAACCCCCAGACCGGGGGCACCCCGACCGGCCCCGGCGAGCTGGCGCTGATCGAGGACGGCACCGCCGACCTCCTGAGCTTCGGCGGCCTGTTCCTCGCCAACCCGGACCTGCCCGCCCGGCTGGCTTCCGGCGGCCCGTTCAACGAGCCCGACCGCACCACGTTCTACGGCGGCGACGAGCGCGGATACACCGACTACCCGGCCCTCGCCGACTGACCAAAACGGCCGCGCGGCCCGGTTCCGGGTACAACCCCCGTAAGTCCCACCCCTCCCCACCCCACCCCTCCCCCCTGGAGTTCTCGATGTCCCACGCCATCAGCTACACGCGCTACGGCGGCCCCGACGTACTGACCCTCTCCGAGACCGACGCGCCCGAGCCGGGGCCGGGCCAGGTCCGGATCAAGGTCCGGGCGGCCGCGGTCAATCCGATCGACCTGAAGATCCGCTCCGGCGCGATGGCCAAGGCGTTCCCCGCCGAGTTCCCGGTACGGCCGGGCCTCGACGTGTCCGGCGTCGTCGACAAGGCGGGCGAGGGCGCCGGCGCGCGGGTCGGCGACGAGGTCCTCGGCGCCACCCCGAACGGCGGCTACAGCGAGTACGCCCTGCTGGAGCGGCCGGTCCCCAAGCCCGCGGAGCTCTCCTTCGAGACCGCCGCCGCCCTGGTGACGGTGGGCGAGACCGCCTACCGCGCGCTGCGCCAGCTGGACCCCCGAGCGGGCGAGACCCTGCTGATCCACGGCGCGGGCGGCAGCGTCGGCGTCCTCGCCGCGCAGCTCGCCGCGGCCCGGGGCGTCACCGTGGTCGCCACCGCCGGGGAGCACGACATCGAAGGGCTCACCGGACTCGGCGCCACCGCCGTGCCGTACGGGGAGGGCTGGGCGGAGCGGGTGCGGGCCGCCGCGCCCCAGGGCGTGGACCGGGTCCTCGACTGCTCCGGCGCGGGCGTACTGGCCGACTCGGTCGCGCTGACCGGGGACGCCGCCCGGGTGCTCACCATCGCCGACATGTCCGCCGCGCGGCACGGCGTGCGCTTCAGCACCGGCGGCCCGGCCGACCGGATCCCGGAGGCCCTGCCGGAGCTGGTCGCGGCGGTGGCCGCGGGCAACCTCACCCTTCCCCTGGGCGGCACCTACCCGCTGGCGGAGGCCGCCCGCGCCCACGCCGACATCGAGGCCCGCCGCGTCCGGGGCAAGGTCGTCCTGCTCCCCTGACCTGGAGGGCGGACGCCCTACGCCTCCACTTTCACGCCAGGTCACGATTGAGTTTCGGCCACCCCCACCCCCTTGTGCACCCCTCGTGTAATCGATTCCAATCGTGTCTCGTCTCGATGTAATCGATTCCAAGCGTCACGAGTTCACAAGGAGGTGGGCCGGAGGTGGCGAGTATCAAGGACGTCGCCGCCGCGGCGGGCGTGTCCGTCGCGACGGTTTCGCGGGTGTTGAACGCGCATCCGTCCGTGAGCGCGGACGCCCGGTCCCGGGTGCTGGCCGCCGTGGAGTCGCTCGGGTACCGCCCGAACGCCGTGGCGCGTTCGCTGCGCACCGATCAGACCCACACCCTCGGCCTCGTGATCAGCGATGTGCTGAATCCCTACTTCACCGAGCTGGCCCGCTCGGTGGAGGAGGAGGCCCGGGCGCTCGGGTACAGCGTCATCATCGGCAACGCCGACGAGCGGCCCGATCTCCAGGACCACCACGTACGGAACCTGCTCGACCGGCGGATCGACGGGCTCCTCGTCTCCCCCACCGACGGCGGCTCCCCGCTGATGCTGGACGCCGCCCGCGCCGGTACCCCCATGGTGTTCGTGGACCGCTGGATCCCCGGCGTCGACGTCCCCGTCGTACGCGCCGACGGACGAGCCGCCGTACAGGACCTCGTCGCGCATCTGCACGCCCTCGGGCACCGGCGGGTCGCGATCATCGCGGGGCCCGCCGCGACCACCACCGGCAGCGAGCGCGTCGAGGCGTTCCGCGCCGCGCTGGCCGCGTACGGACTCCCCCTGCCCGATGTCCACATCGGCCAGGGCGACTTCCAGGCCGCCAGCGGGCGCCGGGTCACCGAGGGGTTCCTCGATCTTCCCGAGCCGCCGGACGCCGTCTTCGCGGCGGACAACCTGATGGCGCTCGGCGCCCTGGACGCCGTCCGGGCGCGCGGGCTGCGGGTGCCGGACGACATCGCGCTCGCCGCGTTCGACGACATCCCGTGGTTCGTGCACACCGATCCCCCGGTCACCGCGATCGCCCAGCCCACCGGCGAGTTGGGCCGGGCCGCCGTACGCGCCCTGGTCGACCGGATCGAGGGGCGGCCGGCCGCGTCCGTCACCCTCGCCGCCCGGCTGGTCGTACGCCGCTCCTGCGGTGAGGCGCCGGAGCCGGCCCGCATCATCCCCACCCCGTCCCTCCCCCCAGTGCAAAGGAGCACGACGTGAGCAACCCGGACGAGTTGCTGCGCATCGAGGGCATACGCAAGTCCTTTCCCGGCGTGGTCGCGCTCGACGGTGTCGACTTCGATCTGCGCCGGGGCGAGGTGCATGTGCTGCTCGGTGAGAACGGCGCCGGCAAGAGCACGCTCATCAAGATGCTCTCCGGCGCCTATACGCCCGACGCCGGGCGGATCCTCGTCGGCGGTCAGGAGACCCGCATCCATGGTGCGCAGGACTCCGAGCGGCTCGGGATCGCCACCATCTACCAGGAGTTCAACCTCGTCCCGGACCTGACCGTCGCCGAGAACATCTTCCTGGGCCGGCAGCCGCGCCGCCTCGGGATGATCGACCGCAAGCGGATGGAGGCCGAGGCCGCGCAGCTCCTGGAGCGGGTCGGCGTGCGGGTGTCGCCCCGGGCCCGGGTGCGCGAACTGGGCATCGCCCGGCTCCAGATGGTGGAGATCGCCAAGGCGCTCAGCCTGGACGCGCGGGTGCTCATCATGGACGAGCCGACCGCCGTGCTGACCTCGGAGGAGGTCGACAAGCTCTTCGCCATCGTGCGGCAGCTGCGGGCGGACGGGGTGGGGATCGTCTTCATCACGCACCACCTGGACGAGATCGCCGCGCTGGGCGACCGGGTCACCGTCATCCGGGACGGGAAGAGCGTGGGCCAGGTGCCCGCCGCCACCCCCGAGGACGAGCTGGTACGGCTCATGGTCGGGCGCTCCATCGAGCAGCAGTATCCGCGTCAACGCCCAGACAAGGGCGCCGCGTTGCTCAGTGTCGAGGGGCTGACCCGGGGCGGTGTCTTCCACGATGTGAGCTTCGAGGTGCACGCCGGTGAGGTCGTCGGCGTCGCCGGGCTGGTGGGCGCCGGGCGGACCGAGGTCGCCCGGGCCGTGTTCGGCGCGGATCCGTACGACGACGGGGCCGTGAAGGTCGGCGGCACCGCGCTCCGGCGCTCCGACGTGAACGCCGCGATGGCGGCCGGGATCGGGCTCGTGCCCGAGGACCGCAAGGGGCAGGGCCTGGTGCTGGACGCCTCGGTCGAGGAGAACCTGGGCCTGGTGACCATGCGGGCCGCGACCCGCGCCGGGCTGGTCGACCGCAAGGCGCAGCATGTCGCGGCGGAGCGGATCGCCGGTCAGCTGGGTGTGCGGATGGCCGGGCTCGGTCAGCAGGTGCGCACGCTGTCCGGCGGCAATCAGCAGAAGGTCGTCATCGGCAAGTGGCTGCTGGCCGACACCAAGGTGCTGATCCTCGACGAGCCGACGCGCGGTATCGACGTCGGCGCCAAGGTCGAGATCTACCAGCTGATCAACGAGCTGACGGCCGCCGGTGCCGCCGTGCTGATGATCTCCAGCGATCTGCCCGAGGTGCTCGGCATGAGCGACCGGGTGCTGGTGATGGCCCAGGGCCGGATCGCCGGAGAACTCGCGGCCGACGAGGCCACCCAGGACGCCGTGATGGCGCTCGCCGTATCCACCCCCACGCACCAGAACACCGACACCGCGAAGGAGGCCACCCGTGGCCACTGACACGCTCAAGAGCACGACGGGAGCGAGTGGCGCCCCGGGCGGCCTGCGCCGGCTGCTGCTCGACAACGGCGCGCTGACCGCGCTGATCGTCCTGGTCATCGCCCTGTCGGCGCTGTCCGGTGACTTCCTGACGACGGACAACCTGCTGAACATCGGTGTCCAGGCGGCCGTGACGGCGATCCTGGCCTTCGGTGTCACCTTCGTGATCGTGGCCGCGGGCATCGACCTGTCGGTCGGCTCGGTGGCCGCGCTGTCGGCGACGGTGCTGGCGTGGAGCGCCACCCAGCACGGGGTGCCGGTCGCGCTGGCCGTCGTCCTGGCGGTGGCCACGGGTGTCGCGGCCGGTCTGGTGAACGGTTTCCTCATCGCCTACGGCAAGCTGCCGCCGTTCATCGCGACGCTCGCGATGCTGTCGGTGGGGCGCGGTCTGTCGCTGGTGATCTCCGGTGGTGTGCCGATCCCGTTCCCGGACTCGGTCTCGCACCTCGGTGACACGCTCGGCGACTGGCTGCCGGTGCCGGTCCTGGTGATGATCGTGATGGGGCTGCTGGCCGCGTTCGTGCTCGGCCGCACCTACATCGGCCGCTCGATGTACGCGATCGGCGGCAACGAGGAGGCCGCGCGCCTGTCGGGCCTGCGGGTCAAGAAGCAGAAGCTGGCGATCTACGCCCTGTCCGGTGTGTTCGCGGCGGTCGCGGGCATCGTGCTGGCCTCCCGGCTGTCCTCCGCGCAGCCGCAGGCCGCCGACGGCTATGAGCTGGACGCGATCGCGGCGGTCGTCATCGGCGGTGCCTCGCTCGCGGGCGGCACCGGCAAGGCGTCCGGCACCCTGGTCGGCGCGCTGATCCTCGCGGTGCTGCGCAACGGCCTGAACCTGCTGAACGTCTCCGCGTTCTGGCAGCAGGTCGTGATCGGTGTCGTCATCGCGCTGGCGGTGCTGCTCGACACGGTGCGCCGCAAGGCGGGTGCCACCCCGGTGACCTCCGGTGGCGGCGGCGACAAGGGCAAGCAGGCGGTGACGTACGGGCTCGCGGCCGTGGTGACGGTGGCGATCGTCGGCGCGACCTCCTTCCTGCACAACGGCTCCTCGGCCGCGGCGAACCCGAAGGTGGGTCTGTCCCTGTCGACCCTCAACAACCCGTTCTTCGTGGGCGTCCGCTCCGGTGCGCAGGCCGAGGCGAAGAAGCTGGGCGTGGACCTGACGGTCACCGACGCGCAGAACGACGCCTCCCAGCAGGCCAACCAGCTCCAGAACTTCACCAGTTCGAGCCTTGACGCGATCATCGTCAACCCCGTGGACTCGGACGCGGCGAGCAACTCGGTCAAGGCCGCCGACAAGGCGAAGATCCCGGTGATCGCGGTCGACCGCGGGGTCAACAAGGCCGCCGTGGACACCCTGGTGGCCTCGGACAACATCGCCGGTGGCGAGCAGGCGGCCAAGACGATCGCCGAGAAGCTGGGCGGCAAGGGCAAGATCGTGATCCTCCAGGGTCAGGCGGGCACCTCGGCGGCGCGGGAGCGTGCGCAGGGCTTCGCCAACGGGCTGAAGGCGTACCCGGGCATCAAGGTGGTCGCCCAGCAGCCCGCCGACTTCGACCGCACCAAGGGCCTCGACGTGATGTCGAACCTGCTCCAGGCCCACCCGGACGTGCAGGGCGTCATCGCCGCCAACGACGAGATGGCCCTCGGCGCGATCAAGGCGCTGGGTTCCAAGGCCGGTACGTCGGTGCCGGTGGTCGGCTTCGACGGCACCCCGGACGGCCTGAACGCGGTCAAGGCGGGCACGCTGTACGCCTCCGTCGCTCAGCAGCCGACCCAGCTCGGCCGGATCGCCGTGGACAACGCGCTCAAGGCGTCCCAGGGCAAGAAGGTGGAGCAGACGGTGAAGGTGCCGGTGAAGGTGGTCACGAAGGACAACGTGGCCGGGTTCACCGGCTGACGGAGCGGGGCGGAGAAGGCTCGGGCGGGCGGTCGTGGACCATGGGTCACCATGGGGGCGGCCGTCCGCCCAGGCTCGTTCCGCGAGTTCGCGGACGCATCGGATTCAAAGGGTTCATGGGAGTCAACTGATGTACGACTACGACCTGTTGGTCGTGGGTTCGGCCAACGCCGACCTGGTGATCGGGGTCGAGCGGCGGCCGGCCGCCGGTGAGACGGTGCTCGGCGGGGATCTGTCCACGCATCCGGGCGGCAAGGGCGCCAACCAGGCGGTCGCCGCGGCCCGGCTGGGCGCCCGTACGGCGCTGCTGGCGCGGGTCGGCGAGGACGGCCACGGCCGGCTGCTGCTCGACTCGCTGCGCTCGGCCGGGGTCGACCCGTCGGGCGTGCTGGAGGGCGGGGCGCCGACCGGGGTCGCGCTGATCACCGTCGACCCGTCCGGGGACAACAGCATCGTGGTGTCGCCCGGCGCCAATGCCCGCCTCACCCCGGCGGACGTCCGGGAGTCCGCCGCGCTGCTGCGGGCGGCGCGCGTGGTCTCGGCGCAGCTGGAGATCCCGCTGGAGACGGTGGCGGAGGTCGTACGGCAGCTGCCGTCCGGCACCCGGTTCGTGCTCAACCCCTCTCCGCCGCGCCCGCTGCCCGCCGAGGTGCTGGCGGCCTGCGACCCGCTGATCGTCAACGAGCACGAGGCGCGGGTGATCCTGGGCGAGGACGCCGGGGCGGAGCCGGAGGACTGGGCGCGCGGGCTGCTGGCGCTGGGCCCGCGCTCGGTCGTGGTCACGCTCGGCGCCGAGGGCGCGCTGGTGCACGACGGCTCGGGCGCGGCCCGGGTGGCGTCGGTGAAGGTCGACGCGGTGGACACCACGGGCGCGGGCGACGCCTTCACGGCCGCCCTGGCCTGGAGGCTGGGCGCGGGCGCGGCCCTCGCCGAGGCGGCGGGCTACGCGGCCCGGGTCGGCGCGGCGGCCGTGACGAGAGCGGGGGCGCAGGAGTCGTATCCGACGGCCTCGGAGGTCGAGCAGCTGTGAAGAAGTCGGGCATCCTGAACCGCCATCTGGCGGGCGCGCTGGCCGAGTTGGGGCACGGGGACGAGGTGCTGGTCTGCGACGCGGGCATGCCGGTCCCGAGCGGCCCGCGCGTGGTGGACCTGGCCTTCCGGGCCGGTGTGCCGTCCTTCGCGGAGGTCTTCGCCGGCCTGGTGGACGAGCTGGTCCTGGAGGGCGCCACGGTGGCGGAGGAGCTGCGCGGCGACCATCTCGACCTGGTGGAGCGGCAGTTCGCCAATCTGGACTTCGTCCCGCACGAGCGGCTCAAGGAGTTGTCGGCGGGAGCGCGGCTGATCGTACGCACCGGCGAGGCGAGCCCGTACGCCAATGTGCTGCTGCGGTGCGGGGTGTTCTTCTAGGGGACGCGACGAAGGAGGGTGGGCAACTCCGCTGGGGTAGACGGGTGTTGTGCATCCCCACCGGCGGTGTTTGACTTGGCCGGTGACTGCTGTCGAGGGAGCGAGCGCTCTCGACCGGCTCGGGCCGGTGCTCGGTCGGCATCCGGTCGACCACCGCAAGCGGTGGGTGAACGCCGCCTGGGCCCTGATCGTCGCCGTCCCTTCGGGCTGCCTCGGGGTGTGGGGCCTCTCCGCCGTCGATGAGGGGTCCGCCGGTGCCAGCCGGGCGGTCGGGCTGCTGATCGGCCTGGCGCTGGGCGCCGTATGGGTCGCGGCGGTCCAGATCCGGCGGGCGCTGCGCGGCGCGCCCGGGGAGTACTTCGAGGTGCGGGAGCTGGGCCTGGTCCACGGGTCGCGGCGGGGGGCCGACGGCTGGACCTGGGACCGCGTCACCGCCCTCCACGTCGAGGGCGACGCCGTGAGCCGCCTCGCGACCCGGCTCGGCAACGGCTACCGCGTCGAGATCGCCTTCGACGACGGCCGCCGGCTGCGGACGGACGGGCTCGCCGCGGGCGCCGGGGACCTGGGGCGGGTCCTGCTGGCCCGCTGCCCGGGGGTCGCCCTGCGCCCGCGGATCCCCTGGTGGGGCAGGGCGGGCGGCTGGCTCCTGGCCTGGGCGGCGCTCTGCGTGCTGGCGCTCGCCGGGCAGGTCCTCTACCTCGCGGACCATCCCGACCACGAGCGCCGGGAGCGGACCGCCGCGGGCGTGGCGACGGTGACCGACGTGCCGGGCCTCAGCGGGGCGGGATACGCCCTGCTGGCCTGCGGCATGACGGCGTGCTTCATCGCCGCGATCACCTTCGTCATCCTCTTCTTCCGGGGCCGTCCGTACCGCCGGACGTCCCCCCGCTGAGCCGGGCCGCCCGCGCCTGGAGATACCGCTGCTCGGCGAGGCTGGCCGTGGCCTTCGCGGCGCGCCGGTAGTGGTCGTACGCCCCCTGGGTGTCACCGGCGCGTTCCAGCAGGTGCGCGCGGACGGACAGCAGCCGGTGGTGGCGGGCCATCCGGTCGTCGCCGTCCAGGGTGGCGAGGAGGGTGAGCCCGGCCTCGGGGCCCTCGGTCTCGGCGAGGGCGATGGCGCGGTTGAGGGTGACCATCGGGTTGGGCGCGATGCGCTCCAGGATGAGGTAAAGGGCGTGCACCTGCGCCCAGTTGGTCTCCTCCGCCTTGGCCGCGTCGGCGTGGGTGGCGGCGATGGCGGCCTGGAGCGCATAGGGGCCGAGGGCCGGTCCGGCGAGGGCCGTCCTGACCAGCGCGGTGCCCTCCTCGATCAGGGCGCGGTCCCATGTCGTACGGTCCTGTTCCGCCAGCGGCACCAGGTCGCCGGAGTCGGTGGTACGGGCCGGGCGGCGGGCCTCGGTCAGCAGCATCAGGGCGAGCAGCCCGGTGACCTCACCGTCCCCGGGGAGCTGGGCGTGCACGGCGCGGGTGAGCCGGATGGCCTCGTGGGCGAGGTCGGGGCGGTCGAGGCGGTCGCCCGAGGAGGCGGTGTACCCCTCGTTGAAGATCAGGTACAGGACGTGCAGGACGACCGGCAGCCGCTCCTGGAGTGCCGGTCCTTCCGGCATCCCGAAGGTGCCGCCCGCCGCCCTGACCCGCTGCTTGGCCCGGCTGATCCGGGCCGCCGTCGTGGCCTCCGGCACCAGGAAGGCACCGGCGATCTCGGCCGTGGTCAGACCGCCGACGGCCCGCAGGGTCAGGGCGGTCTGGGAGGCCGGGGTCAGCGCCGGATGGCAGCACAGGAACAGCAGGAGCAGCGTGTCGTCGGTGTCCGGCACCTCGCCGGGGCGGACCTCGGCGGCGGTCGCGGCCTCCCGCTCCCGCCGGGCGAGATCGCTGCGCGCCTGGTCGATCAGCCGCCGGGCGGCGACGGTGGTCAGCCAGCCGCGCGGATTCTCCGGCACGCCCTCGGCCGGCCACCGGGTGGTGGCGGCGAGGACGGCTTCCTGCACGGCGTCCTCGCAGTCCTCGAACCGGCCGTTCCTGCGGACCAGCGCGCCGAGGACCCGCGGCGCGAGATCGCGCAGCAGGCCCTCGACGTCCGGTGCCGGGCTGGGTGTGCTCATGCCTCCAATTGTCCGCAGGCGAACATCACCTGGCGCACCTCGACACCCAGGCCCTCGATCCCGGCGTCCGGGATCATGGCGGCCAGCTCGATCGCCCGCTCCCGGTCCTCGCAGTCGACCAGGTAGAAGCCGCCCAGGTGCTCCTTGGCCTCCAGGAAGGGGCCGTCGGTGACGACCGTCTGCCCGCCGCGCACGGTGACGACGGCGGACTGGGACGGGTCGGCCAGCGCCTGCGTGGTGAGCAGCTCGCCGGACTCCTTCAGCGTCTCGATGAACTTCCCGTGCCCCTCCTGGACCGCGGTCTTCTCGTCGTCGGTCAGCGCGTCCAGCACGGCGGGGTTGATGTGCAGGCAGATCAGGAACTGCATGTCGTACTCCTCGTGGTTCACGGACCCCTGCGGGGGCCCTTCACCTTGTAGTCGGAGCGGGGCCGGACTTCTTGACATCCTTCGGCTCGGGATTCACCAGCACGATTCCCCAGGTGGGCCGCGGGCCGCGCGTCACCGCCCTCGGTGTTCAGGGCGGCACCGAGAGTCAGCGGGGTCGTGAGCGCGGCGGTACGGCGGCGGGTCGGTGTCGTGATCATCCGCTCAACTCTCCACGATCGGCTACTCGGCCGCTCCGGACAGCCGCGCGCCCCTGCTCTCCGCGATGCGCTTGACCTCCTTCAGGGACTCGATCAGGCGCCGGACCAGGTAGTGCAGCTCCTCCCTGGTGAGTCCCTCGCCCGAGAGCAGTTCGGCGGTATGGTCCAGCAGGCTGCCCGCCATGCCGAGTTGCACGCCCTCGACCTGGTCGGCGACCCGGGAGACGTACCCGTCGCCGTCCCCGATGAGATAGCAGGGCTTCTCCTCGGACCCGGTCCAGGGAAGCAGACGTTCGTTCATGCGTGGGCCTCCACGAGGTCGAGGTGGCGCCGGGTGGGGAGTTTTGCCATGCCGGTCTACCCATTCGTGTGCGGTGACTTCGGTGTGTGGTGATTCGGTCACAGCGTGGCGCGGCGATGGCTAGGCTTTCTAGAGGGGGCGGGTTGACATCCTGCGTGTCATGCAAGGGAGTTGATTAATGGACGAGCACCGCAAAGCCCGCACACCACGGGAGAGGTTCGGGGAGGAGATCCGGTCACGTCGTGGGGCGGCCAGGCTCACCCAAGCGGGACTGGCCCGTCACCTCGTGTGCTCGCCCACCCTCATCAGCCATTACGAGGCGGGCAGGCGGTTGCCGGGCTTTGACGATGTGCAACGGATCGATCAGGCGCTGGGCACCGGCAGCTTCTTCACACAGTGGCTGGATGAGCTGACGTCGACGTGGGCGAGCTACTTCGCCGCCATGTCCGAACTGGAGCGCCAGGCAACGGAGATCCAGCAGTTCGCGCTCTCGCTCGTTCCTGGCATGCTCCAGACCCCCGACTACGCACGCGCAGTCTTCAAGGGCTACCGAGCGGACTGGACCGCCGAGGAAATCGACAGGTCAGTCGCGATCCGCACGGGGCGTGCCCAGATCCTGGAGGACCCATCGCATCCTGTCGTGTGGACAGTCCTCGACGAGGGGGTGCTGCGACGCTGCGTAGGCAGCCCCCAGGTCATGGCCGAACAGCTCCACAAGATCGCGGACATGGCCGAGGCGGGACGTCTGCGGTTCCACGTGCTGCCGTACAGCGCCGGGGCTCACGCCCTCGCCCAGAGCATGCTCACGCTCCTGAGCTTCGAGAACACAGCCCCCTTGGCCTATGTCGAAGGCTTAATCAGCGGCAACTTGATGAAGAGCCCGGCCCTGGTGGCACAGTGCCAGACGTCTTACAACCTTGCGCTGAGCGAGGCGCTGTCCCGGGAGAAGTCACTCGCTTTCGTCAGAGTGGTAGCGGAGGAATACGCACATGCAGAGCAATGAACACACCGTCACCGAGTGGTACAAGTCCAGCTACAGCGGCGGCGGCCAAAGTGACTGCCTTGAAGTAGCTCGCGGCCACGCCGCCGTCCCCGTCCGCGACAGCAAGAACACCTCCGGCCCGGCCGTGCTCTTCTCCATGAACGGATGGACATCCTTCGTCGGCGCGCTCAAGAACGGACACCTCGATGGCTGACATCTCCGACGCCTCCACCCTCAGCGGGTGGTACAAGTCCAGCTACAGCGGCGGCGGCCAAAGTGACTGCCTTGAAGTAGCTCGCGGCCACGCCGCCGTCCCCGTCCGCGACAGCAAGAACACCTGCGGCCCGGCGCTGCTCTTCTCCGCAGACAGCTGGGCGGCGTTCGTCGGCGCGCTCAAGGGCTGAACGCACGTGCCCGGGGGATCAAACGGTCCCCCGGCGCGTTCCATCCCATCTGATGAACCCGCAGGCCAACACGCCCGGTACGACCTGAACGCGGCTCCACCATGGCGGTGTCTTGCCCTCCGCGACGACACCTAGGAGCACCACCATGTCGCCTCAGGACTCGGCCGAACCGGAACTCGCCGGACTGACCATCAGCGACCCGCTCGACCAGCGGGTGCACAAGCCTGTCGAGGTACCGTCCCCGGACAATGAGTGGAGCCTGCCGGAAGGCTTCGCCTGGGTGTTCCACGGTCAGGGGAACCACGCCATCACCCGGCCCGTGATCATCGCCGACGGGTTCAACCTCGGCCGGAGCGAACTCGACAAGCTCTACCAGTTCCTGGAGAGCGGCTACCCGTTCATCAGCGAACTGCGCCGCCGCGGCAAGGACGTCATCCTGCTCGGCTTCAACGAGCGCACCGCCGCGATCCAGACCAACGCCCACGCGGCCACCGCGGCGATCCTGCGGGCCAACGCCGAGAGGCTGGGCGGCGAGCGGCTGATCGTCGGCGGGTTCAGCATGGGCGGCCTCGTCACCCGGTACGCCCTCGCCAAGCTGGAGTCGCAGCGGATCGACCACCAGACGGGCACGTACTTCTCGTACGACACCCCGCACCGCGGCGCCACCATCCCGGTCGGCGTCCAGGCGTTCTCGTACTTCATCCCGTTCCCGGACAACGACTTCGCCCGGCAGATGAACAGCCCGGCCGCCCGCCAGATGCTGTGGCGGCACTACGACAAGGACACCGGCAAGACCGGGGTGGCCAAGGAACGCCAGGATCTGCTGGAGGAGCTGGCGCGGCTGGGCGGCTGGCCCCGCATCCCGCGGCTGCTCGGCGTCGCCAACGGGCGCGGGGACGGCGTGGGGCTGCCCGAGGTGCGGCCCGGGGAGACCGCGCTGCGCGTCGAGCGGATCTACCCGGGCACCACCTTCTACACCCAGGCCCAGGGCGACGACGTGACCGCCGCCTACCTGAACCGGCGCTTCCCGAAGGCCGAGAAGACGATCACCACCGACGGCTTCCCGGAGGTCGACGGCGCCCCCGGCGGCACGCTCAACACGTACCGCATCCTCGCCAACGCGCTGGAGAAGGGCGGCGGCACGGTGGACCTGCGGCACCCGGACATCTGCTTCGTGCCGACGATCAGCGCGGTGTCCGTACGCGACATCGGCCGGCAGGACGACCTCTATGTGAACGTGGACGACCTCCCGCCGGAGGAGAGCGACCTGGACGACTTCATGTGCTCGTCCACGACCACCACGCACACGGCCGTCACCGAGGAACTGGGCCGCTGGCTGCTCGACCGGTTCGCCTACTGACCGGGCGGCAGGGAGTGTCGGGCCCGGCCTACCAGGGCAGCGGGCCCGACGCGTCGAAGTAGCCGCCGGTCGGTCCGTCCGGGCCCAGCCGGGCCATCCTGACGATGATCCCGGCGCCCTGCTCGACGGTCTGGACGCCCTCGTGCCGGTTCAGGTCCGTCGCGGTGTAGCCGGGCTCCACGGAGTTGATCCGCAGCCGCGGGAACGCCTTGGCGAACTGCACGGTGAGCATGTTGACCGCGGTCTTGGAGGCCGGGTAGGCGACCCCGGGGTACCCCTTTCCGGCCTGGGCCAGCGAGGCGAGGCTGCTGCTGACGTTGACCACGACCGGGGCGGCGGAGCGCTCCAGCAGCGGCAGGAAGGCGTGGGTCACCCGGACCACGCCGAAGACATTGGTCTCGAACACCTCCCGCATCACGTCGGCGGTCAGGTCCGCGGCGCCGATGATGTCGCCCGCCGGGGAACGCACCTCGATCCCGGCGTTGTTGACCAGGACGTCCAGACCGCCCTCGGCCTCGACGGTGGCCACCGCCGCGGCGACCGACGCGTCGTCGGTCACATCGAGTTGTACGAACCGGGCGCCGAGCCGGGCCGCCGCCGCCGTGCCCCGCTCGGTGTCGCGCGCTCCCAGGTAGACGGTGTGGGCCGCCGCGATCAACTGGCGGGCGGTCTCATGCCCGAGGCCCTTGTTGGCCCCGGTGATCAAGGTTGTCGTCATGGGGACAGCCTCTCTCCGGGACGCCTCGATCGGCCAATGGTTTGCGGCGTGTCCGGGCCGCTTCCCCTCAGACGGCGTGTTCCAGGTAGCGCGCCGCCGTCTCCTCCAGCACCGCCCGGCCGTCCCGCGCCCACAACTCCTCGTTGAACAGCTCGACTTCGATCGGCCCTGTGTAGCCCGCCGCCTCGACGCGCCCCCGCCACTCCCGCATGTCGATCGAGCCGTCCCCGATCTGGCCCCGGCCGTTGAGGACACCCGCGGGCAACGGTGTGATCCAGTCGGCGAGTTGGAAGGTGTGGATACGGCCCCCCGCGCCCGCGCGGGCGATCCCCGCCGGAGCCCGGTCGTCCCACCAGATGTGGTACGTGTCCACGGCCACCCCCACCTGGTGCGCGGGGAAGCGTTCGGCGAGGTCCAGGGCCTGGGCCAGGGTCGACACCACACAGCGGTCGGCGGCGAACATCGGGTGCAGGGGCTCGATGGCGAGGCGGACGCCGTGGGACCCGGCGTAGGGGGCCAGTTCGGCGAGGGCGTCGGCGACGCGTTCACGGGCCCCGGCCAGATCCCCGCTGCCCGCCGGGAGGCCACCGGAGACCAGGACCAGGGTGTCGGTGCCGAGCGCCGCCGCCTCGTCCACCGCGCGCCGGTTGTCGGCCAGGGCGGCGGCCCGCGCACCGGGGTCGACGGCGGTGAGGAAGCCGCCCCGGCACAGCGTGGTCACCTCAAGCCCCGCCGACCGGACCAGCGCGGCCGCCTCCGGGACGCCGTACGCCCGCACCGGCGCGCGCCACAGGCCCACCTTGCCGATGCCGGACTCGGCGCACGCGGCGACCAGTTCGGGCAGGGACAGCTGCTTCACCGTCATCTGGTTGATGGAGAGGCGGTCGAGGGCACCGGTCACTGCTGGACTCCGTACAGGGAGAGAAGGGTCTTCATACGGCTCTCGGCAAGCGCCGGGTTCGGGAACAGGCCCAGGGTGTCGGCGAGTTCATAGGCGCGGGCCAGGTGCGGGAGCGAGCGGGCCGACTGGAGGCCGCCCAGCATGGAGAAGTGCGACTGGTGGCCGGCCAGCCAGGCGAGGAGGACGACGCCGGTCTTGTAGAAGCGGGTGGGGGCCTGGAACAGGTGGCGGGACAACTCCACGGTGGGGTCGAGGAGTTCGCGGAAGCCGGACACGTCCCCGGTGTCGAGGTGCCGTACCGCCTGGGCCGCCAGCGGGGCGAGCGGGTCGAAGACGCCGAGCAGGGCGTGGCTGAAGCCCCGCTCGTCGCCCGCGATCAGCTCGGGGTAGTGGAAGTCGTCCCCGGTGTAGCAGCGCACGCCCGCCGGGAGCCGGCGGCGCAGGGCGGTCTCCCGGCCCGCGTCCAGGAGGGAGATCTTGATGCCGTCGACCTTGTCCGGCTGGGCCGCGATCACATCGAGGAACACCTCGGTGGCGGCATCCAGGTCGGCCGAGCCCCAGTAGCCCTCCAGCGCCGGGTCGAACATCGGGCCGAGCCAGTGCAGGACGACCGGCTCGGCGGACTGTCGGAGCAGGTGGCCGTAGATCTCCTGGTAGTCCTCGGGCCCGGTCGCCGTCGCGGCCAGGGCGCGGGAGGCCATCAGGATCGCCTGGGCGCCCGCCTCCTCGACGACCGCGAGCTGTTCCTCGTAGGCCGCGCGGATGTCCGTGAGGCTCCCGCCGGTGATCTGGTCGGTGCCGGCCCCGCAGGCGACGCGCCCGCCGACCGCCTTCGCCTCGGCCGCGCCGCGCCGGATCAGCTCGGCGGCCCCCGCCCAGTCCAGGCCCATCCCGCGCTGGGCGGTGTCCATCGCCTCGGCGACCCCGAGGCCGTGCGCCCACAGCTGGCGGCGGAAGGCGAGGGTCGCGTCCCAGTCGACGGCGGCGGGCGAGTCGGGCGAGACGTCCGCGTACGGGTCGGCGACGACATGGGCCGCGGCGAAGACCGTACGGGAGGTGAGGGCCGCGCCGGAAGCGGCCCGGAAGGGCTCGGGGCGCGGCTCGTACGTGCGCAAGGTGCCGTCGGGCGAGGGGAGTTCGATGGTCACAGCGTGATCTCCGGTACCGCGACGCGGCGGCCCTCCGCCGCCGACTTCAGGGCCAGCTCGGCGAGTTGGACACCGCGGGCTCCGGCCAGCAGGTCCCAGCGGTACGGCGCGTCGGCGTACACATGCCGCAGGAACAGCTCCCACTGCGCCTTGAAGCCATTGTCGAACTCCCCGTTGTCCGGGACCTCCTGCCACTGCTCGCGGAACGCCCCGGTTTCGGGGAGGTCGGGGTTCCAGACGGGCTTGGGGGTCGTGGCGCGATGCTGGACACGGCAGTCACGCAAGCCCGCCACCGCCGAGCCCTCCGTGCCGTCGACCTGGAACTCGACCAGTTCGTCGCGGTGGACGCGCACCGCCCAGGAGGAGTTGATCTGCGCGATCGCGCCGCCGGCCAGCTCGAAGATGCCGTACGCGGCGTCGTCGGCCGTCGCGTCGTACGGCTCGCCGCGCTCGTCCCGGCGTCGGGGGATGTGGGTGGCGGTCAGCGCCTGCACGGAGGTGACGCGGCCGAACAGTTCGTGCAGCACGTACTCCCAGTGCGGGAACATGTCGACGACGATGCCGCCGCCGTCCTGCGCGCGGTAGTTCCAGGAGGGGCGCTGGGCGTCCTGCCAGTCGCCCTCGAAGACCCAGTAGCCGAACTCACCGCGCACGGACAGGATCCGGCCGAAGAAGCCGCCGTCGACGAGCCGCTTCAGCTTCCGCAGGCCCGGCAGGAACAGCTTGTCCTGGACGACGCCGTGCCGGACGCCCTTCTCCCGTGCCAGGCGGGCGAGTTCGAGGGCGCCGTCGAGGCCGGTGGCGGTCGGCTTCTCGGTGTAGACGTGCTTGCCCGCGGCGATCGCCTTCCTGATCGCCCCCTCGCGGGCGGCGGTGACCTGCGCGTCGAAGTAGATGTCGACGGACGGGTCGGCGAGCACGGCGTCCAGGTCGGTAAAGACGTGCTCCAGGCCGTGCCGGTCGGCGATCTCCCGCAGCGCGTGCTCACGGCGGCCGAGCAGGATCGGCTCCGGGCGCAGCACGGTGCCGTCGCCGAGGTCGAGGCCGCCCTGGTCGCGCAGGGCGAGGATCGAGCGCAGCAGGTGCTGGCGGTAGCCCATGCGCCCGGTCACGCCGTTCATGGCGATGCGCACCGTCGTCTCGCGTGTCACGTCGGTCCCCTCCACGGACCCGCTCCGGGTCCTCTTCTGTGGCGCCGCGCGCCGTGTGTCCACTGCGACAATCGTCATAGCAAGCGCTTTCTACAGGGGAGGAAGCTAGCCTCAGGACGGCGGCCGGCACAAGACCTGTCCGGGTTCCGGGCCCGGTTCGGCCGGGAGGGGCACCGGTGGGGGCCGGGAACCGAAGCCCTTTTCAGGCCGTCTACCTGGCCTGACGAGACCACGAGATGCGCGACCGGAGGACGACGAGATGACCGTGACCCTGGCGGACGTGGCCGCGCGCGCCCAGGTCTCCCCCGCGACGGTGTCGCGGGTGCTGAACGGCAACTACCCGGTGGCGGCGCCGACCCGGGAGCGGGTGCTGCGCGCGGTGGACGAGCTGGACTACGTCCTCAACGGGCCCGCGAGCGCGCTGGCCGCCGCCACGTCCGACCTGGTCGGCATCCTCGTCAACGACATCGCCGACCCGTTCTTCGGGATCATGGCGAGCGCGATCCAGGCGGAGATCGGGGGCACCGGGGGGCGGGCGGGCGGTGAGCGGCTCGCGGTCGTCTGCAACACCGGGGGTTCGCCGGAGCAGGAGCTGAAGTACCTGACGCTGCTGCAACGGCAGCGGGCGGCGGCGGTCGTACTGACCGGCGGCGCGGTGGTGGACGCGCCGCACGCGGCGGCGGTCGCGGCGAAGCTGCGCAAGCTCGGGGAGGGTGGGACGCGGGTGGTGCTGTGCGGGCGGCCCCCGGTGCCGGACGCGCGGGCGGTCGCGCTCACCTTCGACAACCTCGGCGGGGCGCGGGCGGTGACGGAGCATCTGGTGGGGCTCGGGCACCGGCGGCTCGGGTACCTCGCCGGTCCCGAGGAGCGGTCGACGACGCGGCACCGGCTTGAGGGGCATCGCGCCGCGCTGGCCGCGGCGGGCATCGAGCAGGACCCACGCCGGATCGTCCACGGACGGTTCGACCGGCGCTCCGGGTACGAGGGCGCGCGTGAACTCCTGGGCCGCGACCCGTCGTTGACGGCCCTGGTCGCCGCGAACGACTCCGTCGCGGCGGGGGCGTGCGCGGCGCTGCGGGACTCCGGCCTGCGCGTCCCCGAGGACGTGTCCGTCACCGGCTTCGACGATCTCCCGGTGGCCGTGGACGTCGTACCCGGCCTGACGACGCTCCGCCTGCCCCTGACCGGGGCGGCGGCCCGCGCCGGCCGCATCGCCATGGCCCGCGAGGAGGCACCGGCCGGGGGGATCGGCGCCGTACGGGGGGAACTGGTGGTGCGCGGGTCGACAGGGGTGGCACGGGGCTGAGGGGACGGGGGCGACCGGCCGCCACCAGGACTCGGTGGCGGCCGGTCGCTCGTCGGGGGTGGTCAGTAGGTGATCGAGTCCTCGGCGCTGACGTTCGTGGGCTGCAGGGGCTGGTAGCCGCGGGCCAGGAGTCGGGCGGTGACGGTCACGGTGCCGTGGCCGCCGCCACCTCCGTAGCCGTAGCCGTAGCCGCCGGTGCCGCCGGGGAGGGTGATGGTGAAGGGGACGGTGAGGGTGCCGCCGGGGAGCAGGCGGTCGGCGAGTGGCTGCGGGAGCTGGGCCACCAGATGGCCGCCCTCGGTGGTGACGGCCGCCGGGATGCCGTCGATGGTCACCTGGACGTCGCCCGGCGCGGGGTTGGTGCTCGCGCTGATCAGCAGGCGGGCGCCCGGGTCGGCGAACTCCGGCCCGTCGGCGGGGCTGTGGAAGACGGCCGTACCGGCGACCCCGGTGGCCGTGGTGTGCAGGTCGACCTGTGCGGTGGCCGTGCCGTCGACGGCGAAGTCGTAGCTGGTGCCGTTCACCGTCAGGTTGTCCACGTAGGTGTCAAGCGACGCGGTCGTGTCGCCGAGGCTGCCGACGTTGCCGATCAGCCCGATCACCCCGCTGGTGTCACCGGTGCACGCGGCGGCGAAGTCACTCAGCGGCGCGTCGCCCCCGGCCGGGAAGCTCGCGACCGCGCGGGAGGTGCGCCAGATTCCCGACGGGCCCGAGTCCCAGTGCTGCCAGATGTCCGGGACGACCCCGTGCCGCCCCTCGGCGTCCGTGGCCAGCTGGGGCTGGAAGCTCAGCGTGGTGAAGGCGCCGTCGCAGAACATGGGCAGCTGGAGGTTGGGCCCGGTGCCCGTCGTCGTCGTGTGCGCGCTGTCCACGTAGGAGTCGTAGGAGATCTCCGAGCCGAGGACGGTGCTCAGCTGGACCGCCGCCGTGTAGTAGTACGCGGCCTGCGACTGCTGGCCGGGGCCGATGGCCAGGTGCAGGCTGCCGTTCCAGTGGACGGGGTCGGCGAACGGCGACACCTCCTGGACACCGGGCGGGTGGGTCGAGGGGCCCTGGTCCTGGAGGCGGAGCCAGGGGCCGCCGGGGCCCAGGTCGGCGGCGGTGACGCGCTGGGTGGCGGCCTGGGCGGACGGCGCCAGGCAGAGCACGGACGCGCCCGCGGTCAGGACCGCCGTCACGTACGCGGTCAGTCTGTTCAAGCGCAACGAAGGACTCCCATCGGGGGCCGAGCAGGCGCTGAGTGCGACCGGCTACGGTCAGTTGGTCACACTTTGTCCCGATGAGAGTCCCCGGATGATCCACGACACCGACAGCCCGTGCCGCCTCACCCGATGGGCCTACCCGCCGCCCGCCTGCCCCTTACACCTGCGGCCGGTGTCCCCGTTCCTGGTGCGGGAACGTCTGGTTCCCGTCGGGCAGCCGCGGCGCGGGCAGCGTCGCCACCTCCTCCTTCGCCTTGGCGAGCTGCTCCGCCGTGTCATCGGGCAGCCGGGGCGCGCGCTTGCCGCTCCGGGAGAAGCGGAAGGCGCTGGTGAGGTCGCCGAAGGTGGCGCGCCGCCAGTCGCTGACGTTGGGCTCCTCGACGCCGGTGAAGCGCTCGAGGAACTGGAGGGCGGAGGTGTGGTCGAAGGTCTCGGTGGCGACCCAGCCGCCCACGGTCCAGGGGGAGATGATGATGGCCGGGACCCGGAAGCCGCCGCCGATCGGGAGGCCGCCGATGAACTCGTCCTTGGTCCCGGCGGGCGGGGTGGGCGGGGCGACGTGGTCGAAGAGGCCGTCGTTCTCGTCGTAGTTGAGGATGAAGGCCGTCTTGCGCCACACCTTCGGGTTGGCGGCGATGGCCTCGATCTTCGACGCGACGAAGTCCGCGCCCGCGGCGGGCAGATAGTCCGGGTGCTCCGACTGGTAGCTGGTCGGCATGATCCAGCTCACCGCCGGCAGCCGGTCGTTGCGGGCGTCGTCCTCGAAGGTGCCCTCCGGCTGCGGCCGTACCCCGCGCTCGTAGAGGTCGGAGCCGGGCTGGGCGTTCTTGAAGGTGGCGAACTGCTCCAGCAGGTTGCAGCCGTAGTCGTCGTCCTGCTGGTAGACCTTCCAGCTGACCCCGGCCGCCTGGAGGCGCTCCGCGTACGTCGTCCAGCGGTACGGCGTCGGGGCCGAGTTGCTGATGATCGGGCCGCCCCGGGTGCCGCCCGGGTCGATCGAACCGGACATCCACATCAGGCGGTTGGGCCAGGTGGGGCCGAGGACCGAGCAGAAGTAGCTGTCGCAGACGGTGAAGGTCTCCGCGAGCGCGAACTGGAACGGGATGTCCTCGCGCGTGTAGTACCCCATGACATAGGGGCCGTTGACACCGTCGGCCTTGCGGTGGGCGGGCAGCCACTGGTCCATCTTGCCGCCGTTCCACGCCTGGTGCTGCACGGACCAGGCGTGGCTGGTGGACGGGATGGCCTGGGCGCTGGACTTGTGGGTGTCGAGGTGGAAGGGCAGCAGATAGCCCTTCGGGTTCTCGGCGTCGGGCTGGTAGAAGACGTTGCGCCCGGTGTCGAGCCGCCGCGCGTGCGGGTCGGCGAAGCCGCGCACGCCGGAGAGCGTGCCGAAGTAGTGGTCGAAGGACCGGTTCTCCTGCATCAGCAGGACGACGTGCTCGATGTCGTGCAGGGAGCCGTGCCGGGGCGGTTCGGCGGCCACCGCCTTCTGCACGCTCGGCGGCAGGAGGGAGAGGGCGGCGGCACCGCCCACCACGCCGGCAGCCGAACCCAGGAGTCTGCGTCGCGTCAACTCTGCCATGAATTGCCCTTCTTGAGGGTTCTCGTGGACCAGACCAGCAGACACTCTCTACCCACGCCGATCGGCGTGGCAGAGCTCGGTGGTGAAAACGCGGCCAACACCTGGGGTCCCTTTAGGGAAGTCATGACATTGCGGCTTATGCCGAGACGAGGTGGGCACCCGGCGCGTCGAGTAAGGTCCCGGGGCATGAAACTGGCGTTCTCCACTCTCGGTGTCCCCGGCCTGCCCGTCCCGGACGTCCTGGCGCTCGCGTCCGAGCACGGCTACCACGGAGTCGAACTGCGCGCCCATCCCGAGGAACCGGTCCACCCCGGCCTCTCCCCCGCCGAACGCGCCGATGTCGCCGCGCTGTTCCGCGGCTCCGGCATCGAACCGCTGTGCGTGGCCGGGTACGCGCGCCTCGCCGCGCCCGGTGACGACGCGGCGGTACTCGGCGAGGTGCGGGGGCTGCTCCGGCTCGCCCACGATCTCGGTGCGCCCTTCGTCCGCGTCTTTCCCGGCGGGGAGGGCCCGCACGAGGAGGCCGACGCGATCGCGGCCCGGCGGCTCGGGACCGCCGCCGAGGACGCGTCCGCGCTCGGGGTGCGGATCCTGCTGGAGACCCATGACTCGCACCGCACCGGCGCCGACGCCATCCGGGTGCTGGGCCCGGTGGGGCATCGGCAGGTGGGGGCGCTGTGGGATGTGATGCACACCTGGCTGGGCGGCGAGCAGCCCGCGCAGACGTATGCGGCGCTCACCCCGCAGCTGGGATATGTGCAGGTCAAGGACATCGCCTCGGCCGAGGACACGACCCCGCTGCCGCTCGGCGCGGGCGTGCTGCCGCTCACCGAGTGCGTGGAGGTGCTCAGCCGGGGCGGCTGGGACGGCTGGCTGTGCTGGGAGTACGAGAAGCGGTGGTACGAGCAGGCCGCCCCGCTGCCCGGCCTGCTCGCCGCGGGCCGCGATCACCTCGTACGACTGCTCGGCGAGGCGGCGTAGCCCGTCGGAGCCCGTCGGAGCCCATCGGGGCCCGTCGGGCGCAGTCCGGTGGGTCCGTCCGTCCTAGTACGTCAGGCCGTGGCCGATCGGGTACAGGACCTTCGTCGGGTCGTCGGCCCGCTGCACCGGTACCGGGAGCTTGCCGCGCGGCTTGACGCGGCCCGCGATCACCCGTGCGGCGGCCCGGAGTTCGACGTCGGTCCAGCAGTACGACGCCAGGCAGGCCCGGACCGAGGGGAGTTGGGCGATGTCGTACGGGTTGCGCACGGCGAGCGCCACCACGGGCTTGCCGGTCGCCAACAGCGCGTCCACCAGGGTGCGTTGGGAGCTGTTCGCCGTCACGTTGTAGGTGCCGACCACCACCGCGTCCGCGTCCTGGGCGGCGGCCACCGCCTTGTCGATGGTCGCCGCGGACGGGCTCGTGCCGGTCGGCAGCGCGGTGGCGGTGAAGCCCGCCTCGGTGAGGGCGGTGGCCAGGACGCCGGTCGGCGGCCCTGTCGTACCGGACGGGGAGTCCGGGTCGGCGCCGACCACCAGGAGGCGGGGCTGGGCATGGCGGTTCAGGGGCAGGGTGCCGCCCTCGTTGACCAGCAGGGTCGTCGTGCGCTCGGCGATGCGGTCGGCCGCGGCCAGATGGGACTTGGTGCCGACCGCGTGGTCCACGCCCCGCCGGTCCACGTAGGCCCCGTCGAAGAGGCCGAGCCGGGACTTCAGCCGCAGGATGCGCAGGATCGATTCGTCGAGGCGGGCCTCGGTCAGCTCGCCGTCCTGGACGGCCTTCAGGACCGCGTTCCAGGCCGTGTCGATGGACGGCGGGTTGAGCAGCTGGTCCACGCCGGCCTTCAGCGCGAGCACCGGCACCCGGTCGTCGCCGTACTTGGTGCGCACGCCCTCCATGCCGAGGGAGTCGGTGATCACCACGCCGTCGTAGCCGAGTTCACCGCGCAGGATGCCGGTGAGGATGGGCTCGGAGAGGGTGGCCGGGTCGCCGGAGTCGTCCAGGGCCGGGAACTCGATGTGCGCGGTCATGATCGAGTCGATGCCCGCCGCGATCGCCGACCGGAACGGCACCGCGTCCAGCTTCTCCCACAGCTCCCGGCTGTGCGTGATGACCGGGAAGCCGTAGTGGCTGTCGACCGCGGTGTCCCCGTGGCCCGGGAAGTGCTTGGCGGTGGCGGCGACCCGAGCCGACTGATAGCCCTTCACCTCGGCCGCGACCAGCTCCGCGACCGCCGCCGGGTCGGCGCCGAAGGAGCGCACCCCGATCACCGGGTTGGCCGGGTTGACGTTCACATCGGCGTCGGGCGAGTAGTCCTGGTTGATGCCGAGGGCGCGCAGTTCGGTGCCCGAGATCCGGCCGAGGGTGCGCGCGTCGGCCGCGGACCCTCCCGCCCCGATCGCCATCGCGCCGGGGAAGAGCGTGGCGGGCTCGCCCACCCGGCACACCGCGCCGTGCTCCTGGTCGGTGGCGATCAGCATCGGCAGGCCGCGCGGCCGGTCCAGGGACGCCTTCTGGATGCCGTTGGACAACTCCGCGATCTGGTGCGGGTTCTGGGTGTTGTGGGCCCAGGTGAAGTAGATGATCCCGCCGACCCGGTACCTCTGGATCAGCTCGGCCGCGGTGCGCACGCCCAGCTCGCTCAGGTTGGCGTCGATGTCGGCCTGGTCGGGGGCGGTGGCGGAGGCGCCGTAGACCCGCATCACGAAGAGCTGGCCGACCTTCTCCGGGAGCGACATCCGGGAGATCAGGGCCTTGAGACGGCGCTCGTCGGGGGTGGCGGCGCGGGCCGTGGTGGGCACGGTCAGCGCGGCGGTGATCCCGGCCCCCGCGGCGAGGACGGTACGCCGGGACAGCCGGGCGCCGCCCCCGCCCCCGGTGTTTCCTGTGCCTCTCTTGCTGGTGTCGCTTCCCGTGCTGGTGTCGGGCACGTGCGCTCCTTCCCAGAGGAGAACTGCTGAAGGAAACTTCCAAGGAGTCACCAATATCCGGGAAGTTTCTTTCCGTCAAGGGAACGCACAGCGGCCAGCGTGTCGACGCGGGCGGCGGTTCAGCAGAGGATCCAGCCCGAGCTGACGCTGTTCTGGCCGACCGCGCCGCGGATCCAGACACAGCGGTGCCCGGCGTGCACGGTCACCGGCCCTGCGTGGTGCAGATAGCGCCCGTTGTCCTTGGCCGGGCGGCTGCCGCGGGCCTGGACGCTGACCGACATCGCGCGGACGGTGCCGGGGCTGCGGGCGAGGGTCATGGCGCAGATGTAGTCGCCCTGCCGGTAGACACGGGTGACGCCGGAGGCGAAGGAGAGGGTTCTGACCTGTTCCCCCGAGCAGCCGCTGGGCGCCGCCTGTGCGGTGCCGGAGGCCGCGAAGGCCAGCAGTCCGGCCGCGGCCAGCAGGACCGGACCGAGCGTGAGACGCCGGCGTATCGCACCACTTTCCACGTGTTCGTCCTCCCTGAAACGCCCTGGCCGTCCCCCGGCGGCCGTACGCATGTACGACGCAAGGGGTATGCCGGATGGTTGCACGATCGTCATCCGCGCGGATCATCGGCATCCGCGCGGATTCGGCGGGGCTCAGAGGGCCGCGCCCACCGGCTCCTCCGGCTCGGAGCGACCGGCGAAGGTCCGCCACAGCTCGGCGTACCGGCCGCCGAGGGCGAGCAGTTCCTCGTGCGTGCCGTCCTCGGCGACCCGGCCGTGGTCCATGACCACCACCCGGTCGGCGCGGGCGGCAGTGGTCAGCCGGTGGGCCACCACCAGGGTGGTGCGACGGCCCGCGAGGCGGTCGGTGGCCTGGTTGACCTGGGCTTCCGTGGCCAGGTCGAGCGCGGCCGTGGCCTCGTCCAGGAGCAGGATGTCCGGGTCGACCAGTTCGGCGCGGGCGAGCGCGATCAGCTGGCGCTGGCCGGCCGAGAGGTTGCGGCCGCGCTCGGCGACCTCGTGCAGATAGCCGCCGTCGAGGGTGGCGATCATCTCGTGCGCGCCGACCGCCCGCGCGGCCGCCTCCACCTCGGCGTCGGTGGCGCCGGGGCGGCCGTAGGCGATGGCGTCCCGGACGGTGCCCGGGAACAGGTACGCCTCCTGCGGCACCACGCCGAGCCGGTGCCGGTAGGCGGTCAGGTCCAGGTCGCGCAGATCGGCGCCGTCGACGGTGACCCGTCCGGCCGTCGGGTCGTAGAACCGGGCCACCAGCTTGACCAGGGTGGACTTTCCGGCGCCGGTCTCGCCGACGAAGGCGACCGTCTGGCCCGCGGGGATCGTCAACTCGACGTCGGCGAGGGCGGCTTCGTCGTCGCCGTACGCGAAGCGCACCCCCTCGAAGGCGATGTCGCCGCGCAGCGACGTGACGTCACGCGGCTGCTTCGCCTCCTTCGTGGACGTGGGCTCGCGCAGCAGCTCCTGGATGCGGCCGAGCGAGACGGTGGCCTGCTGGTAGCCGTCGAAGACCTGGGACAGCTGCTGCACGGGGGCGAAGAACAGGTCGATGTAGAGGAGGTAGGCGACCAGGGCGCCGGTGGTGAGGGTGGCGGCCTCCACCCGGCCCGCGCCCGCGATCAGCACGGCGGCGGCGGCGAGCGAGGACAGCAGCTGGACGAACGGGAAGTAGATCGATATCAGCCACTGGCCGCGCAGCCGGGCCGCGCGATAGCCGTCGCTGCGCTCGGCGAACCGCCGCCCGCCGTCCCGCTCGCGGCGGAACGCCTGCACGATCCGCAGCCCGGACACCGACTCCTGGAGGTCGGCGTTGACCGCCGAGACGCGCTCGCGGGCCAGCTCGTACGCCTTCACGCTGGCCCGGCGGAAGAAGAAGGTGGCGATGATCAGCGGGGGCAGCGTGACGAAGACGACGAGGGCGAGCTGGATGTCGATCACCAGCAGGACGACCATGATGCCGAAGAAGGTGACGACCGAGACGAACGCGGTGACCAGGCCGGTCTGCAGGAAGGTGCTCAGCGCGTCGACGTCGGTGGTCATCCGGGTCATCACCCGGCCGGTCAGCTCGCGCTCGTAGTAGTCGAGGCCGAGCCGCTGGAGGTGGGCGAAGATCTTGAGCCGCAGCGTGTAGAGGACGCGTTCGCCGGTACGGCCGGTCATCCGGGTCTCGCCGATCTGCGCGGCCCACTGCACCAGCACCACCAGCAGGGCGAGCAGCGCGGCCGACCAGACGGCGCCGATGGCCAGCTTGGTGACGCCCGCGTCGATGCCGTGCCGGATCAGCACCGGCAGCACCAGGCTCGCGCCCGCGTCGACGGCGACCAGGGCCAGGCTGACCAGCAGCGGCAGCCCGAAGCCGTGCAGCAGGCGGCGCAGCCCGTAGGAGTCCTCGGGCCGTACCGCCTTGTCCTCGTCGACGTCGGGGGTGTCGGTGGCCGGGGGCAGGGCGTCCACCTGGGCGAGGAGCGCGGGGGTGGCGGGGGTGCCGGCCAGCGCCATGTCCTTGGGCGCGCGGTCGCCGGTCCACAGGTGGGGGGTGACGCCGCGCTCGGCGTCGTACTCGGCGTCCAGCTCGGCGCGCAGGCTGTCGTCCTCGATCGGCTCGCCGTCCGGCGGTGTGTGGCCGGGAGAGACGCCGCCCAGCTCGTCCGGGTCGGTCAGCAGCCGCCGGTAGCGGGCGGAGCGCCGCTGGAGCTCCTCGTGGGTGCCGAGGTCGGCGAGCCGGCCGCGGTCGAGTACGGCGATGCGGTCGGCGAGGTTCAGGGTGGAGCGGCGGTGGGCGATCAGCAGGGTCGTACGGCCCCGCATGACCTCCTTCAGCGCCCCGTGGATCTCGTGTTCGACGCGGGCGTCCACGGCGGAGGTGGCGTCGTCCAGGACCAGCAGGCGGGGGTCGGTGAGCAGGGCACGGGCGAGCGCGACGCGCTGGCGCTGGCCGCCGGAGAGGGTGAGGCCGTGCTCGCCGACCTTGGTGTCGTAGCCCTCGGGCAGTTCCCGGATGAAGCGGTCGGCCTGGGCGGCGCGGGCGGCGGCCTCGATCTCGTCGTCGGTGGCGTCCGGGCGGCCGTACGCGATGTTCGAGCGGACCGTGTCGGAGAAGAGGAACGAGTCCTCCGGGACCAGTCCGATCGCGGCGCGCAGCGAGGAGTGGGTCAGCTCGCGCACGTCGTGGCCGCCGATCAGGACGGCGCCGTGGGTGACGTCGTAGAAGCGCGGCAGGAGCAGGGAGAGGGTGGACTTGCCGGAGCCGGAGGAGCCGACCACGGCCAGCGTCTCACCCTGGCGTATCTCGAAGCTGAGCCCGTCCAGGACCCTGGTGTCGTCGGCGTACCCGAAGGACACGTCGTCGAACTCGACGGTCGCGGGCGCGTCGGCGGGCAGCTCCCGGGTGCCGTCCTTCATGGTCGGCTCGGTGTCGATCAGCTCCAGGACGCGTTCGGTGCCGGCGCGGGCCTGCTGGCCGACGGTGAGGACCATCGCGAGCATGCGGACCGGGCCGACCAGCTGGGCGAGGTAGGTGGAGAAGGCGACGAAGGTGCCCAGCGTGATGTGCCCGCGCACCGCGAGCCAGCCGCCGAGCGCGAGCATGGCGACCTGGCCGAGCGCCGGGACGGACTGGAGGGCGGGGGTGTACCTGCTGTTCAGGCGGATGGTGCGCAGCCGGCCCGCGAACAGCTTGCGGCCGACCTCGCGCAGCTTGCCGGTCTCCTGCGCCTCCTGCCCGAAGCCCTTGACCACCCGTACGCCGCTCACCGCGCCGTCGACCACGCCCGCGACGGCGGCGGCCTGGGCCTGGGCGTACCAGGTGGCGGGGTGCAGCTTGCTGCGGCTGCGCCGGGCGATCCAGCCGAGCGCGGGGGCGACGGCGAGGGCGACGAGGGTCAGCGGCAGCGACAGCCACGCCATGATCACCAGGGAGACCAGGAAGAGCAGCACGTTCCCGATGGTCATCGGGAGCATGAAGAGCAGGCCCTGGATCAGCTGGAGGTCGCTGGTGGCACGGCCCACGACCTGGCCGGTCGACAGCTCGTCCTGGCGGCGGCCGTCGAGCCGGGTGATCGTGTCGTACATCTCCGTCCGCAGGTCGTGCTGGACGTCGAGGGCGAGCCGGCCGCCGTAGAAGCGGCGGACGTAGGTGGCGGCGTAGACGAGCACGGCGGCGACGACGAGGGCACCGGCCCAGGGGGCCATGGAACGGGTGTGGGCGCCGATCACATCGTCGATGATCACCTTGGTGATCAGGGGGACGACGGCGGTGACGGCCATACCGGCGAGCGAGGAGCCGAGGGCGAGGAGGACGTCCTTGGGGTAGCGCCAGGCGTAGCCCGCGAGTCGTCGTGCCCATGCCCGATGTGGTTCCACGCGGTGCCTCCCGGTTGTCGTACTTTTCCGGAAGGCACCAACGCGGGTGGGAGCGGATTTCATCCCTCCGCAACAATTGGTCGTCAGGCGCGTACCCGCAGGTAGTAGAAGCGGGTGGTCTGGACCGGGTTCTGGTTGTCGTCGCTGACCAGGAGGACCTGCAGACGGCCGGTGCGGTCGCGGCCCGTGATGGTCATGCCCTCGATGTTGTCGAGGAGGGGGTTGGGCTGCGGCTGCTTGGCGGTGGCGCCGAGGGAGGGGCAGGCGGCGAGGTCGGCGAGCAGCGTCTTCTTGATCAGCCGGACGCCGCCCTGGCCGGTGAGGTTCTCGATGCCGCTGGTGTCCGTGGCGTGGCGCGGGTCGGCCAGGTAGAGGCGGACGGTGTTGCCGACGCCCGCGGTGAAGCCGCGCTCCAGGACGAGGAGCCGGCCGTCGGGCGTGGCCTGCACCTCGGGGACGCCGAGCCCGGCGTCGATGCGGTACCCGTACTGCGCGGCGAGCCGGAAGTGGTCGCCCTTGGTCCGGGTCCAGGTCTGGAAGCGGACGAGGTCGGCGCTGTCGCCCGCGATCGGGTCCTCCATGGACGCGAGGAGGGTGCGGCCGCCGGGCAGCAGGGTCAGGCCCTCGAAGGTCTGGTTGGAGGTGGCGCGGCCCGCGGGGGCGACGAGCAGGGAGGGCGGCACGGGGAGCCGGTCGAGGATCTTGCCGTCGCGGGAGTAGCGCCGGATGGAGGGTTCGACCTCGGAGGTGACGAGGAGGGTGCCGGTGGGGGTCCCGCCGCGCGAGCGGAGCCGGGGGTGGGGGAGGTCGAGGACGAGGCCCTCGGAGTCGAGGTCGGCGCCGTTCTCGTCCGCGAGGTGGACGGCGGACTTCGGCCGGAGGGTCCGGGCGTCCAGGTCGAACAGCTGGGAGCGGTCCGACAGGGCGGCGAGCGATCCGTCGCGGTCCACGGCGAGGGCGGAGAGGTTGCCGACGAAGGTGCCGTCGTACGTCGTCTTGTCGAGCGCGTCGGAGAAGCGGTCGATCGAGACGGTGGACGAACAGGCGTGGCCCGCGCGCGCGTGCGGGACGAGCGGGACGAGGTGGGCGGGCCGGGCCGCGGCGGGCCCGGCGGCGGTCAGTGTGGTGGCGGCCGCCAGGCCGGCGGTGACGGTGGCGATGACATGTCTCAGGCGCATGATCGATCACCGTAGCCGCGGCTCAACTACGCGCGGGAGACTTTGTGTTGACTTCGCGCTGAAAGCTTGTGGCTAGGGGGCGGGCGTGGCGACGAACGCCTCGTCCGGCCTGGTCGTGGGGACGTAGCGGGCCGTCTTGGCGGTGGTCGGCACGAGGTCCTTGTGGATGGCCTTGGCGACGTTCTGGATGGTGGTGACGCCGTAGTCCATGGTGCTGTCGTCCTGGGTCAGCACGGACATCATGTAGTCGTGCCCCGCGCCGTTGAAGGTGCCGAGGCTGTGCACGCGCCAGCCGTGCGTGGAGCGCTGCAGCCAGCCGTTCTTGACGTGCACGGAGACGGTGGACGGCGCACCGGCGGGCGTGCCCCAGCGCTGGTCGGAGACGACCTGCCCCATCAACTTCTGTATGTACGAGCGGGAGTTGTCACTGAGCACGCTGTTCTTGGCGGTGACCAGCTGGAGCAGCTTCTGCTCGTCGGCGACGTTCTCCTGGGTCAGGCCCCAGTAACCGCCCGAGCCCGGCACGGTCTTGGTCATCTTGGCGGCGGCCAGGAAGCCCTTGATCTTCGTCAGGCCCAGCTGCTTCCACAGCTTGCTGGTGGCGTCGTTGTCCGACTGGGTGATCATGGCGGTGGCGAGCGAGGTCTCGGTGCTCGTCAGGTAGCGGTTGTGCTTCTTGGCGTCCCACAGCAGCGTGGCGAGCACGGTGACCTTGACGGTGCTGGCCGAGTCGTACGCGGTGGTGCCGCGCAGGGTGCAGGTGGTCTTGGTGCTGCGGTCGTAGAGCCCGATGGCGACGGTGCTCTTGCGGTTCGCCAGCGCCGCGGTGATGTCCTTGGTCAGCTTGGCGGCGAGACCGGCCTTGCCCGAGGTGCAGCTCACGGCGGGTGTGGTCGCGGCGGCCGGGCCGGCGGCCGCGACGGTGGGTATGAGCAGCGCGGCACCGAGCGCCGCGACCGACGCCTTGGCGCGCCGGCTGAAGCGGTGGGTCATCGAGAAGTCCCCCTGGGAACGACGTGTGGACGCACCCCTTGCGGGCACGTACGGCCCTTTGACTCGCAAGAGTGGTCGGAAGTTGCACACATGTTCTCAAGGCGAGTGTTCCCACTGACCAGCGGCCGGCAATGCTTCGTCCATGCCGGAGCGGGACGAATCCCCCTTGAGGCGCGGCCGGGTCACGCCTCGAAGTCGTACTCCAGGACATACGCGGCGGAGTCGAGGACCATCTCGTTGACCTCGACGACCCGCCCCTCCGCGTCGAAGGCCGTGCGGACGATCTGGATCACGGGGACGCCGGGCGGCAGTTCGACTCGCTCGGCCTCGGTCCGGCCGGGCATCCGGGAGCGGAGTTCCTCACGGAAGCGGACCGGGGCGTGGCCGAGGTCGGCGAGGCGGGCGTAGACACCGCCGGGCCCCGTGTCCGGCTCGGCGATCGGGGAGTTCGCGACGAGGTCGGCCGGCAGGTAGGACGTGGACAGCAGGACCGGCTTGCCGTCGAGGACGAAACGACGACGGCGGACGCAGAGGTGCGCGGCCTCGTCCAGGCCCATGACCCCGGCGACGGCCGCCGACGCGGGCTCGTGCGCCACCTCGACGGAGTCGACGGCGAGTTCACGGCCCCCGATGTCCGCCGCCCAGACGGACCGGCCCTCGCCCCACTGCTCCCGGGCGAGCCGCTCGATGCCGCGGCGGCGGATGGGCCGGAAGTCCCTTACGGAAGCCGCCCGTTCCCCGTACTGACCGTTCACGCGACCCACCCCGCTCGTCCCTCATGGCCGGCGCCGACCACGTACGACGGTACGGCGAACCCGGCCCGACGGCACAGGCCGTGGCCAACGCCGAGGGTTCGGCGAGGGCGTCCCTCCGGGTGGGTTTCCGTGTGGCGGGTCAGGACGCGGGGCGATAGAAACCGGAGTGTGACCAGAGCGGGCGGGCTCGGTCCACGGTCCCTCGTGGGTGCTGTGCCATCGACCCCGACCCCTGGGGCGCGCCCTTCGTTCCGGTCGGGGCACCCAGGCGGCAGGCCCGCGGCTCGGGAAGAGAGTTGATGCGGCCCTACGGTGGGGAGACCGTGTCCGCGGGGCGGCGTGACAGTGTCGTCGTGCACCCCGAGGACGTTCTGCCCCGCCTCGCCCCCTTCACGAACGGGGGCAACTGGGCGGGGTGTTGTGGGCCCTCGGGGGCGAACGGTCCCAATCTGGTCTGCGTCTGCGGCTCGCGCCTCGCCACCTGGGCCGCCGATTGCATGGGGCCCGATGAACTCCACCTCGACCCCGTCCGCGTCAACGCCGGGTAGCCGGGGCTCGCTACGCGCCCTGACCCAGATGCGTCGGCGCGAACATCCGCAGCACGGCGGGGAGGACGACCACTGAAGGGCCCGGCGTCGACAGGGCGCGGGTCAGGTCCGGTTGCAGGGATTCCGGGGTCGTCCGTACGCCCGGGACGCCGAAGGATTCGGCGAGGGCGACGTAGTCCGGGCGGGTCAGTTCCGTGGCCGTCGACTCGCCGAAGGCGTCCGTCATGTATGCACGCAGGATGCCGTAGCCGCCGTCGTCGACGATCAGCCAGGTGACGGGGAGGTCGTGCTGGCGGGCCGTGGCCAGTTCGGCGATGGAGTAGAGGGCGCCGCCGTCGCCGGAGACCGCGAGGACCGGGTGGCTCGGGTCGGCGACCGCCGCGCCCAGGGCCGCGGGGAAGGCGTAGCCGAGGCCGCCCGAGCCCTGGGAGGAGTGCATCAGGTTCGTGCCCCGGGGGTCGAAGCCGCACCACGCCCAGTAGGACAGGATCGTCATGTCCCAGAAGGACGGGGAGCGGGCCGGCAGCGCGCGGCGCACGGCGGTCAACAGCGACTGTTCCAGGGTGAGTTCCTGGGACGCGATGCGGTCCGAGACGCGGGAGAGCACCGCGCGCACCCGCTCCGCCGCCCCGGGATCACGCCGTTCCGTCGCCGTCTCCAGCAGCGCCTGGAGGGCCAGGCGGGCGTCCGCGTGGATGCCCAGCGCGGGGTGGTTCGACTCCAGCTTCCCGAGGTCCGCCTCGATCTGGATGACCCGGCCGCGCGGCTTGAACGTGTGGTAGTTCGAGGAGAGTTCACCGAGGCCCGAACCCACGACCAGCAGGACGTCGGCGTCCTCCAGGAAGTCGGTGGTGTGCCGGTCCTCCAGCCAGGACTGGAGGGACAGCGGGTGCGTCCAGGGGAACGCGCCCTTGCCGCCGTACGTCGTGACCACCGGGGCGTCCAGCAGTTCCGCCAGCCGGCGCAGCTTGCCGGAGGCGTCCGAGCGTACGACGCCGCCGCCCGCGATGATCGCCGGGCGGGCGGCGGTGGACAGCAACTCCGCCGCCAGTGCCGTCAGTTCGGGGCGCGGTACCAGGTCGTCCGGCGTCGCGTCCATCGCCGTCACCACCGGCAGCGGCGTCGGGGCCCCCAGGACGTCCTGGGGGATCTCCACCCACACCGGGCCGTGCGGGGCCGTCAGCGCGGACTTCCAGGCCTCGGCGATCGCCGAGGGGATCTGGGACTGGGTGCGGGCCGTGTGCACCGACTTCACCACGCCCCGGAACGACGCGGCCTGGTCGGGGAGTTCATGGAGATAGCCGTGGCGGCCGCCGCCCAGGCCCGCCGTCGGGACCTGGCTGCTGATCGCGAGCACGGGGGCGGAGGCGGCGGCCGCCTCCTGGAGCGCGGCCAGCGAGGTCAGCGCGCCGGGGCCGGTCGACAGCAGCAGCGGCGCCGCCTCGCCGGTGATCCGGCCGTACGCGTCGGCCGCGAAGCCCGCGTTGTTCTCCACCCGCAGGCCGATGTAGCGGAGGGAAGACCTGCGCAGGGCGTCGAACACGCCCAGCGCGTGCTGTCCCGGCAGGCCGAAGACGGTCGTCGCGCCCAGCCCGGCCAGGGTCTCCACGACCAGGTCTCCGCCGGTGCGGCCGGGCGGCGGGTTCAGCGCGGCCTCCCGCTGGGCGGCGGTCGGGCGGAGTACCAGGTCGTGGTCGTGCGTCACGTCGGTTACGCGTCCTTCCGGGCCGCCGCGATCTGGCGGGACATGATGGTGGTCAGTTCGTACGCCGTGTGGGAGGCCGCCACGGACGTGATCTCGGCGTGGTCGTAGGCCGGGGCGACCTCGACCACGTCCGCCGAGACCAGGTTGCAGGAGGCCAGGCCGCGCAGGATCTCCAGCAGCTCGCGCGAGGTCATGCCGCCCGCCTCCGGCGTGCCCGTGCCGGGGGCGTGCGCCGGGTCGAGGCAGTCGATGTCGATGGAGATGTACAGCGGGCGGTCGCCGATGCGCTGGCGGAGCTGGTCGGCCACCTCGTCGGCGCCCCGGCGGTAGACGTCCGCCGAGGTGACGATGCCGAAGCCCATCTTCTCGTCGTCGGTGAGGTCCTGCTTGCCGTACAGCGGGCCGCGCGTGCCCACGTGCGAGAGGGCGGAGGTGTCGAGGATGCCCTCCTCCACCGCGCGGCGGAACGGCGTGCCGTGCGTGAACTCGGCGCCGAAGTACGTGTCCCAGGTGTCCAGGTGGGCGTCGAAGTGCAGCAGCGCGACCGGGCCGTGCTTCTTGGCCACCGAGCGCAGCAGCGGCAGCGCGATGGTGTGGTCGCCGCCCAGGGTCATCAGCCGGGCGCCGGTGCCCAGCAGGTCGTCCGCCGCGGCCTCGATCGTCTCGACGGCCTCGTTGATGTCGAACGGGTTCACCGCGATGTCGCCGCCGTCCGCGACCTGCGCGAGCGCGAAGGGGGACGCGTCCTGCGCGGGGTTGTAGGGGCGCAGCAGCCGGGACGCCTCGCGGATCGCGTTGCCGCCGAAGCGCGCGCCGGGCCGGTAGGAGACACCCGAGTCGAAGGGCACGCCCACCACGGCGACATCGGCGGTGCCGACCTCGTCCAGGCGGGGCAGCCGGGCGAAGGTCGCGGGGCCGGCGTACCGGGGGACGCGGGAGGAGTCGACGGGGCCGCGGGGCGTCTCGTTGCTGCTCATCGGGGGGCCTTCTTTCCTGCGTCCTGGCTGCGTCTCGTCGCGCTTTCGGCGCGTGTTCCTGTGCATCGACATTAGGTGGCCGGGCAGCCACTACGAAGTGTACGTTTTATCCATACAAGGGACCTGGAGTGGAGGAAGTGCACACCATGGCCGACATCACGGCCGGTACGAGCGCCCCGGCCCAGGCCGCCCCGGCCACCGCCCCCGTCCCGCCGACCCCGCCGGTGCCCCTCTCCGCCCTCCTGGCCCGCGAGGACCTCGCCCTGCGCCAGCTCGCCGGTCCCACCGGCCCGGACGTCGTCGTCCACTGGGCGCACACCTCCGAGATGGCCGACCCCTTCCCCTATCTCCTCGGCGGCGAACTGCTCCTGACGGCCGGGGTGCAGATCCCCGACACCCCGTCGCCGGACGCCTTCTTCGACTCCTACGTCGCCCGTGTCGTCGCGGCGGGCGGCGCCGCCCTCGGCTTCGGGCTCGCCCCGGTGCACGACACGGTGCCGGACGCCCTGGTCACCGCCTGCGCCACCCATGGGCTGCCGCTGCTGGAGGTCCCGCCGGGGACCACCTTCTCGGGGGTGGCCCGCGCGGTGTGGCAGCTGATGGCGCAGGCTCGCCTCGCCGAACTGCGCCGGGTCACCGAGGCCCAGCAGAGCCTCGCCGCGGCCGCGGCCCACTCCGACCCGGTGCCGTCGGTGCTGCGCCGGCTCGCCCAGCGGCTCGGCGGGCACGCGGTGCTCTACGGCCCCGACGGCACCGGGATCGCGACGGCCGGCCGGGCCCCCGCGCCCGCCGTCACCGAGGCCCTGCGGAAGCTGGCGGCGGTGGTCCGCCCGGCCGCCCCACCCGGACGAGCCCCGACCGGCCAGGCCCCGCCCGGAAAGGCGCCCACCGCCCCCGCCCGGCCCGCCTCCGCCACCGACACCGCCGACGGCGTCCAGCTGTCCGCGTACGCCCTCGGCTCCGGCGAGGGCTTCGTGCTCGGGGTCGCCGCCGGTCGGCGCGCGGGCGGGGACCACACCATCGCCTCCGTGGGCGCGGTGCTGCTGTCGCTGCTGACCGGGGAGCACCACAGCGGGGCCGGGGCCGCCCGCTCCTCCGCGCTGGTACGGCTGCTGCTGGGGGCCGCGCCGCGGGAGGTCGCGCCGCTGCTCGACATGGGCGGCGGCGCCGACGAGGGGGACGGCGAGCGGATCGTCGTCCACGCGCGCCCCGAGCGGCAGGCGCCGGACGCCGTGGCCGCCGCCGCCCTCGGCACCGCCCTGGGCTCGCCCCTGGTCGACCTCGACTCACAATCTGGGGGGGGGGGGGGTGGGGGGGGGGGGGGGGGGGGGGGGGGGGGGGGGGGGGGGGGGGGGGGGGGGGGGGGGGGGGGGGGGGGGGGGGGGGGGGGGGGGGGGGGGGCCGCTGGTCCGGCACGGCGCCCGCCCCGGGCTGTCCGAGCTGGTGCCCGAGGCGGCGGCGCGGGCCCATGCCCACGCCCTGCTCGCGCCGCTCGCCGCGCAGCCCGCGCTCGTGGACACCCTGCGCACCTGGCTCTCCCTGCACGGCAGTTGGGACCGCACGGCGGTCGCGCTGGGGGTGCACCGCAACACCGTGCGGCAACGCGTCGCCCGCGGCGCCCTGCTGCTCGGCGCCGACCTGGACGACCCGGACGTACGCATGGAGTTGTGGTTCGCGCTGCGGAACCCCTGACACCGCGCACCGCCCGGGCGAGGGTGACGCCCGTCCCAGCGGGCGAAACCTCCGGGACGCCCGCGCCGGGCTGCCCCACAATGGGTGCCATGCCGATATCCGGGACACCCAGCCGCGCCCAACTCGTCGACCACCTGGTGAGGACCCGTATCGCGGGGGACGTCGCCACGCCCCGCGAGAACAACCTCTCCCACTACCGGCTGCTGGCCAACAGCGACCGCAACTTCTGGCTCGGCCTGGAGCTGGGCGACCGCTGGGCGGACGAGCAGGACGTGCTCGCGGTGATGGCCGAGCGGGTGGGGGTCAACGACGACCCCGAGTACCGGTACGGCCAGGACACCATCGACCCGGAACTGACCGTGGACGGCCTGGACCGGCTCGCGGCGCGGCTGCGCAAGGCGGCCGAGGGGCGCGAGCGGGTGCTGTTCGCGACCGGTCACCCGGGCGGGCTGCTGGATGTGCACCGGGCGACGGCCGCCGCGCTGCGCGCCGCCGGATGCGAGATCGTCGTCATCCCGGACGGACTTCAGACGGACGAGGGATACGTCATGCAGTTCGCGGACGTGGCGGTCCTGGAGCACGGCGCCACGCTGTGGCACACGCACTCCGGGGAGCCGATGCGGGCCATCCTCACCGCACTTGAGCAGGCGGGACGGCCGCTGCCCGACCTGGTGGTCGCCGACCACGGCTGGGCGGGATACGCCGCGCAGCACGGCCTGGACTCGGTCGGCTACGCCGACTGCAACGACCCGGCGCTGTTCCTCGCCGAGTCGGAGGGCACCCTCCAGGTCGCCGTGCCGCTGGACGACCATGTGGTCAGCCCGCGCCACTACGACCTGATGACCGCGTATCTGCTGGCCGCGGCGGGTCTGACCGAGGACTGAACGAGGCCGGTCCGGACGAGGGCCGTCCGGACTCCGGATGAGACCGGTCCGAACGAGGCCGGGAACAAAGGGATGTGCGGCCCCGCGCGCGGGGCCGCACATCGTGTCACATCGGGTCGGGACCCGGCTCAGCGACCGTGGCCTCCACCACCGTGGCCGCCACCGCCGTGGCCTCCGCCACCGTGGCCGCCACCGCCGTGGCCGCCGCCGTAGCCTCCATGGCCACCGCCGTAGCCGCCGTGGCCGCCGTAGCCGCCATAGCCACCGTGGCCGTAGCCGCCGTAGCCGCCGTAGCCCCAGTCGTCATCGTCGTTGCCCCACCAGCCGCCGTGTCCTCCGCGACCGTGGTCACCGTGGCCGCCGTGGCCGCCGCCCCAGTCACTGCTGTAGGAGCTGTGAACGTTGGACGGGCTCGCCGAGGCGGTGCCCGCCGCGCCGATCGCGGCTCCGCCTGCCAGCAGCAGGCCGGTGGCGGACATCGCGACGAGGCGCCGCGTGCGTGTTGCTCGCATGGGAATTACCTTCCATCGTCTCTCGCGGCCCCCCAGGGGGACACGGCGAGGTGGATGGCCGCCGCCGCACGGAACGCGGCGCGGTCTTCGGATGTCACCGCGAGATCAATGTGTGGCACACGGTACGTCTGTACGGTCGACGCCTGCGGCCCACCCGGACGCTGGCGCGTCATCAGGTGCCGCGGCTGAGGTCAGAGGTGTCCCGAAACCTCGCCGGCCGCTCATACCGTGCATTCGCGGCTTTCACTCACTGAGCCTAGTACCCCACACGTCACTTGGCACCTCAGGAAACCATTCCACGTCCGGCTACCGCGGGACGCGGACGACGCCCTCCTGGATGACGGTGATGGCCAGCTGTCCGTCCTGGGTGTATATGCGGGCCTGGCCGAGGCCGCGGCCGCCGTGCGCGGAGGGCGACTCCTGGTCGTACAGCAGCCATTCGTCGGCGCGGAAGGGGCGGTGGAACCACATGGCGTGGTCCAGGGACGCGCCCACCACGTCACCGACCGCCCAGCCGCCGCGGCCGTGCGCGAGCAGCACGGAGTCGAGCAGGGTCATGTCGGAGACATAGGTGGCGAGGACGACGTGCAGCAGGGGGTCGTCGTCCAGCTTGCCGTTGGTGCGGAACCACACCTGGCTGTGCGGCTCGCGCGGCTCGCCGAAGCGGCCGTACGGCGGCTCGTCCACGTATCTGAGGTCGACCGCCTCGCGTGCCTCCAGGAAGCGCTCCACCACGTCGGGCGCGAGATGGCCGTAGCCGCGCAGCCGCTCGTGGGAGGTGGGCAGGGTCGCCGGGTCGGGCGCCGAGGGCATCGGCGCCTGGTGTTCGAGCCCCTCCTCGTACGTCTGGAACGACGCCGAGAGATGGAAGATCGGCTTGCCGTGCTGGACGGCGACCACGCGGCGGGTGGTGAAGGACCGGCCGTCGCGGATGCGGTCGACGGTGTAGACGATGGGCGCGCCGGGGTCGCCGGGGCGCAGGAAGTAGGCGTGCAGGGAGTGGGCGGGACGGTCCGCGGGGACCGTGCGCCCGGCGGCGACCAGCGCCTGCGCCGCGACCTGCCCGCCGAAGACGCGGGGGACGACGGCGGAGCGGGACCGGCCGCGGAAGATGTCCTCCTCGATCTGTTCGAGGTCGAGCAGATCGAGGAGGTCCTGGAGTGCCTGGCTCATGGCGATCAGTTGTACCGGGCGGTGATTGCCGGGTCCTTACAGACCCATGTCCTTGGCGATGATCGTCTTCATGATCTCGCTGGTGCCGCCGTAGATGCGGTTGACGCGGTTGTCCGCGTACAGGCGGGCGATCGGGTACTCGTTCATGTACCCGTAGCCGCCGTGCAGCTGGAGGCAGCGGTCGATGACGCGGTGCGCGACCTCGGTGCAGAACAGCTTGGCGGAGGCGGCCTCGGCGGGGGTCAGCTCGCCGGCGTCCAGGGCCTCGGTCGCGCGGTCGGCGACGGCCTCGGCGGCGTCCACCTCGGCCTGGCAGGAGGCCAGCTCGAACTTGGTGTTCTGGAAGTGCGCGACCGGCTTGCCGAAGACGGTGCGCTCCTGGACGTACTGCTTGGCGAACCGGACGGCGGCCTTGGCCTGCGCGTAGGCGCCGAACGCGATGCCCCAGCGCTCGGAGGCCAGGTTGTGGCCGAGGTAAGAGAAGCCCTTGTTCTCCTCGCCCAGCAGGTCCTCGACGGGGACCTTGACGTCCACGAAGGCCAGCTCGGCGGTGTCGGAGGTCTTCAGGCCGAGCTTGTCCAGCTTGCGGCCGACGGAGTAGCCCTCGGACTTGGTGTCCACCGCGAACAGGGAGATGCCGTGGCGGCGGTCCTCGGCGGTGGGCGCGGCGGTGCGGGCGCACACGATCACCCGGTCGGCGTGGACGCCGCCGGTGATGAAGGTCTTGGCGCCGTTGAGGACGTAGTGGGTGCCGTCCTCGCTCAGCTTGGCGGTGGACTTCATGCCCGCGAGGTCGGAACCGGTGCCCGGCTCCGTCATCGCGATGGCCCACATCTCCTCGCCGGTGACGAACTTCGGCAGGTAGCGCTTCTTCTGCTCTTCCGTGGCCAGCATCTTGATGTACGGCAGGGCGAGCAGCACATGCACGCCGGAGCCGCCGAACTGGACGCCCGCGCGGGCGGTCTCCTCGTAGAGGACGGCCTCGAACTTGTGGCTGTCCATGCCCGCGCCGCCGAACTCCTCGGGGACGTTGATGCCGAAGATGCCCAGCTCACCGAGCTTGTAGTAGAAGTCGCGGGGCGCCTGCCCCGCCGCGAACCACTCGTCGTACACCGGTACGACCTCGGCCTCGATGAAGGCGCGCAGGGTCTCCCGGAACGCCTCGTGATCCTCGTTGAACACCGTACGGCGCACGCCGTCCACCTCCACGTACCTCGGGCATGCCGGGAAAGGGCATGTCTAAGCGCTTGCTCAGCTTCGAAGATACCGGCGGGTACGGGAGGCGTCCAGGGTGAGTTGCGCCACGAGGCGAGCGGCACCCGGACAGAGGGGCCGGTTCCGGTCAGTCGCCCGCCTTGCCGTAACGCCGGAAGGCGGAGGTCTCGACCGTCCAGGACCCGAAGGGCACGGAGTCCCCGTAGATGTACGAGTCCTTGCGGGCATAGCGGCCCTTGCACGGGTCGGAGTGGACCTCGATGGTGCCGGTGCGGGGGTCGACGATCAGATAGTGCGCGATGCCCATGGCCGGGTAGTCGGCCAGCTTCTCGATGTAGTCGTTGGTGGGGTTGGACGGCGAGACGATCTCCACCACGGCGAGGACCTGGGTCGCGTCGACGGCGATGCCCTCCTCGTCCAGGACCGCCTCGGGGACGACCATCGCGTCGGGGAGCCGCATGCGGCCGAGCGCCGGGTGTTCGGTCGCCGGGCCGCTCGCGCAGACGTGGCCCGGATGTGTGGTGCGGAGCTGCGCGTCCAGCTGTGCGCGGATCCGGCAGACCGTCCCCGCGTGTCGCTTCGGCCGGCGCCGCATGGCCAGCACAGGGCCCGACGGGCCGATCTCCACGCGCCAGGCCCCTTCGAGGCGCTCGGCACGGGCGTCGAGCTCCTCGGCGATCACGCGCATCCTGGCGTAGTCCACAGCCCGATGCTAGTGGCCCGCGTCACTCCCCCGCCGCCGCGAACGCCCCCCTCGCCATCCGGTGCAGCAGCTCCGACGTCGCCCCCCGGCCGGGGAGGGTGCCCGCTCGGCCCAGGTGGGGGGTGGAGTTGAGGAGGCCGAAGACGGAGTGGACGGCGGAGCGGGCGGTGGGCTCGGTCAGGGTGGGGTAGACCTCGCGGACCACGCCCACCCAGAGCTCCACGTACTGCCGCTGGAGCTGGCGCACCAGCTTGCGGTCGCTGTCGCGCAGCCGGTCCAGCTCGCGGTCGTGCAGGGTGATCAGCGGCCGGTCGTCCAGGGCGAAGTCGATATGGCCCTCGATCAGGGAGTCCAGGACCGCGGTGGCGCGGGCGTCCCCGTCGGCCTCCGCGAGCCGCCGCCTGGCCCCGGTGAGCAGCTGGCCGCTGATGCCCACGAGCAGCTCGGCGAGCATCGCGTCCTTGCCGGGGAAGTGCCGGTACAGGCCGGGGCCGCTGATGCCGACGGCCGCCCCTATCTCGTCCACGCCGACGCCGTGGAAGCCGCGCTCGGCGAAGAGGCGGGCGGCCTCCCTGAGGATCTGCTCGCGGCGGGTCGGGGCGTCGGTTCTGGCCATGAAGACGATTCTAGACAGCGCGGTTAGCGGTCGTTAACCTGAAGGAAATGGTTAACGCTCATTAACCGGTTCGAGCACCGGGTGAGGGGACCGCAGGATGCAGGAGGCACCGGAACTCCGGAGCGCGGCCGAGCCCGCGTCGGAGGCCTGGCGGGCCAATGAAGGGGCCCATCTCGCACTGGTCGAGGAGCTGCGCGGCAAGCTCGCCGCGGCGGCGCTCGGCGGCGGGGAGCGGGCGCGGGCCCGGCACACCGCGCGCGGCAAGCTGCTGCCGAGGGACAGGGTCGACACACTCCTCGATCCGGGCTCACCGTTCCTTGAGCTGGCCCCGCTCGCGGCCGACGGGCTGTACGACGGGCAGGCGCCGGCCGCCGGGGTGATCGCCGGGATCGGCCGGGTCAGCGGGCGCGAGTGCGTGATCGTCGCCAATGACGCGACCGTCAAGGGCGGCACGTACTACCCGATGACGGTGAAGAAGCATCTGCGCGCCCAGGAGGTGGCCCTCGACAACCGGCTGCCCTGCGTCTACCTGGTCGACTCCGGCGGCGCCTTCCTGCCGATGCAGGACGAGGTCTTCCCGGACCGCGAGCACTTCGGGCGGATCTTCTACAACCAGGCCCGTATGTCCGGCGCCGGCATCCCGCAGATCGCGGCCGTCCTCGGCTCCTGCACGGCGGGCGGCGCGTACGTCCCGGCGATGAGCGACGAAGCGGTCATCGTCCGCGACCAGGGCACCATCTTCCTGGGCGGCCCCCCGCTGGTGAAGGCGGCCACCGGCGAGGTGGTCACGGCGGAGGAGCTGGGCGGCGGCGAGGTCCACTCCCGGATCTCCGGCGTCACCGACCACCTCGCGGAGGACGACGCGCACGCCCTGCGCATCGTCCGGAACATCGTCGCCACCCTCCCGGCCCGGCAGTCGCCGCCCTGGGAGGTCACCCCGGCGATCGAGCCGAAGGTGGACCCGGCCGGGCTGTACGGCGCGGTGCCGGTCGACTCCCGCACGCCGTACGACGTCCGGGAGATCATCGCCCGGGTGGTCGACGGCTCCCGGTTCGCCGAGTTCAAGAGCGAATACGGCCAGACACTCATCACCGGTTTCGCGCGCATCCACGGGCACCCGGTCGGGATCGTCGCCAACAACGGCATCCTGTTCGCCGAGTCCGCCCAGAAGGGCGCGCACTTCATCGAGCTGTGCGACCAGCGCGGCATCCCGCTGGTGTTCCTCCAGAACATCTCCGGCTTCATGGTCGGCAAGGACTACGAGGCGGGCGGCATCGCCAAGCACGGCGCCAAGATGGTGACCGCGGTGGCCTGCACCCGGGTGCCCAAGCTGACGGTCGTGGTCGGCGGTTCGTACGGCGCGGGCAACTACTCGATGTGCGGCCGGGCCTACTCCCCCCGCTTCCTGTGGATGTGGCCGAACGCCAAGATCTCCGTCATGGGCGGCGAGCAGGCCGCCAGCGTCCTCGCCACGGTCAAGCGCGACCAGCTGGAGGGCCGCGGCGAGAGCTGGTCCGCCGAGGACGAGGAGACGTTCAAGGCGCCGATCCGCGCGCAGTACGAGACCCAGGGCAACGCCTACTACGCGACCGCCCGGCTGTGGGACGACGGTGTGATCGACCCGATGGAGACCCGTCAGGTGCTCGGACTCGCCCTGACGGCCTGCGCCAACGCGCCACTGGGAGAGCCCCAGTTCGGCGTCTTCCGGATGTGAGGAGGGGAATCGTGTTCGACACAGTGCTGGTCGCCAACCGGGGCGAGATCGCGGTACGGGTCATCCGTACGCTCCGCGAGCTGGGCGTGCGCTCGGTGGCGGTCTTCTCCGACGCCGACGCGGGAGCGCGGCACGTCCGGGAGGCCGACACGGCGGTCCGGATCGGCCCGCCGCCCGCGGCCGAGAGCTATCTGTCGGTGGAGCGGCTGCTGGAGGCCGCGGCCCGCACCGGCGCGCAGGCCGTCCACCCGGGCTACGGCTTCCTCGCCGAGAACGCCGCCTTCGCGCGCGCCTGCGAGGAGGCGGGCCTGGTCTTCATCGGCCCCTCGGCCGACGCCATCGCGCTGATGGGCGACAAGATCCGCGCCAAGGAGACGGTGGCGGCCGCCGGAGTGCCGGTGGTCCCCGGCGGCCGTGACCCCGAACTCGCCGAAGCGGCCCGTGCATTGGGCCCGCCGGTGCTGCTGAAGCCGTCGGCCGGCGGTGGCGGCAAGGGCATGCGCCTGGTGCGGGACCTCGCCGTCCTGGACGAGGAGATCGCCGCCGCCCGCCGCGAGGCCCGCGCCTCCTTCGGTGACGACACCCTGCTGGTGGAGCGGTGGATCGACCGGCCCCGGCACATCGAGATCCAGGTGCTGGCCGACGGCCACGGCAATGTCGTGCACCTCGGCGAGCGCGAGTGCTCGCTCCAGCGCCGCCACCAGAAGATCATCGAGGAGGCGCCGAGCGTCCTCCTGGACGAGGCCACGCGCGCGGCGATGGGCGAGGCGGCCGTGCAGGCGGCCCGCTCCTGCGGCTACCGGGGCGCGGGCACGGTGGAGTTCATCGTGCCGGGCAGCGACCCCTCGCAGTACTACTTCATGGAGATGAACACCCGGCTCCAGGTCGAGCACCCCGTCACCGAGCTGGTGACCGGGCTCGACCTCGTGGAGTGGCAGCTGCGGGTGGCCGCGGGCGAGCCGCTGGGCTTCACCCAGGACGACGTGACGCTGACCGGCCACGCCGTCGAGGCCCGTATCTGCGCCGAGGACCCGGCCCGCGGCTTCCTGCCCTCCGGGGGCACGGTCCTGCTGCTGGACGAGCCGGGGGGCGACGGCGTGCGCACCGACTCCGGGCTCAGCGAGGGCACCGAGGTCGGCAGCCTGTACGACCCGATGCTCTCCAAGGTGATCGCGTACGGCCCCGACCGCGCGACCGCGCTGCGCAGGCTCCGGGCGGCGCTGGCCGGGACGGTCACGCTGGGCGTGCAGACGAACGCGGGCTTCCTGCGCCGGCTGCTCGGCCATCCGGCCGTGGTGGCGGGCGAGTTGGACACCGGTCTGGTGGAGCGGGTGGTGGACGACCTGGTCACCACGGACGTGCCCGAGGAGGTGTACGAGGCGGCGGCGGCCGTACGACTGGAGGAGCTGAAGCCCACCGGCGAGGGCTGGACCGATCCCTTCTCGGTGCCGAGCGGCTGGCGGCTCGGCGGCACTCCGAAGCCGCCCGCCTTCCATCTGAAGGCCCAGGACCCGGTGACGTACACCCCGCGCGGCACCGCCACCGTCACCGGCGACACCGTCGCCGTCACCCTCGACGGGCTGCGGCACACCTTCCGCCGTGCCGGTGACTGGATCGGCCGGGACGGCGACGCCTGGCAGGTGCGCGACCACGACCCGGTGGCCGACTCGCTGTCCCGGGCGGCGCACGCGGGCGCCGACTCGCTGACCGCGCCGATGCCCGGCACGGTGACCGTCGTCAAGGCAGCCGTCGGGGACGAAGTGGCCGCCGGGCAGAGCCTGCTGGTGGTGGAGGCGATGAAGATGGAGCACGTCGTCTCCGCCCCGCACGCGGGCACCGTCGCCGAGCTGGACGTCACACCGGGCAGCACGGTCGCCATGGACCAGGTGCTGGCCGTCATCGCGCCGAAGGAGGAGACGGAGTGAGCGCCGAGCGGCTGCCCATGGTCGTACCGGCCTCGGACCTGCCCGCCCGGGTACGGATCTACGAGGTCGGCGCGCGCGACGGGCTGCAGAACGAGAAGGGTGCCGTACCGACCGAGGTGAAGGCGGAGTTCATCCGCCGCCTCGCAAAGGCGGGCCTGACCACGATCGAGGCGACGAGCTTCGTGCACCCCAAGTGGGTGCCCCAACTCGCCGACGCGGAGGAGCTGTTCCCGCGGGTGCGCGAGCTGCCCGGGGTCGAGCTGCCCGTCCTCGTGCCCAACCAGCGCGGCCTGGACCGGGCGCTGGCCCTCGGCGCGGAGCGGATCGCGGTGTTCGCCAGCGCCACCGAGTCCTTCGCCAAGGCCAACCTCAACCGCACGGTGGACGAGTCCCTCGCGGTGTTCGAGCCGGTGGTGCGCCAGGCCAAGGACGCGGGCGCGCGGGTGCGCGGCTATGTCTCCATGTGCTTCGGCGACCCCTGGGAAGGCGCGGTCCCGCTGCATCAGGTGGCCCGCGTCTGCACCGCCCTGCGGAACATGGGCTGCGACGAGCTGAGCCTCGGCGACACCATCGGCGTGGCCACCCCCGGGCATGTCCAGGAACTCCTGAACCTGCTCAACGAGGAGGGCGTGCCGACCAACGAGATCGGCGTGCACTTCCACGACACCTACGGCCAGGCGCTCGCGAACACCTACGCGGCCCTGGAGCACGGCGTGACGACGGTCGACGCGTCCGCCGGCGGGCTCGGCGGCTGCCCCTACGCCAAGTCCGCCACCGGCAACCTCGCCACCGAGGACCTGGTCTGGATGCTGCACGGCCTCGGCATCGAGACCGGCGTCGACCTCGGCCGGCTGACCGCCACCAGCGTGTGGATGGCCGCCCATCTGGACCGGCCCAGCCCCTCCCGTACCGTCCGCGCTCTCTCCCACAAGGACCAGTGATCAGCATGGACCACCGCCTCAGCCCCGAGCTGGAGGAACTCCGCCGTACGGTGGAGGAGTTCGCGCACGATGTCGTGGCGCCGAAGATCGGCGACTTCTACGAGCGGCACGAGTTCCCGTACGAGATCGTCCGTGAGATGGGCCGGATGGGTCTGTTCGGGCTGCCGTTCCCGGAGGAGTACGGCGGCATGGGCGGCGACTATCTGGCGCTCGGTATCGCCCTGGAGGAGCTGGCCCGGGTGGACTCCTCGGTGGCGATCACCCTGGAGGCCGGTGTCTCGCTCGGCGCGATGCCGATCCACCTCTTCGGCACCGAGGAGCAGAAGCGCGAGTGGCTGCCCCGGCTGTGCGCGGGCGAGATCCTCGGCGGCTTCGGTCTGACCGAGCCGGACTGCGGCTCGGACGCGGGCGGTACGCGGACGACGGCCCGGCTCGACCCCGACACCGGCGAATGGGTGATCAACGGCACCAAGTGCTTCATCACCAACTCGGGTACGGACATCACCGGGCTGGTCACGGTCACCGCGGTCACCGGCCGCAAGCCCGACGGCAAGCCGCTGATCTCCTCCATCCTCGTGCCGTCCGGCACCCCGGGCTTCACGGTGGCCGCGCCGTACTCCAAGGTGGGCTGGAACGCCTCCGACACCCGTGAACTCTCCTTCGTGGACGTCCGCGTGCCCGCCGCCAACCTGGTCGGCCAGGAGGGCCGGGGCTACGCCCAGTTCCTGCGCATCCTGGACGAGGGCCGCATCGCCATCGCCGCCCTCGCGACGGGTCTGGCGCAGGGCTGTGTGGACGAGTCGGTGAAGTACGCCAAGGAGCGGCACGCCTTCGGCCGTCCGATCGGCGCCAACCAGGCGATCCAGTTCAAGATCGCCGACATGGAGATGAAGGCGTACACCGCCCGTCTCGCCTGGCGGGACGCCGCCTACCGGCTGGTCGCGGGCGAGCCCTTCAAGAAGGAAGCGGCGATGGCCAAGCTGTACTCGTCGACGATCGCGGTCGACAACGCCCGCGAGGCCACCCAGGTCCATGGCGGCTACGGCTTCATGAACGAGTACCCGGTGGCCCGGATGTGGCGCGACTCCAAGATCCTGGAGATCGGCGAGGGCACGAGCGAGGTCCAGCGGATGCTCATCGCACGGGAGTTGGGGCTGGCGGGCTGAGCCCGCCGGGACACCGATCGACGGGCACGTCCACGGCAGTCACCGGTGGACGTGCCCGGATTCATGTGCGGCGGGTGAAGCGTACGCCGAGGGCGCAGGGGTCGTCGGCGTCATCGGTGGCGCAGAGGGTCTTGCCCCCGTCCACGAACGCGAGGGTGATGGTGCACCGCCCCTGCGGGGGCCCGTCGAAGGCGAGTCCGATCTCGGAGCCGGAGACGGCGCTGTCGGACGTTCCGTACAGTCCGTCCTGCTCCGCGAAGAACGCCCAGTTGCCGGTGGCCTTCCCACCCGGGCAATGGTCCGCGGCCAGTTTCTCCGCATCGAGGCCGCCGGAAGCGAAGGTGCGATCGGCCGCGAAGGACAACCGCTCGCCGTCCCCCGCCCGCCAGGTGCCGACCACCCGGTCCGCAGACACCTTCGCCGTCTTCTCGACACCCTGCGAACCGCACGACATGACGCACAGCAGAGGCAGGGCGAGCGGAGCGATCCGGCGCAGGGGACGCCACGAGGAATTGAACACGCCGTCACCTTAAGGTCCCCGGGAACGGGCCGGGTGAGTCCGGCCGAGGCCACCCCTAGGGAGACGGCAAAGGTTAGGCTAACCTAAGCCTCGCACTTGTCCGGCGGGCGCTGCGCCCCGTTCGAAAGCGGTTCTCTCCATGTCCCATGCCCGTGCCATCCACCTCTCCCGCCGCGGCCTGCTCGCCGCGGGCGGCGCCGTAGGACTCGGCGTCGCGCTCGCGGCCTGCGGGGACGACAAGGGCAAAGCCAAGGACACCGGCAGCGGGTCGAGCGCGGCGAAGTCGGGCCCCTGGTCGTTCAAGGACGACCGCGGCAAGACCGTGAAGCTGGACAAGGTCCCCGCGAACATCGTCGCCTTCACCGGCGTCGGCGCCGCGCTCTACGACTACGGCGTCCAGGTCAAGGGCGTCTTCGGCCCCACCACGACCACCGGCGGCAAGCCCGACGTCCAGGCCGGCGACATGGACGTCAGCAAGGTGACCGTCCTCGGCAACGCCTGGGGCCAGTTCAACGTCGAGAAGTACGCCGCCCTCGCCCCCGACGTGCTGATCACCACGATGTTCGACGGCGCCGGCACCCTCTGGTACGTCCCCGAGCAGTCCACCAAGCAGATCGCCGAACTCGCGCCCAGCGTCGGCATCTCCGTGTACGACCGGCAGATCACCCAGCCGCTCCAGCGGATGTGGGACCTCGCCGAGTCGCTCGGCGCGGACATGAAGGCCGCCAAGGTCACCGACGCGAAGAAGCGGTTCGAGGCCGCCGCCGCCCGGCTGCGGGCCGCCGCCAAGGCCAAGCCGCACCTCAAGGTGATGGCCGGCAGCGCGAGCGACCAGCTCTTCTACGTCTCGGGCACACATCTCTCCATAGACCTGGAGTACTTCAAGGCCCTCGGCGTGAACTTCGTGGAGCCGCCGGAGAGCGCGAAGAAGCAGGGCGGCGGCTGGTACGAGTCGCTGAGCTGGGAGAACGTCGACAAGTACCAGGCCGACATCATCATGATGGACGACCGCTCGTCGGCGATCCAGCCCGCGGACATCGCCAAGCCGACGTGGAAGAAGCTGCCGGCGGTCAAGGCGGGACAGGTCATCGCCCGCTCCCCCGAGCCGATCCTCTCCTACGACAAGTGCGTGCCGCTGCTGACGAGTCTCGCCGAGGCCCTGGAGAAGGCGAAGAAGGTCAGCTAGCAGCAGCCCCCACCCCTTCCGACAGGAGCCCCCATGGCCACGGCCGCCGTCGAACCCTTCACGCTGTTCTCCCTCCAGGTCACCCGCACCAGAAGGCTCGGGCCTTCCCTGGTGCGGGTCACCTTCGACGGGGCCGAGCTGAGGGGCTTCCACTCCGACGGACGGGATCAGTCGCTCTCCCTGTTCCTGCCGCACCCCGGGCAGCGGGAGCCGGTCGTGCCGCTCGACCTCGGCGAGAGCTGGTGGCAGGAGTACCGCGAACTCCCGGAGGACGTACGGGCCGTGATGCGCTCGTACACCCTGCGGGAGCTGCGGCGGGAGCCGGACGAGATCGACATCGACTTCGCCCTGCACGGGGTCGGACCCGGCGCCGCCACTCCCGCGGGACCCGCCTCCCAGTGGGCCGCGCGGGCCGTCCCCGGGGACCGGGTGCTGGTCCTCGGGCCGGTGCTCGCCGACAACCGGGCCATCCGGTTCCGCCCGCCCGAGGACACCGACCTCGTGGTGATGTGGGGCGACGAGACCGCCGTACCCGCCGCGACCGCGATCCTCGAATCCCTCCCGGCGGGCACCCGGGTGCGCGCCTGGCTCCAGGTGCCGCACGCCGGTGACATCCAGGACGTGCGCACGGACGCCGACGCGGAGATCACCTGGCTGGTGCGCGGCGACGGCGCCCCCGAGCCGCTCGCCGCCCTCCAGGACGCCCGGCTCCCCGACGCGGCGCACCCGTACGTCTGGATCGCCGGTGAGTCCGGTCAGGTGAAGGCGCTGCGGCGGCACTTCGTCAGGGACCTCGGGGTCGACCGGCGCAGGGTGACCTTCGTCGGGTACTGGCGGCGCGGGCTGACCGAGGAACAGCTGCGGGCGACCGGCGAATAGTCACCCGCCCTTCCGCGGGAGTTCCCCGCACACGTGTGTCCCGGTCCAAGAAACTTAGGTTAGGCTAACCTAAGTTAAATCCCCACGGACTTCCCCACGGAGGACCCCCCATGCGCTCCCACCTGCTCAATGGCCTCACCGCGGAGCACTACCGCCGTTCCGTGACCGAAGGAGTCGAGCGGGTGGCGGCCAAACTCGCCGCCACCGAGCGCCCGTTCACCGGCGTCGCCGTGGACGAACTGTCCCCCCGCGTCGACGCCATCGACCTCGACCGCCCGCTCGGCGACACCGCCGCCGTCCTCGACGAGCTGGAGGACGTCTATCTGAAGGACGCGGTCTACTTCCACCACCCGCGCTACCTCGCCCACCTCAACTGCCCGGTCGTCATCCCGGCCGTGCTCGGCGAGGCGGTGCTCTCCGCGGTCAACTCCTCGCTGGACACCTGGGACCAGTCGGCCGGCGGCACGCTCATCGAGCGCAAGCTGATCGACTGGACGACCGCGCGGATCGGCCTCGGCCCCGCCGCCGACGGCGTGTTCACCTCCGGCGGCAGCCAGTCCAACCTCCAGGCGCTGCTGCTGGCCCGCGAGGAGGCCAAGGGCGACGACCTCGGGAAACTGCGGATCTTCGCCTCCGAGGCCGGCCACTTCAGCGTGCAGAAGTCGGCGAAACTGCTCGGGCTCGGCCCCGACGCGGTCGTCACCGTCCCCGTCGACCGCGACAAGCGGATGCAGACCCTCGCGCTGGCCCGTGAGTTGGAGCGCTGCCGCGCCGAGGGCCTGGTGCCCATGGCGGTCGTCGCCACCGCCGGGACCACCGACTTCGGCTCCATCGACCCGCTGCCCGAGATCGCCGAACTCTGCGACCGCCACGGCGCCTGGATGCATGTGGACGCGGCCTACGGCTGCGGGCTGCTCGCCTCGCGCAAGTACCGGCACCGCATCGACGGCATCGAGCGCGCCGACTCGGTCACCGTGGACTACCACAAGTCCTTCTTCCAGCCGGTGAGTTCGTCCGCCCTGCTGGTGCGCGACGGGGCCACGCTGCGGCACGCCACCTACCACGCCGAGTACCTCAACCCGCGCCGTGCGGTGCGCGAGCGCATCCCCAACCAGGTCGACAAGTCCCTCCAGACCACCCGCCGCTTCGACGCCCTCAAGCTGTGGCTGACGCTGCGCGTCATGGGCGCGGACGGCATCGGCGAACTCTTCGACGAGGTCTGCGACCTGGCCGTCCAGGGCTGGCATCTGCTCGCCGCCGACCCGCGCTACGACGTCGTGGTCGAGCCGTCCCTGTCCACGCTCGTCTTCCGCTACATACCGGCCGCCGTCACCGACCCGGCCGAGATCGACCGCGCCAACCTCCATGCCCGCAAGGCCCTGTTCGCCTCCGGCGACGCCGTGGTCGCGGGCACCAAGGTGGGCGGCCGCCACTATCTGAAGTTCACCCTGCTCAACCCCGAGACGACGCCGTCCGACATCGCCGCCGTCCTCGATCTCATCGCCGGCCACGCCGAGCAGTACCTGGGAGAGTCCCTTGACCGCGCTTCCTGAATCCAGCCGCATCCACGACCTCGTGGGCATCGGGCTCGGCCCCTTCAACCTCGGCCTCGCCTGCCTGACCGAGCCGATCGCCGAACTGGACGCCGTCTTCCTGGAGTCGAAGCCCGACTTCGAGTGGCACGCCGGGATGTTCCTGGACGGCGCCCACCTCCAGACCCCGTTCATGTCGGACCTGGTCACCCTCGCCGACCCCACCTCGCCGTACTCCTTCCTCAACTACCTGAAGGAGAAGGGCCGGCTGTACTCCTTCTACATCCGGGAGAACTTCTATCCGCTGCGGGTGGAGTACGACGACTACTGCCGCTGGGCCGCCGGCAAGCTGAGCTGCGTCCGCTTCGGCACGACCGTCACCGAGGTGTCGTACGAGGACGACCTCTACCTCGTGAGGACCGCGGCCGGTGAACTCCTGCGCGCCCGGCACCTCGTGCTCGGCACGGGCACGGTGCCCTACCTCCCCGAGCCCTGCCGGGACCTGGGCGGGGACCTCCTGCACACCTCCCAGTACATGCACCGCAAGGAAGAGTTGCAGGGGAAGAAGTCCATCACGGTGGTCGGCAGCGGGCAGAGCGCGGCCGAGATCTACTACGAGCTGCTGTCCGAGATCGACGTCCACGGCTACCAGCTCAACTGGGTCACCCGCTCCCCGCGGTTCTTCCCGCTGGAGTACACCAAGCTGACCCTGGAGATGACCTCCCCGGACTACATCGACTACTTCCGCGCGCTGCCCGAGGAGACCCGCTACCGGCTGGAGAAGCAGCAGAAGGGCCTGTTCAAGGGCATCAACTCGGACCTCATCGACGCGATCTTCGACCTGCTGTACCAGAAGAACGTGACGAGCGGGGACCGGCCGGTGCCCACCCGGCTGCTCACCAACTCCTCGCTGCACAGCGCGCGTCACGAGGAGGGGGCGTACACCCTCGGCTTCCGCCAGGACGAGCAGGGCAAGGACTTCGAGATCCGCACCGAGGGCCTGGTGCTGGCCACCGGCTACCACTACGCGCCCCCGGCCTTCCTCGCCCCGCTGCGCGAGCGGCTGCGCTTCGACGGCCACGGCCGCTTCGACGTCGCCCGCAACTACGCCATTGACGTCACCGGGCGCGGTGTCTTCCTCCAGAACGCCGGCGTCCACACCCACAGCATCACCAGCCCCGACCTGGGCATGGGCCCCTACCGCAACGCGAGCATCATCCGCGAGGTGCTCGGCAGCGAGTACTACCCGGTCGAGAAGTCCATCGCCTTCCAGGAGTTCGCCGTATGACCGACCTGACCTTCGCCTTCCGGCCCGTCGACCCGATCGAGGACGCCGAGCTGCTGCACTCCTGGGTCACCCACCCGAAGGCCGCCTTCTGGATGATGCAGGGCGCGAGACTGGAGGACGTCGAGCGGACCTACATGGAGATAGCCGCCGACGAGCACCAGCACGCGCTGCTCGGACTCCGGGACGGCGCCCCCGCCTTCCTCATGGAGAAGTACGACCCCGCCCACCGGGAACTGGTCGGCCTCTACGAGCCGCGGCCGGGCGATGTCGGGATGCACTTCCTGACCCCCGCGACCGACACCCCCGAGCACGGGTTCACCAAGGCCGTCATCACCGCCGTCATGGCCCACCTCTTCGAGGACCCGGCCGTCGAGCGCGTCGTCGTGGAGCCGGATGTGCGCAACAAGGCGGTGCACGCGCTGAACGCGGCCGTCGGGTTCGTGGCCGAGCGCGAGATCCAGAAGCCGGAGAAAGAGGCCCTGTTGAGCTTCTGCACCCGCGAGCAGTTCACCAAGGCGGTGACCGCATGACCCCCGCCGAGTCCGTGGCCCATCTGTCCCCCGAGCGCTGGGCGCAGGCCAACCGGCTGCTGATCCGCAAGGCGCTCGCCGAGTTCGCGCACGAGCGCCTGATCACCCCCGAGGAGGACGGCGAGGGCTATGTCGTGCGCGGCGACGACAAGCTCACCGCCTACCGGTTCACCGCCGTGCGCCGCGCCCTGGACCACTGGGAGGTCGACGCCGGCTCGATCACCCGGCACCGCGACGGCGAGGAACTCCCGCTCGCCGCGCTGGACTTCTTCATCGAGCTGAAGAGTTCCCTCGGCCTGAGCGACGCCATCCTGCCCGTGTACCTGGAGGAGATCTCCTCCACCCTCTCCGGCACCTGCTACAAGCTCGCCAAGCACCAGGTCACGTCGGCCGAGCTGGCGTCGAGCGGCTTCCAGGCGATCGAGACCGGGATGACCGAGGGCCACCCCTGCTTCGTCGCGAACAACGGGCGGCTCGGCTTCGGGGTCCACGAGTACCTGTCGTACGCCCCGGAGACCGCGCACCCGGTCCGGCTGGTGTGGCTGGCCGCGCACCGCTCCCGCGCCGCCTTCACCGCGGGCACCGGCATCGAGTACGAAGGCTTCATCCGGGCGGAGCTGGGCGAGGAGACCGTCGAGCGGTTCGGGCGGACGCTGACCGCGCAGGGCCTCGACCCGGCCGACTACCTGCTCATCCCCGTCCACCCCTGGCAGTGGTGGAACAAGCTGTCCGTCACCTTCGCGGCGGAAGTGGCCCGCAGGCACCTCGTGCCGCTCGGCGAGGGCGACGACGAGTACCTCGCCCAGCAGTCCATCCGGACCTTCTTCAACACCAGCGCCCCGCACAAGCACTATGTGAAGACGGCCCTGTCCGTGCTCAACATGGGCTTCATGCGCGGGCTCTCGGCCGCCTACATGGAGGCCACCCCCGCCATCAACGACTGGCTCGCCCAGCTGATCGAGAACGACCCGGTGCTCAAGGGCAGCGGCCTGACGATCATCCGCGAGCGGGCCGCCGTCGGCTACCGGCATCTGGAGTACGAGCGGGCCACCGACCGCTACTCCCCCTACCGCAAGATGCTGGCCGCGCTGTGGCGGGAGAGCCCGGTGCCCTCCCTCGCGGACGGCGAGACGCTCGCCACCATGGCCTCCCTGCTGCATGTCGACCACGAGGGCGCGTCCGTCGCCGGGGTCCTGATCGAGCGGTCGGGGCTCGCGCCCGCCGAGTGGCTGCGCCGGTACCTGCGGGCGTACTACACCCCGCTGCTGCACAGCCTCTACGCCTACGACCTGGCGTTCATGCCGCACGGCGAGAACACCATCCTGGTGCTGCGGGACGGGGTCGTGCAGCGGGCCGTCTACAAGGACATCGCCGAGGAGATCGTGGTGATGGACCCGGACGCCGTGCTGCCGCCGGAGGTCGCCCGGATCCGGGCCGACATCCCGGAGGACCAGAAGCTGCTGTCGATCTTCACCGATGTCTTCGACTGCTTCTTCCGCTTCCTCGCCGCGAACCTCGCCGCCGAGGGCGTCCTCACCGAGGACGAGTTCTGGCGGACGGTCGCGGAGATCTCCCGCGAGTACCAGGAGGCGAACCCCCGACTCGCCGACCGGTTCCGGCAGTACGACCTGTTCGCGCCCGAGTTCGCGCTGTCCTGCCTCAACCGGCTCCAGCTGCGCGACAACCGGCAGATGGTGGACCTCGCGGATCCCTCCGGGGCGCTCCAGCTGGTGGGCACGCTGCGCAATCCGCTGGCCGGCCGCTGACGCCGGACACCGACGGACGGGCGCCCCGGAGTACGGTCCTCCGGGGCGTCCGTTCACCTTCTTCTCAGCCGCTGGGCCAAGGCACCTGCGGCGAGTGGTAGTACCCGATGCCGAGGGCGTCCCAGCGTGGGCCCTGGGCGGCCAGCCGTACCTTGTAGCTGTCCCAGTCATGGGTGGCGGCGGGCGACCAGCCCAGCTCGGCCGCGCCGGGCAGCCGGGGGAAGGCCATGTAGTCGATGTCGGCCGAGGTCTTCAGCGTCTCCGACCACAGGGGCGCCTCCACCCCCTTGACCGCCGACGCGGGCACGCCCGCCAGATAGGCGCCCGGATCCCAGTCGTACGACCGGCGCACCTCGACCAGCCCGGCCCAACTGAGCCCCAGCGGGGTGTCCTTCGTGTACTTCATGTCGAGATAGACCCGGTCGGCCGGGGACAGGATCAGCCCCGTGCCGTTGCGGGCGGCCTGCGCCACCTGCTCCTTCTCGGCCGCACTGGTGCTGTCCAGCCCCCAGTACTGGGCGAGGGCGCCCTGCGCGGGGTGGGCGCCGGTGAGCTGATGCCAGCCGATGATCTTCTTGCCGTACTTGGCGACGATCGGCTGGACGCGGTCCATGAAGGTCACATAGTCGGCGTGGCTGGTGGAGTGCGCCTCGTCGCCGCCGATGTGCAGATAGCGGCCCGGGGTGAGCGCGGCCAGCTCCTTGATGACGTCGTTCACGAAGGTGTACGTGACGTCCTTGGACACGCACAGCGAGCTGAAGCCGACCTCGGTGCCCGTGTAGCGCGGGGGTGCCACGCCGTCGCAGTTGAGCTTCGCGTAGGAGGCGAGGGCCGCGTTGGTGTGGCCGGGCAGGTCGATCTCGGGCACGACCTCCACATAGCGGGAGGCCGCGTAGGAGACGAGGCGCCGGTACTCGGCCTGGGTGTAGAAGCCGCCCTTGCCGCCGCCGACCTCGCTCGCGCCGCCGTAACGCGCGAGCCTGGGCCAGGAGTTGACGGCGATGCGCCAGCCCTGGTCGTCGCTGAGGTGCAGATGCAGCTCATTGACCTTGTACAGCGCGAGTTCGTCGATGTACCGCTCCACCTGGGCGACGGTGAAGAAGTGCCGGGAGACGTCCAGCATGGCGCCCCGGTAGGCGTAGCGGGGACGGTCCTCGACGGTGCCGCCGGCGATCCGCCAGCTGCGGTGCTGGACAGTCCTCTTCTCGACGGCGGCCGGGAGGAGTTGGCGCAGCGTCTGCACGCCGTGGAAGAGACCGGCCGGGGCGCTCGCGGTGAGCGTGACACCGGCGGGGCCGCTGCGCAGCCGGTAGCCCTCGGCGCCGAAGTCCCCCTTCTCCAGGTGCAGTCGGATGCCCCCGCCGCCGCGCTCGGTGAGCGGCAGCGGATAGCCGGTGGAGGGCCGCAGGATGCCGGCGAGATAGGCGCCGACGCGCCGGACCTCGGCCGAGCCGTCCACCCGGACGGCGGTGGCGCGGGTGATGCGGTACGGCGCTCCGCCCGGGGTGACGGAGGCGGGGGCCGGGACCACCTGGTTCAGGGGGGTGACGGGGGCCTCGGGCGGTGCGGGCGCGGCGCCGAGGGTGAAGGCACCGGCCGCCGCGACAAGCAGCAGCGAACCGAGGACGCGGGCGGTTCGGGGAGTCGTACGGTCGTTCCGTGTCACATGCGCTCCCTTCGAATCTGGTCGTGACCACTCTCCCGCAGATCCGCCGAAACCATCCAGAAGGACGGCACCCGAGTCTTCGACGGTGACGCCCCGCGGCTCACCCCGGGCCGGGACAAGGGAGTCGGGCCGCTCCGCGTTCCCGCCGGGCTGTCCGCCGGGCTGTCCGCCGCGCGACATCGGTAGTCCCGGTGCGTTGTTTCCGTCAGGCCGGTCGGTCCCTAGCGTGATCGGTGCGGCGTGGACCGCGCACGGCGGTGCTTCTCCGCGACTCCTCGACACCTGTTCACAAGGGGGATCCATGTCCTTGACCCTGCCGACCGCACGCGGGGTGCCGCCCGTGGACGCAGCACGCCGATCGGGACTGGTGCTGCTGCTGGTCTGTGTCGCGATCTTCATGCTGATGCTCGACGCGACCGTCGTCACCGCCGCCCTCGCCGACATCCGATCGCGCTTCGACGCCTCCATCGACGGCCTCCAGTGGGTCGTGGACGCCTACTCGATCCCGCTGGCCGGCTTCATGCTGACCTTCGCCACGCTCGGCGACCGGCTCGGACGCAAGCGGATGTTCCTGTCCGGCATGGCCGTGTTCACCGGCGCGTCGCTGGCGTTGACGCTCGCGAGCAGTATTGTGCAGCTCGACGCCCTGCGCGCGGTCCAGGGCGTCGGCGCCGCGATGCTCTTCGCCACCGCGCTGCCGCTGCTGTCGGCCGCGTTCCCCGAGGCCGCGGCCCGGGCGAAGGCGATCGGCGTCTACGGCGCCGTGATGGCGGGAGCGACCGTACTCGGCCCGGTCATCGGGGGCGCGCTGGTGACGGAGTTCGGCTGGCGCTCGATCTTCACCGTCAACCTGCCCATCGGCACCGCGGTCCTGGTACTGGCCGCGCTGAAGATGCCCGAGCCGCCGCGGGCCCCCGGCCTCCGGACGGACGGACTCGGCTCGCTGCTGCTCACCGGCGGCCTGGTGACCGGGGTGTTCGCCGTGACCCGCAGCAGCGCGCTCGGCTGGACGTCGCCGACCGTGATCGGACTGCTCAGCGCGGCGGCCGTGCTCGTACTCGGCTTTCTGGCCTGGCAGATGAGAGGGGCCAAACACCCCTTGCTCGACCTCGCCATGGCACGGAAGCCCGGGTTCGTCGGCACCGCGATCGTGTCGGTCGGGCACATGGCCACGCTGATGGCCGCGACCACCTACCTCTCGCTCTTCCTCATGGGCACGCTCGACTGCACCCCGCTCCAGATGGGACTGCGGGTGATCCCGATCAGCGTCAGCGCGATGATCGCCGCGCCGCTGACCGCGGTCTTCGCGAAGAAGCTGCCGATCTCGGTCTCGCTGACGGCCACCATGGCGCTGGTCGCGGTGGGCATGTTCCTCCTCGGCGGCTTCGGCCACCACGACGGCTGGACCCACTTCCTGGCCGGGGAGGTGATCGGCGGGGCCGGCCTCGGCGCGATCACCGCGGCCAACCAGGCAGCGTCCCTGACCTTCGCCGCACCGGAGAACGCGGGCATGGCCAGTGCCACCTTCGGCACGCTGCGGCAGATCGGTATGGCGGTCGGCATCGCCGGGCTCGGCTCGATGTTCAGTCATGTGGCCGAGCACCAGGCCGCCTCGGGGATCGCGGCGCTCCCCGGCACGCGTGCGGTGCCGCGGGAGCTGCGGGAACAGTTCGTCCACCAGGTCGGGTCCGCGTCCGGTCACCAGGTGGTCGCGGCGCTGCCGCCGGGGCTGCGGGACAGCGCGCCGGCGCTGACCCGGGTCGCCGACCACGCGTCGGTCGACGCGCTCAACTCCATGCTGACCCTGGGTTCGGCCGTCGCCGCGGCCTCGGTGGTGCTCGCGCTGGCCGCCTTCGCGATCGACCGCCGCCGTGTCGGCCGACGGGCGTCCGCGCGGGAGTTCACGACGGGGTGAGTCCGGGCCCGGCGCCGCTCGCGCCGAAGTACGCGGCCGGAGTGGCGCCGATCTCCCGTCGGAACGCGGCGACGAACGCGCTCGGGCTCCCGTAGCCGACCGCGCGGGCGACCCGCGCGACCGGCTGCCCGGCACCCAGCAGCGGCAGCGCGGCGCTGAGCCGCTGGAAGGTACGCCAGCTGGTGAAGCTCACCCCGGTCTCGGCCCGGAACCGGCGCGACAGGGTGCGGGACGAGGCGCCGACCTCCCGGCCCCAGTCCGCCAAGTCCCTGCCGTCCGCCGGGTCCTGTCGTATCGCGAGGGCGATCCGCAGGGCCAGCGGGTCGGTGGGAAGGATCGTCGGGAGCGTGGTGACCGACAGGGGCTTCATCAGATCCCACAGCACCGCCGTGGCGCGGGCACGGCGGTCCGCGGCATCGGGGCCGTCGCCCAGCTCCACGAGGTGGGACAGCAACGGCCCGACCAGTCCGGTGGCGTCGAGCACGGTCGGCGCCTCCCAGCGCAGCGGGCACTCGTACGGCTCGAAGTACAGCGAGAGCATCGCGCAGGAGGAACCGGGGAGGATGGCGTGCTCCACGCCGCCGGGCAGCCACAGCGCGCGCGAGCGCTGCACGACCCATTGGGAGTCGTTCACCGCCATCGTCAGCAGTCCGGTCGGCACCCATGTGAGCTGGTGCTGGGGGTGGCTGTGCGTGGGCAGACCCGCCCCGGGCGTGAGCGGGATGACGATGCTCGCGCGCTTCTCGTAACTGATGCTGATGTGCCCCCGGTTGGTCACGGATCCCACTCTACTGGGGCCCTCCGTGCGGCAGTTGTCTTGCTCAGGCAAGCAAACACGGCTAAGGTCTTGCTCATGCAAGCAGGAAACAGCACGGGCAAGCAACGGGCTGGAGGGCGGGCCAAGTCCTTCACGGAGACGGGCCGCCGTGCCCAGATCGTCGCCGCGGCGATCGACGTCATCGCCGAGGTCGGCTACCAGCGGGCCTCGTTCATGAAGATCGCGCAGCGTGCGGGGCTGAGCAGCACGGGAATGATCTCCTACCACTTCGACGGCCGGGACGACCTGATGCGCGAGGTCGTCGCCGAGGCGATGCGGGTCGCGGACGTCTATATGCGGCCCCGCATCGAGGCCCACGAGCGCTACGCGGCCCGCCTGCGCGCCTCCATCGAGGGCAACCTCGATCTGCTCGCCGAGTACCCGAACCATCTGGCGGCGCTCGCCGAGGTCCTGGGCAACCTTCGCGGCGGCGACCCCGGCATGGTCGCGTTCACGCAGGGAATGGAGGCGGTCCTCGCCTTCCAGGTGGAGCAGATCCGCAAGGGGCAACAGGCGGGCGAGTTCTGCGACTTCGACCCGTGGGTGCTGATGCGGGCGATCCGCGCCGCCATCGACGACGTCGTGCGCCGCGCCCGCGACGAGCCCGACCTCGACGTACGCGCCGCGGGCCGCGAGCTCGCGGACCTCTTCGACCGCGCCACCAGTGCCAGCAGTGCCAGCTCACGATAATCACGGACACGACACACACGGGGGAATCGCCATGGCCACCCGCCAGGTACCACAGACCGACCCGAATCCGGCCGCTGAAACCGCCGGAACCGCCGCCACAGCCGCCACAGCGGCCACAGCGGCCACAGCGGCCGAAGCGGCTACGGCGGCCGAGGCCCGCCGCCGTACCACCGCGCTCCGCCGGCAGATCGGCGCGCAGCTGCTCTTCGAACTCGTCCTGCCGCTCGGCTCCTACTACGGTCTGCGTGCCGCCGGCACCGGCCAGTGGCTCGCGCTGGTCGCAAGCGGTCTGCTGCTGGTGCCGTGGATCGGCTACGGCATCGTGCGGCAGCGGCGGGTCAACGCGATGGCCCTGTTCTCGCTGAGCCTGGTGGCCCTCGCCACCGCGCTGTCCATGGTCACCGGCAGCCCGCGGGTGCTGAACCTCAGGGACAGCTGGGTCACCGCCGCGATCGGATGCTGGATCCTCGGCACTCTCCTCACCCGGCGCCCGTTCATCATGACCTCCTCGCGCGGCATCGTCATCGCCAAGGTCGGCGAGACCGGCCTCAGGGAGTGGGAGGCCCGCTGGGACACGGAACCGGCGTTCCGCCACCATCTGCGGACGCTCACGGCGGTGTGGGGCGCGGTGTTCCTGCTCGACGCGGTCCTGCGCGTCGTGCTCGTGTACACCATCTCGGTGGACGCCTTCCCGCTCACCAGCACCCTGCTCTGGCTGGCGATGCTCGGCGGCCTGATCGGGTTCCACAACTGGTACGTCACCCGCAACGGCCTGAAGGTATGAGGGAAGCGACGGTGGACACCGACATCGAGGTACTGATCGCGGGAGCGGGCCCGACCGGCCTGCTGCTCGCCAACGAACTGGGCCTGGCCGGAGTGCGCGCGGCCGTCGCGGAGCGACTGCCCCACCGGACCGGCCACTCCAAGGCGCTCAACCTGCAACCGCGCACCGCCGAGGTGCTGGACTGCCGAGGCTGGCTGGCACCGGTCCTGGACCGGTCGCTGACCCTCCTGCCCGCCGGCCACTTCGCCGGACTGCCGCTCGACTACAGCGCGCTGGACACGGCCTTCCCGCACCAGGTCGGCATCCCCCAGGCCCGCGTCGAGGAGTTCCTGGAGGACCACCTCGCCCGGTACGGCGTCCCCGTGCTGCGCGGACGAGAGCTGACGTCGCTGCGGCAGGACGCGGACGGGGTCACCGCCACCCTCCTCGGCCCCGACGGCACCGAGTCCACCTGCCGGGCCCGGTATCTGGTGGGCGCCGACGGCGGGCGCAGCACGGTGCGCCACCTCCTGGGCACGCCCTTCCCCGGGCGGGACGGCCGCGTCGGCATGGCCGTCGCCGACATCGAACTCGCCCCCGCCGACGGCGGATCGGACGGCCCCGGCGAGTCCTGGCAGCTGCCCGACCTCACCCCGGACCCCGAGGGCGTCGCCTTCCTGCTCCCGCTCGGCGACGGCGTGCACCGGCTGATCCTCGGCGGCCCCGAGCAGCAGGGCGTCGACCGCGACGCCCCCGTCACCGACGACGAGGTGCGCGCGGCGCTGGCCCGCTGCCCCGGCCCGCCCCGCGCACTGCGCGCCGTACGCTGGGCCTCCCGCTTCACCGACGCCTCCCGGCAGGCCGAGCGCTACGCCGAGGGCCGCGTCCTGCTGGCCGGTGACGCCGCCCACATCCACGCCCCCGCCGGAGGGCAGGGCCTCAACCTCGGCATGCAGGACGCCTTCAACCTCGGCTGGAAGCTGGCCGCCACGCTCCGGGGCCGGGCCCCGGACGGGCTGCTGGCCACCTATCACGCGGAGCGGCACCCCGTCGGCGCCCGGGTCCTGGCCAACACCCAGGCCCAGATGGTGCTGACGCTCCCCGACCCGGACGCCATGGTGGTACGCGACCTGCTCACCGACCTGCTCACCGTGCCCGAGGCGAACCGCCGCGTCGCCGCCATGATCGCCGGCACGGACATCCGCTATCCCATGCCCGGCGCGCCGGACCATCCGCTGCTGGGGGCGCGGGCGCCCGGCGTCCGGCTGCCGGACGGGCGCGGAGCCCTGCTGGCCGACGCCGCGTCAGCGGTCACCGCCGCGGCGAGCGCCTGGTCGGACCGCGTCGACCGCCTCGACCGCGGACCCCTGGCCGACGAGGGCGAAGCGCTGCTGGTCCGGCCCGACGGCTACGTCTGCTGGGCGGGCCCGGACGACGACCCGCACGAACTGCGCTCCGCCCTCACACGCTGGTTCGGCCCGCCCACGACCCCGGCCGCCGGCCCCCGTCCGGCCGACGAGTTCCGCTGATCGCCCCCTTGAGTGACGCAGAACACAGCGACCGAACAGGAGTTCAGCACCTCGCCCACCCCCTCGGTGCCCGATATCGGGCAGGATTCTTGCGAAACCCGCGCCGGTACCAGAGGATCTACGGGTGCACGACGAACTCGTAGATCATCTGACGCGATCCACGCCCCTCGGCAGGGGCGAGGCGCTGCGGGTGATCCAGGACGTGCTCGCCTATTTCGACGAGTCGACGGAGGATTTCGTCCGTCGCCGCCACCGCGAGCTCCAGGCCCAGGGCCTGGTGAACGCGGCGATCTTCGAACGGATCGAGGCGGACCTCAGATATCGAGCGGTGGCACCGCCCGAGCTGACGCTCAGGCAGCTGCGCCGCATGGTCTACGGCTAGGAATACCTGCATATGTGCGGAATTGTCGGTTACATCGGGAAGCGTGACGTCGCCCCCCTCCTCCTGGAGGGCCTCCAGCGGCTGGAGTACCGCGGGTACGACTCCGCGGGCATCGTGGTCACCTCCCCGAAGGCGTCCGGCCTGAAGATGGTCAAGGCCAAGGGCCGGGTGCGCGACCTGGAGGCCAAGGTCCCGGCGCGCTTCAAGGGCACCACCGGCATCGCCCACACCCGCTGGGCCACCCATGGCGCCCCCTCCGACGTGAACGCCCACCCGCACATGTCGGCCGACAACAAGGTCGCCGTCGTCCACAACGGCATCATCGACAACGCCGCCGACCTGCGCCGCAAGCTGGAGGCGGACGGCGTCGAGTTCCTCTCCGAGACCGACACCGAGGTCCTCACCCACCTCATCGCCCGCGCCACCGCCGACAAGCTGGAGGACAAGGTCCGCCAGGCCGTCCGGCTGATCGAGGGCACGTACGGCATCGCCGTGCTGCACGCCGACTTCCCCGACCGCATCGTGGTGGCCCGCAACGGCTCCCCGGTCGTGCTCGGCATCGGCGAGAAGGAGATGTTCGTCGCCTCGGACATCGCCGCGCTGGTCATGCACACCCGGCAGATAGTGACGCTGGACGACGGCGAGATGGCCACCCTCAAGGCCGACGACTTCCGCACCTACACCACCGAGGGCACGCGGACCACCGCCGAGCCCACCACGGTGGAGTGGGAGGCCGAGTCGTACGACATGGGCGGCCACGACACCTATATGCACAAGGAGATCTTCGAGCAGGCCGACGCGGTCGACCGCGTGCTGCGCGGCCGGATCGACGACCGCTTCTCCACCGTGCACCTCGGCGGCCTCAACCTGGACGCCCGCGAGGCCCGGCAGATCCGCCGGGTGAAGATCCTCGGCTGCGGCACCTCGTACCACGCGGGGCTCATCGGCGCCCAGATGATCGAGGAGCTGGCCCGCATCCCCGCGGACGCCGAGCCGGCCTCCGAGTTCCGCTACCGCAACGCGGTCGTGGACCCCGACACGCTGTACGTCGCGGTCTCCCAGTCCGGTGAGACGTACGACGTGCTCGCCGCGGTGCAGGAGCTCAAGCGCAAGGGCGCGCGGGTCTTCGGCGTCGTCAACGTGGTGGGTTCCGCGATCGCCCGCGAGGCGGACGCCGGGATCTACGTCCACGCGGGCCCCGAGGTCTGCGTCGTCTCGACCAAGTGCTTCACCAACACCACGGTCGCCTTCGCGCTGCTCGCGCTGCACCTGGGCCGCACCCGCGACCTCTCGGTGCGCGACGGCAAGCGGATCATCGAGGGCCTGCGCAGGCTGCCCGACCAGATCACCGAGATCCTCAAGCAGGAGGAGCAGATCAGGGAGCTGGCCGAGCTGTACGCCGACGCCCGCTCGATGCTCTTCATCGGCCGGGTCCGCGGCTACCCGGTGGCCCGCGAGGCTTCCCTCAAGCTCAAGGAGGTCTCGTACATCCACGCCGAGGCCTACCCCGCCTCCGAGCTGAAGCACGGCCCGCTGGCCCTGATCGAGCCCGCGCTGCCGACGGTCGCGATCATCCCGGACGACGACCTGCTGGAGAAGAACCGCGCCGCGCTGGAGGAGATCAAGGCCCGTGAGGGCAAGATCCTCGCCGTGGCCCACCAGCACCAGGAGAAGGCCGACCAGACGATCCTCGTCCCGAAGAACGAGGACGAACTCGACCCGATCCTGATGGGCATCCCCCTCCAGCTCCTCGCCTACCACACGGCGAAGGCCCTGGGCCGGGACATCGACAAGCCGAGGAACCTGGCGAAGTCGGTGACGGTCGAGTAGGACGAGCAGGAGACGTGGCGTAGGCGCCCCTGTCCCCCGGTGATCCCCGGGGGACAGGGGCGCCGCTCGTCCGCCTGCCGCCATCGGATACGCGAAGAGGCCGGTGACCGCATTTCTGCGATCACCGGCCTCTTCCGATGAGGGTGAGTGACGGGACTCGAACCCGCGGCATCCTGGACCACAACCAGGTGCTCTACCAGCTGAGCTACACCCACCATGACCGGCGCTTGGAAACTTGTCGTTTCCCCGACCGGCCGAGAAGAAGTCTACAGGGTCCGAGGGGGTGCTCGCGCACAGGTTTTCGCGCGGACCCCCAGCGGACCCCGAACGGCCTCCGGGCGGACCCGGGGCGGCCTGTTCCGTCGGCTACTTCGCCGCCGGCAGGTCGGCTACTTCGCCGCCGGCAGCACGTGCTTCGCCGCGATGGTCCGCGCCGTCTCCGAGTCCGGTCCCGGCTGCGGGACGAAGACGGCCTCGCGGTAGTAGCGCAGCTCGGCGATGGACTCGCGGATGTCGGCGAGCGCCCGGTGGTTGCCGTTCTTCTCCGGGCTGTTGAAGTACGCCCTCGGGTACCAGCGGCGGGCCAGCTCCTTGACCGAGGAGACGTCCACGATCCGGTAGTGCAGCCAGTCCTCCAGCGTCGGCATGTCCCGCAGCAGGAAGCCGCGGTCGGTGCCGACCGAGTTGCCGCACAGCGGAGCCTTGCCGGGCTCCTTCACATGCTCCTTGATGTACGCCAGGACCTGCTCCTCGGCGTCCTCAAGGGTCGTACCGTTCGGGAGCTCGGCGAGCAGCCCGGACGCGGTGTGCATCTGACGCACCACCTCCGGCATCGTCTCCAGCGCCCGCTCCGGCGGGCGGATGACGATGTCCACCCCCTCGCCGAGTACGTTCAGCTCGGAGTCGGTGACGAGGGCGGCAACCTCGATGAGAGCGTCGTCGGACAGCGAGAGGCCGGTCATCTCGCAGTCGATCCACACCATGCGATCGTTCATGCGACCACCCTAAGGCGGACCTCGCCTTTTGGATGCCCCGCGTCGTCCCGGAAGTCGGTGGAGCGGCGGGGACGAGGCAAGGGGGTACGAGGTCTGGACCCCGTACCCCCTCACCCGGCCTTCCGGCCCCGGCCTTCCGGCTCCGGACGTCCGCTCAGCTTCCGGAACGCGGCCCCGGAAGCAGCGACATCGCCCCGGCCGCCGCCGTGCGCCTGCTCTGCATCGGCACCCCGTTGTCCCGCTCGGCGTGCAGCACCGAGGGCATGGCGCCCAGCGGCCCCGGACCCGGCAGCCCCGCGGGCGGCAACGGCTGCCCGGCCGACTGCTGGAGCGCGGCCTCCGCCTCACCCGGCTTGTCGGCGCCGGGCCGACGGGCCCGGTACGCCGCCCGGTACGCGGCCGGGGAGGAGCCGAGCTGGCGGCGGAAGTGCCCGCGCAGCGCGACCGGCGAGCGGAACCCGCACCGGCCGGCCACCTCGTCCACCGAGTAGTCCGACGTCTCCAGGAGCCGCTGCGCCTGGAGCACCCGCTGGGTGATCAGCCACTGCAGCGGCGCGCTCCCGGTGAGCGAACGGAATCTGCGGTCGAACGTACGACGGCTCATGTACGCGCGTGCCGCCAGCGTCTCCACGTCGAACTGCTCGTGGAGGTGCTCCAGCGCCCAGGCGACGACCTCGGCGAGCGGGTCGGCGCCGATCTCCTCCGGTAAAGACCGATCGAGGTAGCGCTCCTGACCGCCCGATCGGCGCGGCGGGACCACGAGTCGGCGGGCCAGCGCGCCGGCCGCCTCATTGCCGTGGTCCGTCCGCACGATGTGCAGACAGAGATCGATTCCGGCCGCCGTACCCGCGGACGTCAGCACGTCGCCGTCGTCGACGAACAGCTCCCGCGGGTCGACGTGCACCGACGGATAGCGCTTGGCCAGCGTCGGCGCGTACATCCAGTGGGTGGTCGCCGGGCGGCCGTCGAGCAGTCCGGCGGCCGCGAGCACGAACGCGCCGGTGCACAGCCCTACGATGCGGGCGCCCTCTTCATGCGCCCGGCGCAGCGCGTCGAGCGCCTCCTCGGGCGGTGGCGCGGTGATCGAGCGCCAGGCCGGTACGACGACCGTTCCGGCGCGGGCGATCGCCTCCAGCCCATGCGGGGCGGTGAGTTCGAGACCGCCGGTGGTCCGCAGCGGACCTTCCTCGCCGCCGCACACCAGCAGTCGGTAGCGCGGCACCCCGGCGTCCTGGCGGTCGATGCCGAACACCGACAGCGGTATGGAACTCTCGAAGATGGGGCCGCCGCTGAACAGCAGCACCGCGACGATCTCCTTGCGGCGACGCCCGGACAGTTTCCGGACAGCGGCTTCCGGCGCGGCAGTGGAGTCGTGGCTCATACTGCTAAGCCCCCCTCGGTGGTCGCGGCTCCTCGGTTGTGTCGCTCCTGCACGTTTCCCCTCGGTCCTGCACGAGTCCCCCGCCGTAAAGACAGTCAAGATCGAAATCTACTGGGTCCCGCGGACGCACGGTGACCAGTTCCAAATGCGGCACATTGTCGACATGACAACTTGGCGTGAAGCATTCGATCACGAAGCGTTGCACTCGTGGGGCGTGCAGGGAAGTGCGCCTCGGGGCAGTGGCCAAACCGCGTAGGGTGCGCGGCGCCCTGTAGACCCTTTCCGTGCAGGTGGAACGGGGGTTGGGGGGTACCGGGGACCCCCCTTGGGCGATATCCAGAAGTTGGCTGAAAAGAAGCGCTTGGAAGCATGGAAACCGGTCAGTCGACCGGTGTCCGCTCCCGGGTGTGACGTCCACCTCTTTGCACGCCGCAACGCCCGCCGCCCCGGGCTCCGTTACGGCCCCCGCCCCGGCCGCCGTCCCGCCCGGCCCCCCGCGTCCCGGCGCGCCGTGATCCACGCCCCCGGCTCCGGCCGTGATCCACGCCCCCGGCTCCGGCCCGCACCCCGGCGTGCGCCGCGTCGCGCCCCGCGCTCCGAACGCCGCAGCAGAAGCCGGCACGCGCTCGTGACGGCCGCCAGGCCCAGCGCGGTGCCCGTGGCACCGGCGAGCGAGGTGCCGTACCAGAGCAGGACCACCGGGACGAGGACGCAGGTGAAGGCGGCCCAGCGGATCAGCTCGCCCGTGCTGTCCTGCGCGCCGGGCTCCTCGTGGCGGGACCGGGGTCCGGACATCTCGTACTCCCTGTGGCGAGCCGTGTCGGCCGGGTGGCGTCCGGTGGCGCCTGGTGGCTCCCCGTGGCGGTGGCTCACCCTCTTCAACGCCCGGCCGAGCGGTCGGTCACCGGCCGTGCGCCCGCGAACGCTGTGCAAAGCGCCTGTACGGGGCAGCGAGCATTGCGTAACGGGCGCGGCTCGTGCATGCTCCGGTGAACCCCTACGGATGTCGGGGTGCCGCTTACGGAGCGTGCAAGGGATCTGGGCTCGGGAGGCGTGCCGCCGTACCCTTGGGGGTATGGGGTGGGGAAGATGTTTCCCGGACACAGCTCCGCTGCACACCGTCGTCCCATCCCCTAAAGGATCACAACGCCGAGACAGCCATGGCCGGTCACGAATTCTTCGAACCCGCGGACCGCAAGCGACCGGTCGCCGATCCTACGGCGGCCGATCCCCAGGCGGCCGAAGAGTCATGTCATTCCTGCGACCCCGCCTTCCGGCACGGAGTCGTCGTCGGCTTCGACGGCTCCACCTCCAGTGAGCGCGCCCTCGCGTACGCGATCGGCATGGCGCACCGCTCCCACTCCGGTCTGATCATCGTGCATGTCGCCAACCGGTTGCCCACCACGGTATGGGCGGGCTGCGAGCCACCGGTCTTCGTGGACGTGCCGGATCACCGTACGGAGGTGCTCGGTCTAGAACTCGCCTGCGCGGACTATCTGTCCGAGGTGCCCTGGATCCTCGTCGAGCGTGGCGGTGACATCTGCCATGAACTGGAGGAGGTGGGGCGGGAGTACGAGGCGGACGCGATCGTCGTCGGCTCCACGCACGGGATCGTGGGCCGGATCTTCGGCTCCGTCGCGGGCCGCCTCGCCCGCCGGGCACGGCGGCCGGTGATCGTCATCCCCTGAGGGGTTCCCCCGAGAGCGCCCCCGGCCGACCGGTGACGGCCGGCGTCGTCACTCTCCAGGTGGACTCCGGGCATCCCGAGGTTCAAGCCTTGTACGAAGTGGGGCCACCGCAAGGCAGTCCCTACGACGACGCCCGCACCACCAGCTCCGTCGGCAGGACCGCGTGCCGTCGTTCGCCGCGGCGCAGGCCCGAGGGGCGTTTGGCGGATATCTCGGTCAGCAGGAGGTCGATCATGGCGCGGCCCATGTTGTCGATGGGCTGGCGGACGCTGGTCAGGGGCGGGTCCATGTGGCGGGCGATGGCGGAGTCGTCGTAGCCGACGAGGGCGACGTCGTCGGGGATGCGCAGCCCGGACTCGCGCAGGACCTGGCGGGCGCCCGCGGCCGTGACGTCGGAGCCGGCGAAGACGGCGTCCAGGTCGGGGCGGCGGGACAGCAGGGCGGACATCGCCTTGCGGCCGCCCTCCTCGGTGAAGTCGCCGGATTCTATGAGGAGTTCGTCCACCTCATGGCCCGCCGCGCGCAGGGCGTCGCGGTAGCCGTCGACGCGGCGGCGGGCGCCGTAGACGTCCAGGCGGCCGGTGATGTGGGCGACGCGGGTGCGGCCGCGTCCCAGCAGGTGCTCCACGGCCGCGCGGGCACCGCCGTAGTTGTCCGAGTCGACCGAGGTGAGCGTCTCCGTGGCCGAGCGCGGGCCGCTGACCACGGCCGGGATCTCCAGCTGGGAGAGCAGTTCGGGGAGCGGGTCGTCGGCGTGCACCGAGACCAGGAGGACGCCGTCGACGCGGTGGGCGGCCAAGTACTCGGCGAGGCGCCGCCGTTCCCGGTCGTTGCCCGCGAAGATCAGCAGCAACTGCCACTCCGTGTCGGCCAGTTCGGCGCCGACCCCGCGCAGCATGTCGGAGAAGTACGGCTCCGCGAAGAACCGGGTCTCCGGCTCGGGGACGACGAGCGCGATGGCGTCGGTGCGGTTGGCGGCCAGTGCGCGGGCCGCCGTATTGGGGACGTAGCCCAGCTCGGCGACGGCCGCCTCCACCGCGGCGCGGGTCGCGTCGCTGACCCGGGGCGAGCCGTTGATGACCCGGGAGACCGTGCCCCGGCCGACCCCCGCACGCGCGGCGACCTCCTCCAGCGTGGGTCGGCCCCCGCTCCGGCCCCGCACTCCGTGGCTCGCCATGCGCTCCGCCTCCCTCGCTTCCTCCGGCTGTCCGCTTCCTCCGGTTGGCTGGAATCTAACAGTCCCACCCGGGACCCCATCGGCCCCGTATGCCCCCGGCGCCCCGAACGCCCCACCCGTGCGGGCCAGTTAACGCTCCGATAACTGAACTCAACCCCCCGCGTCAGGTCCCTTGACACCCCGCTCCGAACCGACGACTCTTCAAGCCATCACTTGTGGGAGCGCTCCCACAGTACCTGACACCTACACAACCCGCACGTTCCCCGCCCGAGCCGCAGCGCGTGACGAACGGGCCCGATTCCATGCAGTCGGCCGGGGGGTCGGCACGTCAGGCAACAGGAGGACGCAATGCGCACGAACTTCCGCCGGTCCAGGCGGATGATGGCCCTGGCGGCCGTCGCCGCGCTGACCACGAGTTTGTTGGCCGGCTGCGCCAAGGACACCAAGGACGGCTCCTCGGACAACGCGGACGGCGGCAACGGCAAAGGCAAGATCACGCTGACCGTCGGGACCTACGGCGTCTTCGGCTACAAGCAGGCCGGCCTCTACGACGAGTACATGAAGCTGCACCCGGACATCAACATCAAGGAGAACGTCACCACCCGCACCGACGTCTACTGGCCGAAGGTGCTCACCCGCCTCCAGGCCGGCTCCGGCACCGATGACATTCAGGCCATCGAGATCGGCAACATCACCGAGGCCGTGCAGACCCAGGCCGACAAGTTCGTCGACATGAGCAAGTACGTCGACAAGTCCCAGTGGCTGGACTGGAAGAACGCCCAGGCCACGACCAAGGACGGCAAGCTGATCGGGCTCGGGACCGACATCGGCCCGATGGCGATCTGCTACCGCAAGGACCTGTTCCAGAAGGCGGGCCTGCCCACCGACCGGGACAAGCTCGCCCAGATGTGGAAGGGCGACTGGGCCAAGTACGTCGACGTCGGCAAGCAGTACATGCAGAAGGCGCCCAAGGGCACCAAGTACGTGGACTCGGCGGCCTCCGTGTACAACGCGGCCCTCGGTGGCGGCGCGGACCGCTACTACGACAAGGACGGCAACGTCATCTGGGACAAGTCGCAGGGCGTGAAGAAGGCATGGAACGTGGCGATGACCGTCGCCACCAGCAACATGTCGGCGAAGCTCAAGCAGTTCGACCCGACCTGGGACCAGGGCTACGCCAACGCCTCCTTCGCCACCGTCGCCTGCCCCGCCTGGATGGTCGGCTACATCGAGCAGAAGTCCGGTGACTCCGGCAAGGGCAACTGGGACGTGGCGGCGGCGCCCACCGCGTCCAACTGGGGCGGCTCCTGGATCGGTGTGCCGAACGCGGGCAAGCACCAGAAGGAGGCCATCGCGCTGGCCAAGTGGCTGACCGAGCCCGCGCAGCAGGAGAAGGTGTTCTCCAAGCAGGCGAGCTTCCCGTCGACCCCCTCGGCCTACCCGAACCTGAAGCCGGCCGCCGACACCACCGCCTACTTCTCGAACGCGCCGCTCACCCAGATCTTCTCCGACTCGGCGAAGACGATCCCGACGCAGATCTTCGGCATCAAGGACCAGCCGATGACCACCGCCATCACGGACGTCGGCATCCTCCAGGTCGAGCAGAAGGGCAAGACGCCGGCCCAGGGCTGGGACGCCGCGGCCAAGGAGATCAAGGACGTGCTCGGCCAGTGACCAGCTCCAACGAGGCTCTCGCGCACTCCGCGTCGAGCGCCGAGGCCGCGCCCGGCACCCCGCCGGGCGCGGCCGCGCCCGGCACCCCGCCGGGCGCGGCCCGGGGCGCTCACGGCCCCGGCGGGCCCCCGGCCGACTCCTGGCGCAGCCGGCTCTACCGCTGGGACATGAAGGGGTCGCCATACGCGTTCGTCGCCCCCTTCTTCATCCTGTTCGGGGCCTTCACCCTGGTCCCGCTGCTCTACACGGCCTGGTACTCACTGCACAATGTGCAGCTTTCCTCGCTGGACCACCAGACCTGGACCGGCCTGGACAACTACAAGAACCTGTTGTCCTCGGATTTCTTCTGGAACGCCCTGAAGAACACCTTCACCATCGGCGTGATCTCGACGGTGCCGCAGCTGCTGGCCGCGCTCGGGCTCGCCCATCTGCTGAACTACCGGCTGCGCGGCTCGACCGTGTGGCGCGTGGTGATGCTGACCCCGTACGCCACCTCGGTGGCCGCGGCGACCCTGGTGTTCACGCTGCTGTACTCGTGGGACGGCGGCATGGTCAACTGGCTGCTGCACTTCGTCGGGGTGGGGCCGGTCAACTGGCGTGAGTCCGACTGGGGTTCGCAGTTCGCGGTGTCCTCCATCGTGGTCTGGCGGTGGACCGGCTACAACGCGCTGATCTATCTCGCCGCCATGCAGGCGATACCCGTCGACCTGTACGAGTCGGCGTCGCTCGACGGCGCCAACCGCTGGCAGCAGTTCCGCCATGTCACCGTCCCGCAGCTGCGCCCGACGATCCTGTTCACGGTCGTGGTCTCCACCATCGGCGCCACCCAACTCTTCGGTGAGCCACTGCTGTTCGGCGGGGTCAGCGGGTCCAAGGGCGGCTCCGAGCACCAGTACCAGACGCTCGGTCTGTACATGTACGACCAGGGCTGGATCGTCGGCAACCTCGGCAAGGCGTCCGCGATCGCCTGGTCGATGTTCCTGATCCTGCTGATCATCGCCGCGGTCAATCTGCTGCTCACCCGACGGCTGAGGAAATCCCAATGACCACCAGTGAACTGACGCTGCCGCCGAAGGCGCGGCCCACGCGCACCCGGCGCCGGGTGCTGGGCGCCGGCAAGCAGCTGCACGCGGGCCCGGTGACGTACGTCGTGCTGGCCGTCTTCGCGCTGGTCTCGCTCGCCCCGCTGGTGTGGACGGCGATCGCGGCCTCCCGCACCGACCGGCGGCTCGCGCAGACCCCGCCGCCGCTGTGGTTCGGCGGCAATCTGTTCAGCAACCTCCAGGCGGCCTGGGACCAGGCCGGGCTCGGCACCGCGATGGTCAACTCGGTGTTCGTGGCGGGCAGCATCACGGTCAGCACGGTGCTGTTCGCGACGCTGGCCGGGTTCGCCTTCGCCAAGCTCCGGTTCCGCTTCTCCGGGCTGCTGTTGCTGCTGACCATCGGCACCATGATGATCCCGCCGCAACTGGCCGTCGTACCGCTGTACTTGTGGATGGCGGACCTCGGCTGGTCGAACCAGCTCCAGACGGTGATCCTGCCGAGCCTGGTGACCGCCTTCGGCACCTTCTTCATGCGGCAGTACCTGGTACAGGCGCTGCCCTCGGAGCTGGTGGAGGCGGCCCGGGTGGACGGGGCGAGCAGTCTGCGCATCGTCTGGCACGTCGTCTTCCCGGCCGCGCGGCCCGCGATGGCGGTGCTCGGCCTGCTGACCTTCGTGTTCGCCTGGAACGACTTCCTGTGGCCGATCATCGCCCTGAACCAGCAGAACCCGACCGTGCAGGTGGCCCTGAACTCGCTGGGCACCGGCTATGTCCCGGACCAGTCGGTGATCATGGCGGGCGCGCTGCTCGGCACCCTGCCGCTGCTGATCGCCTTCCTGCTGTTCGGCAAGCAGATCGTGGGCGGGATCATGCAGGGCGCGATCAAGGGTTGAGCCCGGTCGGCCGATCACCCCGTACGGGGCCGGGCCGTCGCCGCCCGGCCCCCTCGTCCGTCCGCCCCGGACCGCGCCGTGCCGCACCCCGGGGCCCGCCCGCCCGGTCCGCACCCCACCTCCGGTCCCTCCAACTCATCCTGGGAGCGCTTCCATGCCTGAACCCCTCACCCCCGTCACCTTCCCGACCGACTTCCTCTGGGGCTGTGCGACCTCGGCGTACCAGATCGAGGGCGCGGTGCGGGAGGGCGGCCGCACCCCCTCGATCTGGGACACGTTCAGCCATACCCCGGGCAGGACGGCGGGCGGTGACCACGGTGACATCGCCGTCGACCACTACCACCGCTACCGCGAGGACGTCGCGCTCATGGCCGACCTCGGCCTGAACGCCTACCGGTTCTCCGTCTCCTGGTCCCGGGTGCAGCCGACCGGCCGGGGCCCCGCGGTCCAGGTGGGCCTGGACTTCTACCGGCGGCTCGTGGACGACCTGCTGGAGCACAACATCCAGCCCGCCGTCACCCTCTACCACTGGGACCTGCCGCAGGAGCTGGAGGACGCGGGCGGCTGGCCGGAGCGGGAGACCGCGCTGCGCTTCGCGGAGTACGCCCAGCTCGTCGGGGACGCCCTGGGCGACCGGGTGGAGCACTGGATCACCCTCAACGAGCCCTGGTGCAGCGCCTTCCTGGGCTACGGCTCCGGGGTGCACGCCCCCGGCCGCACCGACCCGGCGGCCTCGCTGCGCGCCGCGCACCACCTCAACCTGGGCCACGGCCTCGCCGTCTCGGCGCTGCGCTCGGTGATGCCGACCCGCAACCAGATCGCGGTCAGCCTCAACTCCTCGGTGGTACGGCCGCTCTCGCAGGACCCGGCCGACCTCGCGGCGGTCCGGCGCATCGACGACCTGGCCAACGGCGTCTTCCACGGTCCGATGCTGCACGGCGCGTACCCCGCCTCGCTGTCGGCGGACACCGCCTCGGTCACCGACTGGTCGTTCGTGCGGGACGGCGACCTGGCCGCGGCCAAGGCGCCGCTGGACGCGCTGGGCCTGAACTACTACACCCCCGCGCTGGTCTCCGCCGCCCCCGGCAAGGTCGCGGGCCCGCGCGCGGACGGCCACGGCGCCAGCGCGCACTCCCCCTGGCCCGGCGCCGACGACGTGCTGTTCCACCAGACGCCGGGCGAGCGCACCGAGATGGGCTGGACCATCGACCCGAGCGGCCTGCACGAGCTGATCATGCGGTACTCCCGGGAGGCCCCGGGGCTGCGGCTGTACATCACGGAGAACGGCGCGGCCTACGACGACAAGCCGGACGCCGAGGGCCGGGTGCACGACCCCGAGCGCATCGCCTACCTGCGCGCCCACCTCGCCGAGGTCGAGCGCGCCATCACGGACGGGGCCGATGTGCGCGGCTACTACCTGTGGTCCCTGATGGACAACTTCGAGTGGGCGTACGGCTACGGCAAGCGGTTCGGCGCGGTGTACGTCGACTACGCGACCCTGGAGCGCACCCCGAAGTCGAGCGCCCACTGGTACGGCAGGGCGGCGCGGACCGGGGAGCTGCCGCCGGTCGACGCGGCGTGAGCTGACCGCGTGCGCGAGGGGCGCGGCATCCCGCTGCCGCGCCCCTCACACGTGCCCGCGCCTCACACGCCTCATTTGAAGGCGGCGAAGGCCTTCGAGAACGCCCACTTGTCCTGGGCGATAGAGCTGCACGTGGGGTCGGCGGAGGGCTTGGGGCCGCCGGGGCACTGCTGGTCGCGGGCGGCGGACCACATGGACAGCCCGCCCAGGCCCTTGGCCGCGGCGAAGCCCGCCAGCTGGGTGGCGTCGGAGACCGTGAAGGTCTCGGCGGAGACATCGTTGACCCCGATCATCGGGGTGACGGCGACGGTCTTCCAGGCGGCCGCGTCGGAGAGCCCGAGCACGCTCTTGACCTGGGCCTGGGTGGCGGTCGCGGCCTGCTCGGCGTAGCCGCCCATGTCGCCGCTGTACGAGGAGCCGTAGTCCATCGCCATGATGTTGACCAGGCCGGTCTTCACCCCGTTGGCCTTGGCGTTGGACAGCAGATTGACGCCGTCCTGGGTGAGGCCCTCGGGCATCACCGGGAGGGTGAAGGAGACGTCCAGGCCGGGGTGCTGGGCCTGGAGCTTGGCGATGGCCTGGGCGCGGCGGGTGTTGGCGGCCGTGTCGGGCAGCGCGCCGCCCTCCACGTCGAAGTCGACCTTGGTCAGCTTGAACGCGTCGATCGCCTTGCCGTACGCCGCCGCCAGCGCGTCCGCGGAGGAGCAGGTGGTGGCCAGCTCGGAGCCGGAGGCGCCGCCGAAGGAGACCCGGACGTCACCGCCCTTGGCGCGCAGGGCGCCGATCTGCGCGGCCACGGCGTCGCTGGTCACATCGGTGACGCCGCCCCACTTGGGGGTGCAGCCGCCGCCGTCGGTGATGAAGGCCAGGTTGTAGTTCTTCACCCCGGTGGCGTCGGCGGCGCCGAGGAGGTCGAAGGCCGGGTAGAGGGAGGTGTCCACGTAGGGCGCGAACCCGGCGGACGCGGCGGTGCCCGAGCCGGTGCTCGTGGTCGGCGTGGGGGTGGGGGTGGCCGTCCTGGTGGGCGTGGGGGTCGGGGTGGGGGTGGGGGTTCCGGTCTCGGTGGGGCGGCCGCTCGGTTCGGGGGCCGGACCGCCGTCGGTGGAGCAGGAGCTGTTGTCGATACGACAGCCCGTCGGGGCGCCGCCGCCCTCGACCACGAAGCCGACGGTCACCGACTTGCCGGGGGCGAGACCCGCGGTGTCCCAGCTCGCCGGGCGGACCGTGACATGGCTCCCGCTGACGCTCGACACGCCGTTCCACAGCGAGGACAGCTTCGCCCCGGCCGGCAGGTCGAACTCCAGGGTCCAGGTCTTCTCCTGCTGGGTGCTGTTGTTGGTGACGACGTACTGGCCGGTGTAGCCGGTGGACCAGTCGCTGGTCCTGGTGTACGCGGCGTTCACCCCGGCGGCGTTCGCCGTGCCCGTGAACAGGAGCGCGCCGCCGCCGACCACGGCCGCGGCGACGATGCCGCCTATCGCCTTGTTCCTGCCACTGATCCTGCGCCGGTGGGTGCTCATGCGCATGCCTGCCTTCGTTCGTCACGGGGGGTGTGGTGCGGCAGCACGCTAGCGAGCCGGAATCGGGCAAACCGCTTGATGCGGACGGTCGTCCCGGTCCTTAGGGTTCGCTTAAGGAAGGGATCGGGGCCGGTTAAAGGTCGGCACCAGTCGGCGTGCCCCGCGCCGTCGCACGGCACCCCGGTGTCCCCGCCGCCGCGGCCCCCGCGCGTCCCGCTGGAAGCGGATGCGTATCTCACTGCCGCCGAGCACCGAGGCGCCGATACGGACATCGCCGCCGGTGGACTCGGCGAGCCGGCGCACGATGTCGAGGCCGAGCCCGGTCGAGCCCGTGGTCCCCGAGCCCCGGCCGCGGGCCAGCGCCGCCTCGGGGTCGGGTATGCCGGGGCCCGCGTCGGAGACCAGCACGATCACCGCGTCCTCGCCCTGGTGCACGTCCACCGCGAAGGCGGTGCCCTCCGGGGTGTGCCGGAAGACATTGCCGAGCAGGGCGTCGAGGGCGGCGGCCAGGTCGGCGCGGGCCACGGGTATCCACACCGGGCGGTCCACCCCGGCCACCCGCCAGGTGCGGCCCTCGTCCTCGGCGAGCGCGGACCAGAACTCCATCCGCTCGCCCACCACTTCGGCCGCGTCGCACCCGGTGCCCGGTCCGGGCGCGGCCGTCTGGGGCTTGGCCTCACGTGCCGTGCGGATGATGATGTCCACCTCGCGCTCCAGCTGGGCGACGGCCGCGCGGGTCTGCTCGGCGGCCGGACCGGCGCCCAGCGAGGCCGCGTTCAGCCGCAGGACGGTCAGCGGGGTGCGCAGCCGGTGGGAGAGGTCGGCGGCCAGCTCCCGCTCCCCCGCGAGGAGCCGGACGACCTGGTCGGCCATGGAGTTGAACGCGACCGCCACGAGCCGCAGTTCGGTCGGGCCCTCCTCCGGCACCCGGGCGCCCAGCTCGCCCTCGCCCAGCTCCCGCGCGCCCTCGACCAGCCGGCGCGCGGGCCGCACCATGCGCACCCCGAGCCGGTCGGCGACGGCGACCGAGCCGACGATCAGCGCGAGCCCGACCCCGGCCAGCACCGCCCAGGCGGTGCCGACGCCATGGGTCACCTCGGACTCCGGGACGTACACCTCGACCACGGCGATCGCGCCGGAGCCGAGCGCCACCGGTTGCAGCAGGGCGAAGCCGCCGGTGACGGTGGCGGTGGAGGCCCGGCCGAGCCGTCGTACCGCCTGGACGTCATGGCCGGTGGCGCGGGAGGCGCCGATGTCGAGCGCGCCGCGGGCACCCTCGGCGGGCAGGTGGACGGCCATCCCGGAGTCGGCGCCCGCGGCGGCCACCACCCGCTCCAGCTGGTCCCGGTCGGTGGTGATGGACAGCGCGGGCGCCACGGCGGCGGCCTCCCGCTCGGCGCCCGCGAAGGCGCGGTCGCGGGCCATCTCCCGGACCACCAGGCCGAGCGGCACGGCGAAGGCGACGACGACCATGGTGGTGACCGCCAGGCAGACCTTGACCAGGGCCCACCTCATCGCACCGGCTCCGGGTCCGCCGGGGGTTCCAGCTTCACGCCGACACCCCGCAGCGTGTGCAGATAGCGCGGCCGGGCCGCCGTCTCCCCCAGTTTCCGGCGCAGCCAGGACAGATGGACGTCGATGGTCTGGTCGTCGCCGTACGACTGCCGCCAGACCTCGGCGAGCAGTTCCCTGCGGGGGACGACGACGCCGGGGCGAGCGGCGAGGAAGGCGAGCAGGTCGAACTCGCGGCGGGTGAGGTCGAGCCGGGTGCCGTCCAGCTCGGCCTGGCGGCGCAGCGGGTCCACGGTCAGACCGCCGACGCGCAGCACGGTGGAGGGCGGGACCTCGCCGCCGGTGGCGCGGGCCCGGCGCAGCACCGCCGCGATCCGGGCGGAGAGGTGGCCGACGGAGAACGGCTTGGTCAGGTAGTCGTCCGCCCCCGCGTTCAACAGCCGCACTATCTCCGCCTCGTCGTCCCGGGCGGTGGCGATGATGACCGGCACATCGGTGATGCCGCGCAGCATCTTCAGGGCCTCGGAGCCGTCCAGGTCCGGCAGTCCGAGGTCCAGGACGACCACGTCGAAACGGTGATGGGCGACCTCGCGCAGCGCCTCCAGTGCCGTACCGACGGAGCGCACGGTGTGCGAGGCGTCGGTCAACTGCCGGATGAGCGCGGAGCGTACGAACTGGTCGTCCTCGACCACGAGCAGACTTGCCATGCGCCGCACCGTACGCCATGCGCGAGAGCCCGGTGCGGGCCTGTGGACAACTCCGCGGCTGTGGACAACCGGTGCCGATCGGGTGTGTCCGGTGGGGCAGGATGGACGCGATGCGCAGAGGACTCGTACACGTACTGGCCTGGCTGCTCGCGACGGGCGCGGCGGTCACGCTGTCGTGGTGGGGCGTGCACACGGTGATGGCGGGGACGGCGTACGCCCCGCCGCGCGCGCTGCCGGTCGTCGGAGCGGGCGCCCCGACGACGAGGGCGACATCGGCCACGGCCCCGGACGCCCCGCCGTCGCACCGGCCGTCCCGATCGCACCCCGCGTCCCCGTCCCCGTCGTCCTCCCCCTCCTCCCCCGCGGCGACCGCGGGCCGCTCCCCGGGCCCCTCCGCGCCCCGCCCCTCCGCCACCGCCTCCGGCGAGGTCAAGGCGTACGACACCGACGGCGGCCGTGCGGTGTTCGAGCTGGGCGCGGCCGATGCCACGCTCGTCTCGGCGACGCCGGGGGCCGGCTGGTCGATGCAGGTGTGGAAGACGGGGACGTGGATCCGGGTGGAGTTCAGCCGGGGCACGGACCGGGTGTCGGTGTTCTGCACCTGGCACGACGGCCCGCCGCACGTGGAGATCGGCACCTACTGAGGCGGACCGCCGGGTTCCGGTGGGCCGCTGAGTCTCAGTGGAGCACCGGGGTTCAGTGGAGCACCGGGATTCAGCGGAACACCGAGGGCGGCGGCGCCGGGGAGTCCACGGCCGCCGCGTCCGTGACCGGCCGCGCGCCGCCGGTGAAGTCGGTGAGCTGACGGCCGTGTTCGACCCGGGCGGTGTGCGGGTCACCGGCCGCGCGCCGGGTGAGTTCGGACAGCGGCAGCGGCAGGTCGGAGGCGACCAGGATCGCGTTGCCGAAGCGTTTGCCGCGCAGTAGGGCCGCGTCGGCGATCAGCGCGAGTTCGGTGAACCGGGCGGCCGCGGTGGCGATCTGGCCGCGCAGATGGGTGAGCGGCGGGCCGTCGGCGAGGTTGGCGGCGTAGATCCCGGACGGTTTCAGGGCGCGGCGCACCTCGTCGAGGAACTCGGTGGAGGTGAGGTGGGCGGGGGTGCGGGCGCCGCTGAAGACATCGGCGACGATCAGATCGGCCCAGCCGTCGGGCACCTTGCCGAGTCCCGCACGGGCGTCCGCAGAGCGCACCCGGATCCGGGCGTTCGGATCCAACGGCAGCTCCCGCCGCACCAGTTGCACAAGGCTCGCGTCCCGCTCCACGACCTGCTGGGTGGACCGGGGCCGGGTGGCGGCGACATAGCGGGCGAGGGTGAGGGCGCCGCCGCCCAGATGGACGGCGTGCACGGGCTTGCCGGGCGGCGCGGCGAGGTCGATGACATGGCCGAGGCGGCGCTGGTACTCGAAGGAGAGATACCCGGGGTCGTCCAGGTCGACGTGCGACTGTGGCGCCCCGTCGATCAGCAGCGTCCAGGCCCGGCTGCGGTCAGGGTCGGGGACGAGTCGCGCGAGACCGCCGTCGACGGCTTCTTCTACGGCGGCGGTGGCGGCCGCTGCCCGCCGCGGGTTCCTTGACCTGCCCATCCGCCCATTTTCTCAGGTCCCCGCGGTAAACGTTTCAGCAGCATTTGTCGGCGGCCTCGATCAGGCGCGCCGCCTCGCCGAGGGCCTCGCGCAGGACGGCCGGGTCGGTGGCGAGGTCGGCGTCGTCACCGGGGGGCAGCAGCCAGTCGGCGCCCGCGACCGGGGGGTCCGGGGCGAGCCGCAGACCGCGCCCGTTGGTCTCCGTGCAGGTGCTGCCCGGCACGTCCCAGCCGGCCGCGGTGCCCGCGGGCACCAGGAAGCCGAGGGTGTCCCGGTCGTCGTCGTGCAGCACCGGTCCGACCGCGTCCGCGGCCGCGCGCCGCAGGATGTCGACCGCTTCCAGGCCCTGCCGGGCCGGTACGGTCACCAGGTCGCACACCGTGTCGCCCGGGGCGGGCGGCGACGGCGAGGTACACGGTTCACTGCTCTGGCTGGTCTCCATGCCCGCCTCCACCACACAGCACTGTCGCGGTCAACACGTTCAACGCGCCACCGTGTCAACGGCTACGGCACAAGTGCGCCGCAAAGGATGGCACTTCATGGCAGATCACGGATGAGATATCCGCTTTTGTGGCCAAACCCAGCGTGGCGGGACCCTCACAGCCGGTACGTTCTTGCTCGCCGGAACCAGGGCACCACTCGGGCGCCATGTCCCGAACCCGCCCCGGCACCGGCATGGTTCGACGGTTCGCACGAGAGGACCCGGCCATGGCGTCGTCTACCGTGACCTCGTCACAGCCCGAACGGCCATCCCGGCCGAACCTCGCCTTCCGGCGGCTGCGCGGCCGGCGCTCACCGGCCGAGTTCGCGGCGCTGGTGCGGCGGGCCGCGCGGGAGATCGGTGAGCGGGTGAGCTGTGACGCGCGCTACGTCGGGCGGGTCGAGGCGGGTGAGATCCGCTGCCCGAACTACGCCTACGAGCGGGTGTTCCTGCATATGTTCCCCGGTCGTACGCTCGCCGACCTCGGCTTCGCGCCCCGCTCGTCCGTCCGCGGCCGCGCGGCGCGCACCGTCCCCCGGGCGCGCACCGCGGGCGGTGTGGAGGAGGCCGTCACCGGGTACCCGGGCGAGCCGCAGGACCAGCACGACGCGCATGACCCGTATGACCCGCACGAGGTGTGCGGCCCCCCGGGGCCGTACCCGTACGACCATCCGAACCACGAGGAGAGCGACGTGCTGCGTCGCGCATTCATGACCGGCGGGGCCACCGTGGCCGCCGCCGCGCTGGGCCCGCTGGGGCCCACCCCGGACACCGTGCCCGCGCCCCGCCGCTCGCGCCGGCCCGGGAGCACCGAGGCGACGGCCCTGGAGGACGCGGTCCGCCGGATCCGGCTGCTGGACGACCGGCACGGCGCGGACGGCCTCTACCGGCGCGCGGCGGCTCCCCTGCGCGCGGCGTACGCGCTGCTGGACGCGGGCGCGACCCGGCGGGCCACCGTCGAGCGGCTGCACACGGGCGCGGGTGAACTCGCCATCTCCGTGGGCTGGCTGGCGCACGACTCCGGCCGCTTCGACGACGCGCGCTCGCACTACGCGGAGGCGTTGGCCACGGCCCGGATGACCGGGGACGAGGGGCTGGAGGCGCACGCCTTCTGCAACACCGCGTTCCTGGCGCGGGACGCGGGGCGGCCCCGGGAGGCGGTGCGCGCCGCGCAGGCCGCGCAGCGGGCGGCCCCTGGGCGGGGCTGGCCGACCGCACCGGCTGCGCGCGGGCGCTCGCCCGGGCGCAGGCCCTGTTCGCGCGGGGGCGCTGCGCGGCCGACCCCGAGTGGATGAGCTTCTACGGCGAGGCCGAGCTGGAGGGGCTGGAGGCGCAGTGCTGGTCCATGCTGGGCGACTGGCCGCGGGCGTCCCGGCACGCCCAGCGGGCGGCGGACCTCCAGGACCCCCACTTCACCCGGAACATCGCCCTGTACACGGCGGAACTCGCCGACGATCTGGCCCGCGAGGGTCGTCCCGACGAGGCGGCGGAGGCGGGGGCGCGGGTGCTGTCGCTGCTCGACCAGGTGCAGTCGTCCCGGATCCAGACGATGCTGGCCGGGACGGCGCGGGTGCTGCTGCCGCATCGGCGGGCCGCGGGGGTCTCCGACTTCCTCGACCGGCACAAGGCGTACCCGAGGGTGGCGGGGGCGTAGCGGCAGGTCCCTAGCCCGCCAGGTGGCGCACGTCAGCCCGCCAGGTGGCCCACGTCGTTCCAGCTCTCCAGTGCCGGTTCGCCGTACGCCCAGCCCAGGACCGAGAGCGAGGTCGGGTTGAGGCGGATGCGCGCGGCGAAGTCCAGGGGGAAGCCCAGCCAGCGCGCGGCCAGGGAGCGCAGGATGTGGCCGTGGGCGAAGAGGAGGACATCGCGGTCGGCGGCGCGGGCCCAGCTGACGACCTCGTCCGCGCGGGCGGTGACCTCGGCGACGCTCTCCCCTTCGGGGACGCCGTCGCGCCAGATCAGCCAGCCGGGGCGGATCGCCTGGATCTCGGCCGGGGTGAGGCCCTCGTACGCGCCGTAGTCCCACTCCATCAGCGCGTCCCAGGTCTCGGCCCGCTCCCCGAACCCGGCCAGCGCACAGGTCTCCGCGGCGCGCACGAGCGGGCTGGTGCGGACCTCCACACCGGGCAGTCCGTCCAGCGGCGCCCGGTGCAGGCGTTCCCCGAGCAGCTTCGCGCCGTGCCGGCCCTCCGCCAGGAGCGGCACATCGGTCCTGCCGGTGTGCTTGCCGGACAGCGACCAAGCCGTCTGTCCGTGCCGGGCCAGCAGGATGCGCGGTGCCATGGGGGACCTTTCCGGGAGGCGGACGCCCACAGGACGTCACAGGAACAACAAGAGTCGGTCCCTCCATCATCGCTCACCCCCTCGGGGGCAACCCCGCGCCCGGTCTCGGCGTCTTTGTGGGCCGGAGCCGCCCACACCGGACGACTCGGGAGCACCCGCGTGGGCAGTAGAAGGACACCGTAAAGTGGCACGGTCGCCCGCCGGGCGGCCGTACCGCAGAAGGGGGAGGGCGATCGGATGGCGCAGACCGAGACACCGGGCACCGAGGTGGCGCCCCGCACCCGGTTGCGCTGGTGGACCGAGCTGCCGCTGCTCCTGCTGGTCTACGGCTGTTACTCGGCCGGCCGCCTCCTGGTGCGCGGTGACGTCGACGACGCCGTGGACCACGGCCTGGCGCTGCTGCGCGCCGAGAAGCTGCTCCACCTGAACGCCGAGCACCCTCTCAACCGCCTGTTCACCCGCGAGCCCTGGCTCGGGATACCCGCGGACTTCTGGTACGCCTCGCTGCACTACCTGGTCACGCCCGCGATCCTCATCTGGCTGTTCCGCAACCGCGCGGAGCACTACCGGCGGGCCCGCGCCTGGCTGATGACGTCCACGTTCATCGGACTGATCGGCTTCACCCTGGTGCCGACCTGCCCGCCCCGGCTACTCGCCGCGAACGAGGGCTTCGTGGACACCATGGCCCACTACAGCTCGTACGGCTGGTGGGGCGGCGACGCCAGCGCCCCGCGCGGCCTCGGGGGCATGACCAACCAGTACGCGGCGATGCCGAGCCTGCACGTCGGCTGGGCGCTGTGGTGCGGGGTGATGCTGTGGCGGCACGGCGGCACCCGGCTCACCAAGGTGCTGGCCGTGCTCTATCCGCTGGGCACCGCGCTGGTCGTCATGGGCACCGCCAACCACTACCTCCTGGACGCGCTCGCCGGCATCGCCGTGATGGGCGTCGGCCACCTGCTCGCGCCGCGCGTGCTGCGGGCCGTCGACCTGGTCCGGGCCCGGCTGTTCAAGGGCTTCGGGGCCGGGGGTTCCCCGATTGTCAGTGGCGGATGCCAGACTTCCGCGGGTGAGCGAATTCCACGGCAGCGCGAGTCGCGGCCCGGCGCCGCAGCCGAGCCGGACCCCTCCCCCACGGACGCGGGCGACGGGGCTCCGGCACCGGCTCGCTGAGCTGCGCGGCGCCGACGTACCGGCGAAGGCCCTGGACGCGCGCGCCCTCGCGGCGCTGGCCGCGAACCCCGGGTGCCGCAGACGGGCGATCCTGGACGGCGCCGGAGTGGACAAGGCCAAGCTGGCGAGCGCGCTCGGGGCGCCCTCCGGTTTCGGCCAGTCGCAGTTCGCGCTGACCCGGGGCAACGCGTTCGAGGCGAAGGTGAAGGCCGACGGCGGCGCCGAGCTGCTGCGCCTCGCGCACACCCGGCTCGACCCGGGCGCCGAGGCCCCGGCGGCCGCCGCGGTGCCCGATCTGACCGCCCAGGGCCCCGAGGGTCGTACGGCCCGTACGGCACTCGCGCTGCGCGAGGCCACCCGCGCGGGCGGCTGGACGCTGCTCGACCACCCGATGCTCGCCCTGGACGTGGCGGGCTCGCTCGCGTTCCTGGAGCCGGACGCGGTGGTGGTGCACCCGGACGGCAGCTGGTCCGTGGTGGAGATCAAGTCCTTCCCGATGCTGGACGGTTCGGCGGACCCGGCGAAGGTGGGCGCCGCCGCCCGGCAGGCCGCGGTGTACGTGCTCGCCCTGGAGGACGTCGCCGCCCGCCTCGACCCCGCCCCGCGGGTGCGCCACCGGGTGCTGCTGGTGTGCCCCAAGGACTTCTCGAACCTGCCCGCCGGCTCCGCCGTCGACGTGCGCAAGCAGCGGGCGGTCACCGCGCGGCAGCTCGCCCGGCTCACCCGGATCGAGGAGATCGCCGACGCGCTGCCCGAGGGCACCTGTTTCGCGCCCGACCGGGACCCCGAGGAGCTGACCGCCGCGGTGGCGGCGGTCCCGGCGACGTACGCGCCCGACTGCCTGTCCACCTGCGAACTGGCCTTCCACTGCCGGGAGCGGGCCCGCGCGGCCGGCGCGGTCACCCGTCTCGGCCGCCCGCTGCGCGCCGAACTGGGCGGCCTGACCACGGTCGAGGACGTCCTCGCGGCGGCCCACGGCGAGCTGGGCGACCCGGACGATCCGGCGGTCGCGGCCCTGCGCAGGGCGGCCGCCCTGCGCGCGGAGGCGTTCCAGGAGGCCCGGGCGCGGGAGGTGGCGGCCGTATGTCGCTGATCGACACCCTCGCCCGGCTGGAGGCCGTTGGCAGCGGGCGGGCCCAGCCCCTCGCGACCGTGCGGCACCGGCACCTGTCCGCCCGTCCCCTGGTGTTCGTGCCGCTCACCACCGCGGGCGAGGCCGGCGCCCCGCTCGGCGCGCTGGTCGGCACCGACCGGGACGCGCCCCGGCTGCTGGTCGTGCCGCAGCCCCGGGACCGCGATCTGCGCTTCACGTTCCTCGCCGAGCTGGCCGATGTGATCCTGCCGTACATCGACTCCCACGCCACCGAGGTGGAGGCCGCCGAGCGCACCGAGACCGACCCGGAGACCGGCAAGCGGGTCAAGGTCGAGACGGAGCTGTGCGCGGACGCGCCCCAGCTGATCGTGCCGAGCCGCGCGGGCCTGGCGTTCGTCCGGCTGCTGGGCCGCTCCATGCGGTTCCGCCGCACCGCCGAACAGGACCCGGAGGCGCCCTATCCGGCGCCGCCCCGGGTGCCGCTGCTCGGGCGCTGGCTCACCCACTACGGGGAGCGGTCCCGGGTCCCCGGCTCCGCGCTGCTGCTCGCCCTCACCGATGTGCTCTCCCGGCACTGGGCGACCGGCCAGTCCGGCCTGGAGGACCAGCATCTGGGCGCGCTGCTGGCCTGGCTCGACCCCCCGGCGGGCAGCAGCGGCGCCGAGGCCGCGCGGGCGGCCGAGCTGGACCGGGACCCGGCCGGACAGCTGCGGTGCCCGCCCGCCGGACCGGCCACCGACCCGGCGTTCGACAACAAGCTGCTGGCCCCGGCGATCGAGCGGTACGACCGGGCGCGCACCGCGCTCGCCGCCGCCGAGGACCCGCTGGAGGCCGACGACCGGCTGGCCGCGCTCACCCGGGCCGAGCGGGAGATCCACGAGCTGATCGAGAGCCAGGCCCGGCCCACCTGGGACGCGGTGTGGCGGGGCCTGGACCTGCTGCGGGCGCTGCCGGAGGGCGGGCGGGCCGAGGAGCGCTGGATCCGGGACCGCTGGTCGTTCACCGGGCACCGGGACCGGGTGCTGGCCGGGGAGCCGCCGCAGCCGCGCCGGGACGACGCGGTGACGGCGGCGAACAAACTGGCCACCCGGGAGCGGGAACAGGCCCGGCTGGAGGCGCAGGAGGCGCTGGACGATCCGCTGGTGATGGCGGGGCGGCGGCTGGCCGGGGAGGCGTTCGCGGGCGAGGTGACCGAGGTCGTCATGGCGTACGGCGAGGGCAAGCGGCCGAGCCCGCGCCCGCTGGTGACGGTCCGCACCGACGACCGGCCGCAGCTGCTGGAGCGGGCGAAGGTGTACCGCTCGCTGGGTGGCCGCCCGCAGTCGGCGGAGTTCGTGGAGCGGGCGGCGGAGGACGCGGTCGTGCTGCGGATCCTCGACAAGATGGGCCGCGGCAGGGAGCCGGAGCCGGGTTCGGTGCCGGAGAAGGGCGACCGGGTCTGCTTCACCCTCTTCGAGCACGAACAGCGCGGCGGGGCGAAGCTGCCCGACCCGGAGGAGACCCCGTGGACACACGGCGGGCCGCCCGGCGAGAGCGCTGCGGAGGCCGCCGATCCGATCACCGAGGAGGATGTGCTGTGACGACCGTCGACGTCGACCCCGGGGCCGCCGCCGCCCGCGCCACGGACGCGATCCTCCGCGACACGCTGAGCGCCGCCGAGCGTGGCGTGGTGGTCGACTCGCCGCCCGGCGCGGGCAAGTCGACCCTGGTGGTGCGGGCGGCACTCGAACTCGCGGACGCGGGACGCCCGTTGATGGTGGTGGCGCAGACCAACGCCCAGGTGGACGACCTGGTGCTGCGCCTCGCCGAGAAGAACCCCGAGCTGCCGGTGGGCCGGCTGCACAGCAGCGACGCCGAGGCGTACGACAAGGCGCTGGACGGGCTGCCCCAGGTGCGTACGTCGGCGAAGGCGGCCGACCTCGCCGGGCTGCCGGTGGTGCTGTCCACGGCCGCCAAGTGGGCGCATGTGAAGGTGGACGAGCCCTGGCGGCACGCGATCGTGGACGAGGCGTACCAGATGCGCTCCGACGCGCTGCTCGCGGTGGCCGGCCTGTTCGAGCGGGCGCTGTTCGTGGGCGACCCCGGCCAGCTGGACCCGTTCGCGATCGTCGGCAGCGAGCAGTGGGCGGGGCTGTCGTACGACCCCTCGGCCTCCGCCGTCAGCACGCTGCTCGCCCACAACCCCGGGCTGCCGCAGCACCGGCTGCCGGTCTCCTGGCGGCTGCCCGCGTCCGCGGCGCCCCTGGTCTCGGACGCGTTCTACCCGTACACCCCGTTCCGCAGCGGCACCGGGCCCGGTGATCGCCGGCTCACCTTCGCCGTGCCCTCGGACGGCTCGGGCCCCGACCGGGTGATCGACGAGGCGGCCGCCACCGGCTGGGGCCTGCTGGAGCTGCCCGCCCGGCACACCCCGCGCACGGACCCGGAGGCGGTGCGCGCGGTCGCCGCGGTCGTCCGCCGCCTGCTGGACCGGGGCGGCGCGGCTCACTCGGAACGCGCACCCGACCCGGCCCCCCTGACCGCCGCCCGGATCGCCGTCGGCACCGCCCATCGCGACCAGGCGGCCGCGGTGCGCTCCGCGCTGGCCGACCTGGGCGTCTTCGAGGTGACCGTCGACACGGCGAACCGGCTCCAGGGCCGCGAGTACGACGTCACGGTCGTCCTGCACCCGCTCTCCGGCCGCCCCGACGCCACCGCCTTCCACCTGGAGACCGGCCGCCTGTGCGTCCTCGCCTCCCGGCACCGGCACGCCTGCGTCGTGGTCTGCCGCGAGGGCGTGCGCGACCTCCTGGACGACTACCCCTCCACCGAACCGGTCCAACTGGGCACGCTGGTCAAGTTCCCCGACGGCTGGGAGGCGAACCACGCGGTGCTGGCACACCTGGCCGAACACCAGGTGCGCTGGCGGCCATGACCGACACCCCGAAACCCCGCCGACAGGCACCACCCCCGCCGGACGCAGTCCGGCACGCCGCCGAAGGCGGCCAATGAAACAGCCCCGACGGCTGGGAGGCGAACCACGCGGTGCTGGCACACCTGGCAGAACACCAGGTGCGCTGGCGGCCATGACCGACACCCCTGAAACCCCGCCGACAGGCACCACCCCCGCCGGACGCAGTCCGGCACGCCGCCGGAGGCGGCCGATGAAACAGCCCCGATGGCAGGGAGGCGAACCACGCGGTGCAGGCACACCTGACGGAACACCGGGTGCGCTGGCAGCCATGACCCACGCCCCGGAGCCGGGGCGGGGGCGGGCTCCCCGGAACGTGACGGCGGCAGCGCCCTTGCGCGCACGCGAGACAATGGACGGTGGCCCGGCAGACCCGCGGGGTCCGGTCGTCAGAGCCGTACGAGGAGGAGATGAAGACATGGCGGAGCCCACGCCGCGTCACCACGAACCGCGGCTACGCCCCGCGCCCCTGATCTTCGAGCCCGCGGAAGCGGCCGCCGATCCCGAGCACTTCTTCCAGCTGGAGTCCATCGAGGATCCCCGGGCGCTGCTGTCCCGGGCGACGGAGCTGACCCAGGCGTTCCGCGCCGCCGCCGACCGGGCCGTGGAGTTCCAGGCCATCGCCGCGGCCCAGCTCGCCGATCCGCGCCGGTTCGACCGGCTGACCGCCGCCGACATCGCCGAGCGCGCGGAGTGGACCGAGGACTATGCCAAGAAGATGGTCGAGTTCGGCCGGGATCTGATGCGCGGGAACAGCGAGGGCCGTACCACCGCCGATCCCGTGTGATAACCCGACGTGACCCTCATCTGGCATATGCCAGGCGGGCAAGATACTCCCCTCCCCCTCCCCCTGTCCCGGTTTTCCGCAACTCAGCAGAACCGGTTGCTCACTGCCGGTAGATCTGATCCGCATGAGCGGTACTCCGAACGTCACCCGCGTCACCTCCGACGGCGCCGCCTGGCTCGCCTCGGCCGGGCCGTACCCGCGGCGCGCGCCCGCCCCGGCCGTCCTGCCCTGCGGCACCGTCTTCGACGTGGTGAGCGCCCCGGTCGTCTTCGGACGCCGGATGCTGGACCGGCTCTGGGACGACGGCCCCGGCTCCGGCCCGGTCGCGATGTCCCGTGGCCGGATGCTGCTGTTCTGCGCCCCCGGCACCGCCCACCGGCTGCCCTCGCTGCTGGCCTGGGAGGAATGGGGCTCGCACCGGGCGGCCGCCGTACCGCCCCTGCTCTGCCACGGCACCGGCGACGCGGTGACCGTCCCCGCGCCGGACGGCGGCCCCGCGGCCGACCCCCGCTGGCTGGTCGCCCCGGACGCGCGTCATCCCTGGTTACCGGGCCCGGAGGTGCTGCTGTGGGCGGCGGTGCGGGCGGCCAGGGCGGCGGTGCGGATATCGATTTTTCCTCCCCCCGATCCGGATGCTAAGGTCTACGACGTCAGCAGGCGCCGCTAGCTCAGTTGGTTAGAGCAGCTGACTCTTAATCAGCGGGTCCGGGGTTCGAGTCCCTGGCGGCGCACGCGATAGCGATGGCGAGTTCTGACCGCAAAAAACGCGGTTCGGACTCGCCATCGCTGTTTTTGCGCGGCCTCGCCGCGCGAGGCGGGGGCTTCGCCACCCACACCCCCACCAGGTTGGCCCAGTGGACGTCGGCCGGGAGATCAGCCCCTGATCCGCTGCGTGATCCGCACCGTCCACGCCCCCGAGGCCGTCCTGCCCTCCGCCTCGACCTTCACGCCCTCCCCCGGGACGGTGAAGCTCTCCCCCAGGGCGACCGGGGCGTCGGCCAGGGGCGGGTAGACGGAGTCGTCGGGGCAGGCCGAGGTGTCCGGATGGGCGTCGACGACCTCGATGGGCCCGCCGCCCGACTCCGCGCCGCTGCGCACCCGGTAGACGAGGATGCCCTCACGGCAGGTCGCCCGGTCGTTGCCGGCGGCGGTACGCGCCTCGAAGGCGAGCGCGCTGTCGGGGCCGGTGCGCACCACCGCCAGCTTCACCCCGTCGCCGAGCCCGAAGGCGGGCGCCCCGCCGGTGCCCTGCACGGGGACGCCCGGCCCCGCGGCGAGGGGCTCCAGGGTGATCCGGGTCGGACCCGCGCCGCGTACGCACGTCACCTGGCGCGGATCCAGCCACCCCAGCCGCCACTTGTGCCAGGCGAACAGGTCGGGTGAGAGCCCGAACTGGCTGCCCATCAGGTCCCAGTCGCCGACGTACGTGTCCCAGTCGCCCTTGCCGTCGGCCGGACGGTGGTAGAGGTCCGGCAGATCGAAGACATGGCCGCTCTCATGGGCGAGAACCAGCCGATCCGGCGGATGCTTCTCGAACACCGTGACGACCCGTCGCACGTCCGTGCCGTCCACATGGAGGGGCGTATCGAGGTTGACGACTTTGGTGGCGTCGGAGTCCACACCGGGCGCGTCCGGATCGGCGACGAGGTACACCACCTGGTAGCGAGAGAAATCCACCTCCTTGTCGGCCACTTTGAAGGCGTCGTTCAGATATGCGGCCCGGTCCTCGGCGGCCCAGTCCCGCCGTATGGCGTACGCCGTCGAAGGGCGGGGCATACGCAGCCAGTGCGTCAGTGGATGCGGGTGCAGGGTGAATCTCCCGTAGGAGGCCTGCTCGAAGTAGCGGCTGGTCTCCGGGAAGTGGTCGGCGGTCAGTTCGGCCGGGGTGGTGCGCGGGGTGCCGTCCGGGAAGGACAGGAAGATCATCACCGCGTCCAGCGCCCGGGTGGGGCGCGTGTAGTCGGAGTCCCAGCTGTCGACGCCCTCGGAGTGGTGGGCCTCGGTGCGGTGCAGGGCGCACGGGGCGGTGGAGAAGGGCTCGGCGACCGACGGGCCGGTGAAGATCGAGGTCGCGGCCAGCGCCGACAGTGTGGTGCACACGGCGGCGGTGCTGCGCAGCAGGGGCACGGACATGACCTCCGGACGCGATGGGACAGACCCGCACCCAGGTTGCTGCGTTTCGCCACTCAATGCCCTGTTTGTCTGCACCAGAAGGGTGAGCGCTCCCCATTTGGGCGCCGGCGCACTACGGCGCTCGACACCCCCGATTCACTCACGGAACGTCACAACTGGTCGATGGCCTCAATAACCCGTCCAGGTGCGGGCAGAAACGATCTGTCAGAAAGTCTGTCCGGTCCGGGACACTGGACGATGGCTGGAAGGGCCCGGGGCCAGCCTCTATGATCGGCACACTTTCCGGCACGGACAGAGATCGAGTGCACTGCGGGAGCGAGCGGTGAGCGGAACGTCCGAAGGGCCGACGCCCGCGGCAGACCTCGACCGGTCAGCCGTCACAGACAGTGATCACATCACCTACGACCGTGTCTTTGGTGCGGCGCCGCTCGCCATGGCCGTCGTGGATCGCGAGGGATTCGTCCTGCGCGCGAACCCGGCCTTCGGCGAGCTGCTCGGCATCGACTGCGACACACTCCGCGGCCGGTCCGCCGCCGATCTGGTGGACCTGACCGCCGACGCCCGTTCCTGGCACGCCTATCGAGAGGTGCTGTGCGGGCGGCAGGCCAGGCTGCGCTGCACCCGCAGACTGAAGCATCCCGGGGGCAACTCGGTGTGGGTGCAGCTCACCGTGGTCCCGCTGACCGACGGCGAGCCGGGCGTGCTGCTGTCGGTCGCCGACATCAGCGCCCGCCGTGAACTCCAGGCGCGGCTACGGCACTTGCAGATGCACGACCCGGTGACCCGGCTGCCCAACCGCACCCTGTTCTTCGAGCGCCTCTCGGCCGCGCTGGAGGCGGAGTCGTACGAGCAGAGCGGCACCGGCCGGATCGGGCTGTGCTATCTGGACCTCGACGGGTTCAAGGCGGTCAACGACACGCTCGGCCATCGCGTCGGGGACCGGCTGCTCGCGGCCGTGGCCGAGCGGCTGACCAGGGTCGCCGACGAGGCCGGGTACGCGCGCGCCGCGACCCCTCTGGTGGCCCGCCTCGGCGGGGACGAGTTCGCGCTGCTGGTGGAGGACTCCACCGGCACCGAACAGCTCGCCGATCTGGCCGAGTCGGCGCTGGAGACCCTCCAGGAGCCCTTCGACCTGGCCGGGCAGCGGCTGTCGCTGACGGCGTCCATCGGGGTCGTGGAGCGCCATGCGGCGGGCACCACGGCGACCGGTCTGATGCAGGCGGCGGATACGACGCTCTACTGGGCGAAGGCCGACGGCAAGGGCCGCTGGACGCTGTTCGACCCCGAGCGCAACGCGCACCGGATGACCCGGCAGGCGCTGTCCTCCACGCTGCGGCCCGCCATCGAGCGGGGCGAATTCGCCCTGGAGTACCAGCCGTTGGTGGGCATGGAGGACGGTCGGCTGTCCGGGGTGGAGGCGCTGGTGCGCTGGCACCACCCGCAGTTCGGCACGCTGACGCCGAATCGGTTCATCGGGCTGGCCGAGGAGGACGGCTCGATCGTGCAGCTCGGCCGCTGGGCGCTGGTCACCGCGTGCCGGCAGGCCCGCCGCTGGCAGTTGGCGCATCCCGGCGAGCCGCCGATCTTCGTCAGCGTGAACGTGGCGGTGCGCCAGGTGTGGGACTCCGACCTGGTGGCCGATGTGGCCCAGACCCTGGCGGACACCGGACTGGCCCCGCATCTGCTCCAGTTGGAGCTGACCGAGTCCGCGGTGATGGGCTCGGCGGGCCGCCCGCTCCAGGCGTTGCAGGCCCTCAGCGACATGGGGGTGCGCATCGCCATCGACGACTTCGGCACCGGCTACTCCAACCTCGCCTATCTCAGCCGGCTCCCGGTCTCGGCACTGAAGCTGGACGGCTCCTTCGTCCGCGGCTTCCAGTACGAGGAGGCGTCCAAGGGGGTCGCGCCCAACCCCGCCGACGAGGTGATCGTGGAGGCGATGATCCAACTGGCCCACCGGCTGGGCCTCACCGTCACCGCCGAGTGCGTGGAGACCTCCGCCCAGGCCACCCGTCTGCGCCGCATCGGCTGCGACACCGGCCAGGGCTGGCTGTACTCCCGCCCGGTCCCGCCTGATCGCATCTCCGAGCTGCTGGGGGCGCGGGCGTACACCGCCACCACATGAGGGCGCGCGGCGCCGCGGGAGTCACCCGGCCGTCGGCAACCCGTAGGCGTCGGCGATGAGTTCGTACGAGCGTACGCGCACCTCGCCCCGGTGCGCGTGCGTGGTGAGCATCAACTCGTCGGCGCCGGTGCGCTTCTGGAGGTCGTCGAGGCCGGAGCGCACCTCGTCGGCGGTGCCGTGGACCACGTTGGCGGACCAGGAGGCGATGAACTCCTCCTCCATGGCGCCCAGTTCCGTCTGTTCGGCCTCCGCGGGGTCGGGGAAGAGGCCGGGGCGGCCCATCCGCAGCCGGAGCATGTTGAGGGCCATGGCGCGGGTCTGGCGGCGGGCCTCGCGCTCCTCGTCGGTGGCGAGGGCGGAGACGCCGATGAGGGCGTACGGCTCGGCGAGCACCGGGGAGGGGCGGAAGGTCTGGCGGTACAGGTCCAGCGCGGGCACGGTGTTCTGCGCCGAGAAGTGGTGGGCGAAGGCGAACGGCAGGCCGAGCATTCCGGCCAGCTGGGCGCTGAAGCCGGAGGAGCCGAGCAGCCAGACCGGCGGGCGGTGCGCGGACTGGACCCCGCCCGGGGCGCTGCCCTGCACCGGGCCGGGGATCGCGTGGATGCGCCGGTAGGGGTGGCCGTCGGGGAAGTCGTCGTCCAGGAAGCGGATCAGCTCGGCGAGCTGCTCGGGGAAGTCGTCGGCGCCCTCGTTCAGGGTGTCGCTGCGGCGCAGGGCGGCGGCCGTGGCCCCGTCGGTGCCGGGGGCGCGGCCGAGGCCGAGGTCGATCCGGCGCGGCGCCAGCGCCTCCAGCGTGCCGAACTGCTCGGCGATCACCAGCGGGGCGTGGTTGGGCAGCATGACGCCGCCGGAGCCGAGCCGGATGCGCACGGTGTGGGCGGCGAGGTGCGCGAGGATCACGGCCGGTGAGGAGGAGGCGACGCCCGGCATGGAGTGGTGTTCGGCCACCCAGTACCGGTGGAAGCCGCGGGCCTCGGCGCGGCGGGACAGCTCGACGCTGGTGCGCAGCGCGTCGGTGGCGGTGCGGCCCGCACCGACGGTGACCAGGTCGAGGACGGAGAGCGGGACGGGCGCGGTGCCGTGCGCCGTGCCCCGGATGCCGTCCGCGGCCTCGCGGTTCTCGTGTGTCCGAGCTGCCTCGTCTGCCGACACGGTAGGGCCTCCTGTTCCCGGCGTGAGCTGTGCCGGAGTGTCGTAACAGGTGGCTCTCCCCGCTTATTCCGCGTCCCGCTATTCCGCGTCCCGCCCCGTCCCTCAGACCTGGACGAGCGGCTCCCGGGTGAACAGCGCCCCCAGCTCCGGCGCGTTCACCCGGCGGTCGGCGAGCCGGAGCGCCTCCCACACGGTGACCTGGTTCGCGGTGAGCACCGGCTTGGACAGGGACTTCTCCAGCAGGCCGAGGTGGGCGGCCGTGTGCAGGGCGGTGTCCGGCAGCAGCACCGCCTCCGCGGCCGCGTCGTCCGCGGCCCGCGCCAGCGTCAGTACGTCCTCCTCGCCCCAGCCCGCGACCTCGGCGGCCGTGCCGGCCCCCGAGGAGCGCGTCCCGGTCACCTCCAAGCCCCCGGCCCGCAGGAACTCCGCGAACAGCGCGGTGATCTCCTCGGGGTAGGTGGCGCCGACGGCGACCCGTCGTACCCCCAGCTCATGGGCCGCGTGCACAAAGCCGAAGGAGGTCGAGGAGGCCGGCATCCCGGCCAGGGTGGCCAGGGTGCGCACCTGGTCCTGGGCGCCCTGCCAGCCGTGCACGAAGCCGCCGCCGGTGCACGCCCACACCACGGTCTCGGCACCGGCGAGCCGCAGCCGCTCCATGCCCGCGCCGAGCCGCTCGGCGGAACCCGCCCCGCGCAGTGCCTCGACCTGGAGCGCGTCCTCGCCGATCTCCGTGTGGACCAGGTCCACCCGGATGTCGCTGCCCAGGAGCTGCTCGATGCGCGGGTAGTCGTCCTCGGCGAAGTGGCCCGGGTAGAGGAATCCGAGTGCGGTCATGTCCAGCCTTCCTGCGTGCGATCGGGCAGTGCGGGGCGCCCGCGCGCCGCCTCGGTGGGGGCAGCGCCCGGTACGGCCCCGCGGCCCGGGTACCCAGCCTCCTCGGGGCAGCCCATCCCCTGACCCGATCGGCCGAGAGCGGCCGTGTTGACGCCGGTGGATCCGGGTGCGAGCGTGGGCGATCCGTGCATCCCGGGCGGTCGGAGGACACCTCCGGGGCGTCTCGGAAGCACCCGCCACGGATCGCCGGGAGCCGCGTATGTCGGACGTCGGGAGCCGTTCCGCCGGACGCCGGGAGCCGTCCCGTAGGGGGAGCGTTCCCACCCTGCTCGTGCTGGACGCCGAGCCGCCGCCCCGGCTCGGCGTCCTGACCGGGCGGGCCCGGATCGTGCACACCGACGCGGCGCGGCTGGCCGAGCGGCTGCCGGGCGCGGACGCGCTGCTGGTGTGGGACTTCACCTCGACCGCGGTGCGCGAGGCATGGCCCGGCGCGGGGCCCCGGCCGCGCTGGGTGCACACGGCGAGCGCGGGCGTGGACCATCTGCTGTGCCCGGAGCTGGCCGCGTCCGGCACGGTGGTCACCAACGCGCGCGGGATCTTCGACCAGCCGATCGCCGAGTACGTGGCGGCGCTGGTGCTGGCCGCGGCCAAGGATCTGCCGCGCACCCTGGAGCAGCAGCGGGAGCGGGTGTGGCGGCACCGGGAGAGCAGGCGGGTGGCCGGTACCCGTGCCTGTGTGGTCGGGTCGGGGCCCGTCGGGCGGGCGATCGTACGGCTGCTGAAGGCGCTCGGTGTGACGACGGCGCTGGTCGGGCGGGTGCCGCGGACCGGGGTGTACGGCCCGGCCGACCTGGACCGGCTGGTCTCGCGCGCGGACTGGGTGATCGCGGCGGCGCCGCTGACGGAGGCGACGTACCGCATGTTCGGTGCCCATGTCTTCGGGGTGATGCAGCCCTCGGCGTTCTTCGTCAACGTGGGGCGCGGTGATCTCGTGGACGAGGACGCGCTCGCCCGCGCCCTGGCCCGGCGCTGGATCGCGGGCGCCGCCCTGGACGTGTTCGCCACCGAACCGCTGCCGCCCGACAGCCCGTTGTGGGACCTTCCCGGCCTGATCCTCTCCCCGCACATGAGCGGGGACACGGTGGGCTGGCGGGACGAACTCGGGCGGCAGTTCGTGGAGTTGTACGAGCGCTGGGCGGCGGGCAGACCCCTGGTGAACGTGGTCGACAAGAGACGCGGGTACGTTCCCGGCCACTGACCGGCGGGGCCCGGGAGCTCTCCCTCGCCCTCTCCCGTGGGGGTTCTGTAAAGGGGCGGGGCGGGAAGCGGGGACGCGCCGTCCGGCCGGGAAACCGATGCGCATACCCCGGATCGGCCTGGGTAGCCGCGCCGCCATGGCTCCACCACATGGGAAAGACGGACACAGTTTTCGGCCAGATCTCAGACCCAGCCGACGGATGTTGCTCGGCTCGATCGCGGCGCTCGGGGCACTGGGCGCCGCGGGTTGTACCCGGGTGGCCGCCGCGAGCGGGAACGGCGGCGACCTGCTCGACCGGCTCCGCGCGCAGGGCGTCGTACGGCTCGGGATCGCGGGCGAGATCCCCTTCGGGTACATCGACAAGGACGGCCATCTCACCGGTGAGGCACCGGAGTTGGCGAAGGCGGTCTTCAAGCGGCTCGGCGTCGACCGGGTGCAGCCGGTGCCGACCGAGTTCGGCTCGCTCATACCCGGCCTGAACTCACAGCAGTTCGATGTCGTCGCCGCCGGTATGTACGTCAACGCAGACCGCTGCGAACAGGTCATCTTCGCGGACCCCGACTACCAGATGCTGGATTCGTTCATCGTCCGCAAGGGGAACCCGAAGGGGTTGCACTCCTACCGGGACGTCGTCGCGAAGAAGGCGAGGTTCGCGACCGGCACCGGATACGCCGAGATCCAGTACGCCGTCGAGGCGGGCTACAAGCAGAGCGACATCCTGATCGTGCCGGACCAGGTGGCCGGTCTGAACGCGGTCGAGGCGGGCCGGGTCGACGTGTTCGCCGGTACGGCGCTCACCACCCGCGAGGTCGTGAAGAAGTCGGCCAAGGCGGAGGCGACCACGCCGTTCGCGCCGCTGGTCAAGGGTCAACGGCACGTCGACGGCGGGGCGTTCGCGTTCCGGCCGACCGAGACCCGGCTGCGGGACGCCTTCAACACGGAGCTGCACCGGCTCAAGCGGACCGGTGAACTGTTCCGGATCCTGCGGCCGTTCGGCTTCACCGAGGCCGAGATGACGGACCTGACCGCGAAGGAGCTGTGCGGGCAATGACCTCGGGGCTCTGGGAACTGGTACTCAAGGGCGTCTGGACCACCGTCCAACTGCTGCTGTTCAGCGCGCTGCTGGCCGCCGCGGTGTCCTTCGTGGTCGGCCTCGCGCGCACCCACCGCCGGTGGATCGTGCGCTTCGTGGCCGGCGTCTACACCGAGGTCTTCCGCGGCACCTCCGCGCTGGTGATGATCTTCTGGGTGTTCTTCGTGCTGCCGATCGCCTTCGGCTGGCAGCTGGTGCCGATGTGGGCGGGCACGCTGGCGCTCGGCCTGACGTACGGCGCGTACGGCTCCGAGATCGTGCGCGGCGCGCTGAACTCGGTGGACCCGGCGCAGAAGGAGGGCGGGATCGCGCTGAGCTTCACACCGGCGCAGCGGATGCGGCTGATCGTGCTGCCGCAGGCGGTGCCGGAGATGATCCCCTCCTTCTGCAATCTGCTGATCGAGCTGCTCAAGGGCACCGCGCTGGTGTCGGTGATGGGCATGGGCGATCTGACGTTCAGCGCCAACCTGGTGCGCCTCGCGCTCCAGCAGAGCGCGGAGATCTACACGTACGTGCTGGTCATCTACTTCGTGATCGCCTTCGTGCTGACCCGGCTGATGCGCGGCCTGGAGAAGCGGCTGAAGGCCGGGCTCGGCCGGGACCCCGGCACGAAGTCCGCGGCACATGAGCCGAAGCGGGCGCGGACGACCGGGGTGGGCGGTGGTGTCGTATGAGGTGGGACTGGCACGCGGTGAGCGACTTCATGCCGCACTTCTGGGACGGCCTGCTGGTCACGCTCCAGGCGCTGGCCCTCGGTTCGCTGCTGTCCTTCACCCTCGGCCTGGTGTGGACACTGCTGATGCGGGCGCCGACCCGGTGGGTGCGCTGGCCGGTCGGGGTGGTCACGGAGTTCGTGCGCGACACCCCGCTGCTGGTGCAGCTGTTCTTCCTCTTCTACGTGCTGCCGGAGTGGGGCCTGACCTTCTCCGCGCTGTCCACCGGCGTCTTCGCGATCGGGCTGCACTACTCGACGTACACCATGCAGGTCTACCGGGCCGGCATCGAGGCGGTGCCGGTCGGCCAGTGGGAGGCGGCGACCGCGCTGAACCTGCCCAGGCGGCGGACCTGGACCGCGGTGATCCTGCCGCAGGCGATCCGCCGGGTGATCCCGGCGCTCGGCAACTACGTGATCTCCATGCTCAAGGACACACCGATGCTGATGGTGATCACCGTGCTGGAGATGCTGGGCCAGGCCCGGCTCTTCTCCCAGCAGCGCTTCCAGTTCACCGAGCCGCTCACCGTGATCGGCGTGGCCTTCATCCTCATCTCCTACCTGGCCTCCCTTCTCCTGCGAGCCCTGGAGCGACGCCTTGTCCGTTGAGACCCGTACCGAGCCTTCCGCCACCGCCGCCCAGCCGGCCGATCTGATCCGTCTGGAGCAGGTCACCAAGCGGTTCGGCGCCGACACCGTCCTCGACCACCTGGACTTCGCGGTCCGGCCGGGCAAGCACGTCACGCTGATCGGACCCTCCGGCTCCGGCAAGACCACGATCCTCAGACTCCTGATGACCCTGACGAAGCCGGACGAGGGGACCATCACCGTCGACGGCGAACCGCTGTTCCCGGCGTCGGAGAAGCGGGTCCGGGAGGTGCGCAAGAAGATCGGCATGGTGTTCCAGCACTTCAACCTGTTCCCGAACATGTCGGTGCTGCGCAATCTCACCGAGGCGCCGGTGCAGGTCCTCGGCCTGTCCAAGGACGAGGCGGAGGAGCGGGCGCGGGAGCTGCTGGAGCTGGTGGGTCTCGCCGACAAGTGCGGGGCGCGCCCGGCGCAGCTGTCCGGCGGGCAGCAGCAGCGGGTGGCGATCGCGCGGGCGCTGGCGATGCGGCCGCGGGTGCTGCTGCTCGACGAGGTGACGTCCGCGCTCGACCCGGAGCTGGTCGCGGGCGTCCTCGATCTGCTGCGGGACATCGCGCGCAGCACCGACATCACGATGCTCTGCGTGACCCATGAGATGGGCTTCGCCCGGGACATCTCCGACCAGGTACTGATGTTCGACGGCGGCCGGGTGATCGAGTCCGGCTCCCCGGAGAAGATCTTCAGCGAGCCGGAGCAGGACCGCACCCGGGAATTCCTCGGCGCGGTGCTGTGAGCGCGGCCGCGTGAGGTTCGCGGGCAACGGACGAGGTCCAGCCACTGGGGCATGACTCTGGCATATGTCACCGGGTCTGCGCCGCAGCTGGGGCGGCCGCCGGGACGAGGGGGACGAGCCGGAAACTTGTCAACGCCCCCTCCCCGGCGGCCGTTCGCCCGTTATCGTGGTAGCGCCGCACCGTCCGGAATCCACGGCCCAGTACGCGAGCGCAGGGGGGACCCACCGTGGCGCTGATGCACGAGCCGACCGCCCCGTACCACTCCGCCCAGGACGCGCTGCGCGTGCTGGAGACCGTGGCGCACACCGCCGCCGGGGTCACCGAGACCGAACTGGCCCGGCACACCGGCCTCGGCCCCGAGCGGCTCACCGTGCTGCTGCGGATGCTGCGCCGCGAGGGGTACGTGGAGCAGATCGGCGGCGGGGCGTACGTCACCGGCGACATGCTGCGGCGGCTGACCTCGGCCCAGGACCGCGAGCGTGCCCTCACCGACAAGCTCCAGCTCATGCTGGACCGGCTGCGCGACTCGGTCGGCGCGGCGGTCTACATCAGCCGGTACGTGGACGGCGAGGTCAAGGTCACCCAGTACGCGGCCGGGCCCGCCGCCCCCGCGGTCAACGAGTGGGTGGACTTCCGCTACTCGGCCCACGCCACGGCGGTCGGCAAGAGCCTGCTGACCCAGCTGGACCACAACGGGCGGCGCGACCATCTCGCCCGGCACAAGATGGCCCGCCTCACCTCGCGCACCATCACCAGCGACAAGCTGCTGCTGTCCCGCCTGGAGTCCCAGCCGCCGACGGTGCCGGTGCTCGACCTCCAGGAGTACGCGGTGGGCACGGTCTGCGCGGCCGTCCCGATCACCGCGGGCGCCTCGGTGGGCTGCCTGGCCGTGTCCCTCCCGGTGGAGCACGCGCACCGGCTGAAACAGGCCGCGGACACACTGAACCGGAACGCGGCGCCGGTGCTGCTGTCGCTGGCCATCTGAGCGGATCGCGGCCGGCCTCTCGGGTGGTCAGGAGCACCCCCGAGGACCAGGTAGTATTTTCTTCGTCGCCGGCCGCGAGAGCGGAAGGCGAGAGTCACGCGCCGCTAGCTCAGTTGGTTAGAGCAGCTGACTCTTAATCAGCGGGTCCGGGGTTCGAGTCCCTGGCGGCGCACAGAAGAAGGGCCCCTCGCCTGCGAGGGGCCCTTCGGCGTTACTCAGAAGTTGACGTCCGAACAGGCGTAGAACGCGTTGCCGGTGTCGGCGATCGTCCAGACCGCGAGGATCACGTGGTGTCCGGACAGGCCCGTCGGCAGGACGCCGCTGTGGCTGAGCGTGGCCGGCGGCTGCTGGCCGTTGTAGGGCACCGTCAGGAACGGCGTGAGGTTGAGGTCCGAGCGGGACAGCGGATGGTTCTGGTTCCAGCCCTGCTTGGTGACGTAGTACTTGAAGTCCGTCGTGGCGTGCCGGGCCGTGAACTGCCAGCGGAAGGTGTACGACTGCCCGCCGGTCACCTGGGTGGTGGGCCAGGCGGCGCCGGACGGCGTGGTCGGCGAGCTGAGCTGGGCGAAGCGGTCCACGCTGCCGTTGCAGAGCTGGCCGTCGGCGGGCCCGGTCGCCGGGAAGCCCTTGGGCCCCTCGACGCTCTGCGGCTCGTACTGGATGTCGCCGCAGCCCTTGACCGTGCCGTTGGCGCACAGCTTCTGTCTGCTGATGGGGAGGTCGGTGTAGCCGTGCCCGCTGGCGCCGCCGGTGGAGAGCGCGAACGCTCCGGCGGTCACCACTCCGAGTACGACTGCGGACATTTTGGTCTTGATGCGCATACTGCCGCTCCTGGAGAACGTGGGGAGTTCACTGAGCCGTGCAGGGGAAGGTCTAGACCAAGTCCCAGATTATGGGCGGCACTTGAGCATGTCCATACCAGTGGAGGAGACGGTGGCCCCCAGCTCCCCGCGCCCGGCGCAGAACGCCACCGTGAGATCCCGCACCAGCACCTTGCGCTCGCCCTCGTCCAGCTCGACCAGGCCGCGCGTGGTCAGCCGGGTCACCGTGTCCTCCACGGAGTCCACCACCGAGCTGAGCACGCTGGCCCGCTGCCGGGCGTCCAGCTGGGCGATCCGGCGGCGCTCCATCGCGGCCGCGACCTCCGGGGCGTACTCCACCCGCAGCGGCCGCACGGAGTACACCTCAAGACCGGTCGGCGCGGTCTCCGCCGTCACCAGCCGGGTCAGCGTCTCGCCCGCCGCCGCGGGCCCGCCCCGGCCGCCGCCCGCGGGCTCCACCGGCACCCGGGCCAGCGCCGCCTCCACGCATTCGCGCAGATACCGCTCATGGTCCTCAAGGCCGAGCACCGCCCGCGCCGTGTCCCGCACCCGCCACACCACGAGCACCACCACCCGCAGCGGGGTGCCGCCCGGGTCGGTCGCCGGGATCGCCTCGCTGCGCCAGTGCCGCAGCCGCACGTCGACCCGCCGGCGCCGCAGCAGCGGGTTGACCCAGAGCAGCCCGGTGCGCCGTACCGTCCCCCGGTAGCGGCCGAACAGGCCCACCACCCAGGCCCGTCCGGTGCGCCCCCGGGCCAGCCCGCCGAACCCGGCCGCGCCGAGCAGTCCGGCCCCGGCGTACGCCGCCCACTGCGCGGGGCCGAGATCGGAAGAGCCGCCTGGGCGGCGAGCGGCGGCAGCACCCCCGCCCACCAGGAGGCGGCCAGGCAGCCGGTGACCCCGCAGGCCCCGGCGAGCACCCCGGCCGCCCCGGGCAGCACCCGCGCCTCCCGTTCTGTCAGCTCCGGGTCGATCCGGGGCAGCGGGCGCCGCGGCGGCGGTGCCGGGCGGCCGGTGCGCGGCAGTTCGCCGGTGCCCTGTCTGCGGCCCACCACGGCGGGCTTGGGCGGCACCCGCGCCGGGTCGTCCCCGTCGGGGCGGTCGCGGCCCGAGGGGTCGTCGCGGAAGAGCAGATGGACCGGGATCTCGGTGGTGGACTCGTTGCGGATCAGCCGGGCCGGACGGGTGCCGGTGCCACTGGCCGGGTGGGGCCGTCCCTCGGACTCGGACGGTGTGTGGGTGGTCGTACTCATGCGTGCCTCCAGCCTCCGCGCCAGATGCGTCATGAACGTGAACTGATGGGTGGGGTACGGGCGTCGGGGCCGGTCAGGAGAACAGGCGGCGCCAGGTCTCCGGGCCGACCGAGCCGTCGGCGGCGCCGCCCCGCCAGCCCTGGCCGCGCTGGAAGGCCGCCACCGCCTGCCGGTCCGCCTCGCCCCACCGGGGCCCCGGACCGTCGTCGTAGAACCGGCCGAACCCCTTGCGGGTCAGCTGGACCCCGAGCCGGGTGACGTAGTCGTTGCTCTGCCCCGGGCGGAAGTAGCCCTTGCCCGGGTAGCCGGGGACGCCGTGCGAGGCGGGCTCCGCCGCGTCCGGGGTGATGTCCCGGCCCCGGCCGGAGGTGAGCAGGTCCCAGGTGCGCGGTCCCGGCAGCCCGTCGGCCTCCTCCTCGTCCCAGCCCTGGGCCCGCTGGAACGCCTCGGTGGCCCGCCGGTCCGCCTCGCTCCAGGCCGGGCCCGGACCGTTCGGGTAGTACGGTGCCGCGCCCCGGGCCATCAGCATCCGGCCCAGCTCGGTGACGTACTCGTTGACCGCGCCCAGCCCGAAGGAGTCGGCGCCGGGGAACTCCGGGGAGGTCTTGCCGCCGGTCGCCTCGGCGCCCGCGCTGCCGGTGGCCAGGCCCTTGTAGCGGTAGGGGACGTACTTCCCGGCGTGGCTCCAGTAGGGGTAGGGCGTGGTCTGGCTGCGGGTGTGCGGGGGTGTCTGCTCGTAGACCTTGTAGTGGGTGTGCGCGGAGTCCGTCCAGCCGCCGAAGATCACCACGTGCGAGCCGTTCTGGGGGTTGGCGGTGTTGTGGAAGAGCAGCATGTCGCCGGGCTGGAGCTGGGACTTCTTGATCTTCACGCCGTACTTGGCGAGGCTGCCCGTCCACTGGTTGCTGTTCAGGCCCCAGGCCATGGAGACATAGCCGGAGCAGTCCTGCCGGTAGCCGTCGGTCCAGTAGCGGCCCATGCTGTACGGCACCTTCGCGGTCACCCAGGACTTGGCCCGCTTGATGATCGCGTTGCGGGTGGTGCGCGGGGTGAGGACGCCACCGGGCCGGGCGGCGCCGCTGTCCGGGCCGTGCAGGGGAGCCTCGGCACCCTGGGGGGTGTCGGGGCCGTCGCCGGGGACGGCCAGGCGCCCCGGGGGGTGGCCGGCGGGCAGGGCGGTCGCCGGGGTCACCACGCCGAGGGCGGCGGACACGGCGGCCACGACGACCATCCCGCGCCGCGCGGGGAGATGGGCGGGGCGGCCGGGAGACTGGCGGGGACGGGGGCGCCGCCGGTGGACACAGCCGGGACAGCCACAGTCGCGCGCGGGTTCGAACTCCTCGAACGCCGGAGCGGTCATGCGATCTGCCTCACATTCATGGTGTTTTTGTCCGCTTGTGTGCACGTTGATCAGTTTCCCAACTGTCCGCGCGACGCGCACTTTGACGGTCCGAATGATGTACGGCACCCTCCGAAGCCCTCTTCCGGCGGTCAGAAGCACCCTCGCAGGTCGGGTAGAGTTCTCTCTGTCAGCAGGCGCCGCTAGCTCAGTTGGTTAGAGCAGCTGACTCTTAATCAGCGGGTCCGGGGTTCGAGTCCCTGGCGGCGCACAGACGGAGAAGGTCCCTCGCAGCAGCGGGGGACCTTTTCGTATGCCCCTCTTCATGGGGCCGCTACTCTCTGGCCATGGCAGCGCGGGACCTTCAGGAGCGGATCAAGAGGCTGATCGTGGACCGGCGGCTGCCCCCCGGGGCCCCGCTGCCGACCGAGCCGGAGCTGATGGAGTTCCTCGGGGCGAGCCGGAACTCGGTGCGCGAGGCGCTCAAGGCGCTCCAGGCGATGGGCATCGTGGAGATCCGGCACGGCTTCGGGACGTACGTCGGCCCGATGTCGTTCGCGCCGATGATCGAGGGCCTCGCCTTCCGCACGGTCGTCGGCCACTACCGGGGCGAGGACTCGCTGCTCCAGCTCCTCGAACTGCGCGAGGCCGTGGAGACCGGCCTCGTCTCCCGGCTCGCCGGGCGGCTGCCGCGGGCGGACCTGGCCGAGCTGGACGCCCTGGTCGACCGCATGGAACAGCAGGCGGCCCAGGGCGCGGGGCTCGCCGACACCGACCGCGCCTTCCACGCCACGCTCTACCGGGGCCTGGACAACGCCCTGCTCAGCGAGGTCCTCGAAGCCTTCTGGGACGCCTTCCACCGGGTGCGCCGGGATCTGCTGGACGTGCCGCAGGACCCCCGGGTGACCTGCCGCCAGCACCGGGAGATCCTGGACGCGGTCCGCTCCGGGGACTCCCCGCGCGCGGAGCGCGCCATAAGGGACCACTTCGGGAACGTACGGACCCGGCTGTCGGGCTGAACCGCCGCCGGGGGTTCAGCGGGTACGGCGGCCCCGGCGGGCGCGCAGGCCCACGGCGACGGCGGCGATCGAGGCCAGCGCGAGCCCGGTCACGGCCTGCGCGGTGTCGGGTCCTGAGCCGCTGGTGGCCACGGTGGCGAAGTGCGCGGTGGCGTCGGCCGGGGCGGCGGAGGCTCCTTTGCCGATGGCCGCGACCTTGTCCATGGCCGCGACCGTGATGCTGCCGTCCACCACCCGGTCGGCGCAGGTCACCTTGACCTCGTAGGCGCCCGGCCCGACCGTGGAGCCGACGCGGGCGCTGCCCGACAGGGCGCCCCGATCCCCGGTGAGGCGGGCGTCGGCGGTGAAGGCGCGCGAAGCGGCGACGGCCTGCCTCCCGGTGCAGCCGCTGACCTTCAGGGTCACCTCGGCCCCGGGGGCGGCGGGCGCCGCGGCGAGGGTGCCGCCGTCCGCCGCGTGGGCGGCCTGGGCCGCCGGGCCGAGCGCGGCTACGACCAGCAGACCGCTGCACACAGTGAGGGGAAGTGAGCCCATCGTGAACCTCCAGACACGTAAGGAGGTTCTCCCGGCGGGGGCGCCCCCGCATCCCGGCGGGCGCCCCACTGCTCCGTCCGGGTGAGACCGGGTTTGAGCCCCCGCTGTCAGATGAGGTCGACCAGGTCGGCGATGGAGTCCACGACCTGGGAGGGCCGGAACGGATAGCCGTCCACCTCCTGCGGCTGGGTCACCCCGCTGAGCACCAGGAAGGTGCGCATCCCGGCCTCCAGGCCCGCCAGCACATCGGTGTCCATCCGGTCGCCGATCATCGCGGAGGTCTCGGAGTGGGCGCCGATCGCGTTCAGGCCCGCGCGCATCATCAGCGGGTTGGGCTTGCCGACGAAGTAGGGCTTGCGGCCGGTCGCGGCGGTGATCAGGGCGGCGACCGAGCCGGTGGCGGGCAGCGCGCCCTCGGTGGAGGGGCCGACGTTGTCGGGGTTGGTGGCGATGAACCGGGCGCCGTCGTTGATCAGCCGCACGGCCTTGGTCATGGCCTCGAAGGAGTAGGTGCGGGTCTCGCCCAGGATCACGAAGTCGGGCTCGTGGTCGGTGAGGACGTAGCCGACGTCGTGCAGCGCGGTGGTCAGACCGGCCTCGCCGATGACATAGGCGCTGCCGCCGGGCCGCTGGTCGTTCAGGAACTGGGCGGTGGCCAGCGCCGAGGTCCAGATGTTCTCGGCCGGCACGTCCAGGCCCATCCGGCGCAGCCGGGCGTGCAGGTCGCGGGCGGTGTAGATGGAGTTGTTGGTGAGGACCAGGAAGGGGCGGCCCGAGTCGCGCAGCTTCTTCAGGAAGTCCTCGGCACCGGGGATCGGCACGCCCTCGTGGATCAGGACTCCGTCCATGTCGGTGAGCCACGATTCGATCGGCTTGCGGTCTGCCATGTTGTGCGTCTCCTGGCATGCGTTGGATCTACGAGCGGGGGCCGGAACCACGGCGTACCGACGCCCCCAGCCTAATCAGCCCCGGCTGATCCGTACCCCGCCGATCAGCCGGTAGCCGCCGGAGCCCCGCGGGGGAGGGCGGCACGGCTCCGCCCCCGGCGCGGGCCGGGGGCGGAGCCGTGCCGAGTCGATCAGCTGCCGGTCGCCGACTTCCAGTCCTCGACGTACGAGGTGAGGTTCTTGTCGATGTCGTTCCAGTCCGGCTGGAAGAAGTCGACGCCGTCCATCAGCTTGGTGAGGGCGATGGCGTTGGCGTCCGTGGCCTTGACGTCCTCGCGGGCCGAGAAGCCGCCGCCGATGGAGCTGACCTCGGCCTGCGCCCGCTGGGAGAGCATGAAGTCGAGCAGCTTCCTGCCGTTGGCGCTGTGCGGGGCCTTGGTGACCAGGCCCGCGGCGTACGGCAGCGCGAAGGTGGAGGGCTTGCCGTCCTTGCCCGCCGGGAACCAGATGCCGAGGTTGGGCATGGTCTTGGACTGGGCGTAGTTCATCTGGACGTCGCCGTTGGCGACGAGCAGCTCGCCCTTGTCCACCTTGGGCGCGAGCTTGCCGGTGGAGGCGGACGGGCCGACGTTGTTGGCCTGGAGCTTCTTCAGATAGGCGAGGGCCCGGTCCTTGCCGCCGAGGTCGTGCATGGCCTGGATCAGCACGGCGGTGCCGTCACCGGCGACGCCCGGGGTGGAGTACTGGAGCTTGTTCTTGTACGACGCGTCGAGCAGGTCGTCCCAGGTCTTCGGCGCCGTCTTCAGCTCCTTCTTGTTGTAGACGAAGCCGAAGTAGTTGTTCACGACGGAGGTCCAGGTGCCGTCGGGCGCCTTGTCGGCGCCGCTGACCGCGGTGGAGCCGTCGGGCTCGTACTTCTGGAGCAGGCCCTTGGCGTCGGCCTCCTGGATGAACGGCGGCAGCGTGACCAGCACATCGGCCTGCGGGTTGCTCTTCTCGCGGACGGCGCGCTGCACCACCTCGCCCGAGCCGCCCTCGACGTACTTGACCTTGATGCCGGTCTTCTTGGTGAAGTCCGCGAAGACCTTGTCGTACCAGCCGTCCCCGTTCTCGCCCTTGAGGCCGTCCGCGCTGTAGACGGTGACCTCCTTGGCGTCGGAGGCGGCGGAGGAGGAACCGCAGGCGGACAGCGCGGGGGCGGCGAGCAGGGCGACGGCTGTGGCGAGCGAGAGTCTGGTCCTGGACATGGCGAGACGAACTCCTGGCGTTCTCAAGGCGATCGGGGGGTACGGGAGTGGCTGGTCAGCGGTACGACGCCCGGGTGCGGACCCGGGAGACGGCGAACAGGACGAGCAGGGTCGCGGCCATCAGCACCACGGCGACGGCGGAGCCGGTGAACAGCGCGCCGCGGTCGGTGGCCGCGTAGATCAGGACGGGAAGCGGGGTCCAGTCCGGCGGATAGAGCATCATCGTGGCGCTCAGCTCGCCCATGGACAGGGCGAAGCAGAGACCGGCGGCCGCGGTCAGGGAGGGCAGCAGCAGGGGCAGCCGTACCCGCCACAGCACAGAGGAGGGCCGGGCGCCGAGGGAGGCGGCGGCCTGTTCGTAGGCCGGGTCGAGGCGGGTGATCGCCGCCGACACGGACTGGTGAGCGAAGGCGGTGACCAGCACGGTGTGCGCGAGGATCACGATCCACCGGGTGCCGTTGAGCAGCAGCGGCGGCTTGGAGAAGGCCACCAGGACCGACAGGCCCACCACCACGGAGGGCACGGCGACCGGCAGCACGAACAGGGCGTCCAGCACCCGCTTGCCGCGCTTCTTCAGGGCCGCCCCGGCGAGCGCCGCCCAGGTGCCGACGGCCAGCGCGAGAAGGCTGGCGCCGGTGGCGGTGAGCAGGCTGGTGACGAGCGCCTGGAGGGCCTCGCCGCGGGTCGCGGAGCGGTAGTTGGCGAGGGTCGGGCCCGAGGGCAGGACGCTGGACCAGTGGGTGGCGAAGGAGGCGCCGAGCACCACGAGCAGCGGCAGCGCGAACAGCGGCAGGAAGAGGACGAGGAACACCGCCCACAGGGCCCGTCTGGCCCCTCGGCTATGCACCAGCACGACGGCTCACCACCCGGTAGAGGCCGTAGAGACCCACGGAGATCAGGACGTTGACGACGGCGACCACACAGGCGCCCGGGTAGTCGGACTCCAGGATCGCCTTGCTGTAGACGAGCATCGGCAGGGTGGTGACCCCCTTCGCGCCGGTGAAGAGCACGATGCCGAACTCGTTGAGGCAGAGCACCAGGACGAGGCTGCCGCCGGCCGCGAGCGCGGGCAGCGCCTCCGGCAGGATCACCTGGCGGACGATCCGCGGCGCCCGCGCCCCCAGCGAACTGGCCGCCTCCAGCTGGGCGGTGTCCAGCTGCGAGAACGCGGCGAGCAGCGGGCGCATCACGAACGGCGTGAAGTAGGTGATCTCGGCGAGCAGCACGCCCCAGGGGGTGTTCAGGAACTGGAACGGCCCCTGCGCGGCGCCCGTGAGCCCGGTCCAGGCCCCGTTGGCCATGCCGACGCCGCCGTAGATGAACAGCAGGGCCAGCGTGATCAGGAAGGACGGGAAGGACAGGAACACATCCACGAACCGTGCCACCGCCTTCGCGCCGGGGAACGGCACGAACGCGATCACCAGCGCCAGCAGGAACCCCAGCACCAGGCACCCGGCGGTGGAGGCGAGCGCCAGCCACACGGTGGTCCACAGCGCCTGCCGGAACGCCTCCGAGGCGAACACCTCGGCGTACGGCTGGACGGAGGTCCCCCCGCTGTCCGGGCGGAAGGACTGCTGGACGACCAGGGCGAGGGGGTAGAGGAAGAAGAGGGCGAGGAGGGCGACGGGGGGCAGGGCCCACAGCACCGCCCCGAACGACCGTGTGCGGCGCACCGGTTCACCGATGACCGGCGCCGCCTGGACGGCCTCAGCCATGACCGACCCCCGCGGGCAGCAGCACCGCGTCATCGGGCGCGAAGTGCAACGTGACCTCGTCACCCCGCCACGGCGGGTCCCTCAATTCCCGGACGTCCGCCATGACATCGTGTTCGCCGATCCTGACGTAGAGCCGGTGCGTGGCCCCGCGCCACTGGATCTCCTGGACGATGCCGGTGAGTTGGTTGGGGCCCGCCCCGATCCCCACGAGATGCGGCCGGACGCACAGCGTGGCCCGCGCCCCCGCGGCCACGCCCGCCGTGTCGACCTTCACCTCCCGGCCCGCGAGGTCGACGCTCCCCGAACTCACCGTCACCGGCAGCAGGTTCGCGCCGCCCACGAAGGACGCCGTGAACGCGTCGGTGGGCGCCCGGTACAGCTCCTTCGGTGTCCCGCACGCCCGCAGCCGCGCCTTGTCCATCACCGCGATCCGGTCCGCCAGGGTCAGCGCCTCGACCTGGTCGTGGGTGACGTACAGCATCGAGACCTCGGGCAACTCGCGGTGCAGCCGGGCGAGTTCCGCGAGCATCCCGGAGCGCAGCTGCGCGTCGAGCGCGGACAGCGGCTCGTCCAGGAGGAGCACACCGGGCCGGATGGCGAGCGCGCGGGCGATCGCGACGCGCTGCTGCTGGCCGCCGGACAGCTCGCGCGGATGACGGCGGGCGTAACCCGCCATGCCGGTCATCTCCAGCGCCTCGCCGACCCGTTGCCGTATCTCGCCCCGGGCCGTGCCGCGCGCCTTGAGTCCAAAGGCCACGTTCTCGTCGACCCGCAGATGCGGGAAGAGCGCGTACTGCTGGACGACCATCCCGATGCCCCGCCGGTACGGCGGCAGGTCCGTCACGTCCCGGCCGCCGAGGAGCACCCGCCCGGACGCGGGCCTGACGAACCCGGCGACCGCCCGCAGCGCGGTGGTCTTGCCGGAGCCGGACGGCCCGAGGAGCGCCATGACCTCGCCGGGCTCGACGGTCAGATCGAGGCTGTCGAGGACGACATTGCCGTCGTAGGCGACCGTGACGGAATCGAAGCGGATGCTCATCTCACCGGGCTCCCGTGAGCAGCGCGGGCAGGTCGGCCACCGAGTCCAGGACCCGGGTGGCGCCCGCCGCGTGGAACTCCGCGTCGCCGTGCGCCCCGGTGCGCACCCCGGCGACCAGCCCGGCCCCGGCGCGCACGCCGCTGAGCACGTCGTAGGAGGTGTCCCCGACCACGGCGACCTGCCGTACGTCCTCGGCGGCCCTGGTGCGCAGGAACGCCTCCAGGACCATGTCGGGGAAGGGCCGCCCGCGCCCGCCGGCGTCCGCCGGGCACAGGGTGAGCGGCACCAGGTCCGCCCAGCCGAGGGCGGCGAGGATGGCGTCCTGGGTGACCCGGGCGAAGCCGGTGGTCAGGACGACGGCGCGGCCGCTCGCGAGCAGGTCCTCGACGGCCTCGCGGGCGCCGGGGACGGGGGCGATCAGGCCGGCGTCGACCAGTTCGCCGTACGCCTTCTCGAAGGCGGCGTTGGCGCGCCGGGCCCGCTCCTCGTCCCCGAACAGGTGCCGGAACACGGAGATCTTGGACTCGCCCATGGTGGCGCGGACGTAGGCGAGGTGCTCGGCGTGCTCGGCCGTGCCCTCCCGGACGCCGAGTTCGGCGGCGGCCACGGCGAAGGCGCGCTCCACGAGCCCGCCGTCGGCGACGGTCGTACCGGCCATGTCGAGGACGACGAGCCGGATGTCGGGGGAAGTGTCGGTCATGGGGGTGCTCACCAGCCCAGTTCGTTCGCGGTGGTCTCGGCTATCGCGGGGGAGCAGGTCATGCCGCGCCCGCCGGGCCCGGTGACCAGCCATACCCCGTCGGCGACCTGCTGACGGTGCACGACGCGGGAGGTGTCCGTGCACTGCGCGTACACGCCCGCCCAGCGGTGCCGGATCCGCGGCAGCGGCCGGCCCAGCAGGTTCTGCACGACGCCGGTCAGGTGCTCGTACGGCTCCTCGACGGTGTCGAAGGGGAAGGGGTACGCGTACTCGTGGGTGTCGCCGATGGTCAGGCCGCCGTCGGCGCGCTGCACCATGAGCAGCTGCATCTTGTGCGCGGCCGCCGTCTCGGGCTGCGGCTGGCCGGAATTGAGCGCGTCGAGCGCCTTCGAGGCGTAGGCCGGGTAGTAGCGGAAGCTGTCGCCGTCCGCGACCGAGGTCGGCAGCGGCTCGCCCAGCGGGTCGGTCTGCATCATCTGGAGCCGGACCCGGCGCACTGGCAGATCGGGGCCCGCCAGCTCGCGGACCAGGCCGCCGAGCCAGGCGCCGGTGGCCAGCACGACCGCGTCGGCGCGATGCACGTCCCCGTGGTCGTCGCGGACGGCTCCGGCACCGGTCACCTCGCGGACCTCGCGGCCCGGCAGGAAGGTGTAGTTCGGGGACCTGCGCAGCTCCTCGCGCAGGGCGAGCTGCGCGGTGCGCGGCTCGACGGCGGCGTCCCGCTCGCAGTAGAGGGCGGCGATGAACTCGCCGCGCAGGGCGGGGTTGAGCGCGCGGGCCTCGCCCGGGGTCAGCAGCCTGTAGCCGCGGGCCGCGGCGTCCGCGCGGGCCACGGCGGCCTCGGCGACGGCCAGTTCCAGCTCCGTGCGCACCGGGGTCAGGGAGCCGGTGGCGCGGAAGCCCAGCTTGGCCACCCGGCCGCCGATGCCCTCCCACAGCTCCCGCGCCCGCAGCGCGGTCTCCAGCTCTTCTCCCCCGGCCCGGCCACTGACCCAGATCTGTCCGAAGTTGCGCAGCGAGGCACCGCGCGCCTCCGTCTCCCGCTCGATCTGGACGACCTCATGGCCGCGTTCGATTGCTTGCCAGGCGTGCATGGTGCCGACCACGCCGCCTCCGACGACTGTCACTCTCACGACGCCAACGGTGCTCGGGGACGGGTAACCGGAGACGTCCGCCGGTCGACGGGGGCGTGAACTGCCCATCACGTTTGGGCTAGACCCGTTATCTCATCGTGACCAATCAGGGGGTGAGTATGTCCGGATCTCCCTACCGAAAAGGGACGTTCCTCAGCCCTGGAGGTGGGCGGTGAAGGAGAACCGGTCCCCCCGGTACAGCGACCGCACCCGCTCCAGCGGCCGGCCGCCGGTGTCCCTGGACACCCGGTGGATCAGCAGCATCGGCAGGGCGGGCGGGGTACCGATGAGCAGCGCCTCGCGGGGCGTGGCGAGCACGGTCTCCAGGCGCTCGTCGGCGTCGCCGAAGCCGATGCCCTGGGCGGCGAGATAGCCGTAGAAGGAGGAGTCGGCGTCGAAGTCGGCGTCCAGCCGGGGCACCCGCTCGACCGCGACGTAGGTGCTCTCCAGGCCGACCCGCTCCTCGTCCGCGAGCAGCACCCGCTCCAGGTGCCACACCGGCTCGCCCTTCGTCAGCCCGGTCTCGGCGGCCAGGGGCGCCGGGCAGGGGAAGCGGTCGAGGGTGACGAGGGTACGGCCGGGGGTACGGCCCTGGCGGCGCACGCCCTCGGTGTAGCTCGCCAGCGACAGCGGCTGGGCCAGCTTGGGCCCGGCCACCACGGTGCCGCGCCCGCGCCTGCGCAGCCGCCCCTCCAGCACCAGCTCCCGTACCGCCTGGCGCACCGTCTCGCGGGCCACGTCGTACCGCTCGGCGAGGTCCCGCTCGGTCGGGATGACGCTGTCCTCCCCCAGCTGCTCCAGCAGTCCGGCGATCCTCGCCTTCACCGCGTAGTACTTCGGGATCCGGCCGTGCTCGGGGATGCCGGACCGGACGGGGGCGCCTGGGGCCTGCTCATACGGGTAGTCCACGCGGGGATCGTCGCAGATCGGGGTGGGGGCACCTCAACTCAGCGGCGCCTGCGGGCCAGGAGGAACGCGGCACCGGTCACACAGAGCAGGGCACCGGCGGCGGCGAGGAGGCCGTGGGTGAGGGCGGGGCCGGTCCGGGCGAGTTCGCGGGCGCGCCGCCCGGCCTCCTGGGCGTCCCGGGCGAAGGGGAGGGAGGAGTCGGGGGCGGTGGCGGTGGCGGTGGGGCGCGGGGTGCCGGGTCCGGCGGATCCGGTGCCGGGGGCCGTGGTGCCGCCGGGTCCCTGACTCTGCTCCGAACCCGTGCCTGTACCCGTGCCCGTGCCCGAGAGGTCCTGGGCCACCGGGGTGCCGTCCTGGTCCCCCGACGGCTCGGGGGCCGGGGACATCGGGGCGCCGACCCCGAACCGGTAGGCGTTGGACTCGCCGACCCAGTCACCGTCCTGGCCCCGCCGCTGCACGGCGGCAGCGTTGGCGGTGACCTGGTCGGGTACGGCGGCCTCATGGGTGAGCGCGAGGCGGACCCGCACGCTGACGGTCTTGCCGGGCGGCACGGAGAAACCGCCGAATCCGGGTGCGTCCAGCACGCCGACCAACTCCTTCTCGTCGGTGCTCTCGAACGTCACCGGGCGGACGCGGGAGCCGTCGTCGAAGTCCAACCGGGCCTGCCCGGCCGTCAGTTCGTGCCGGTCGTCGACGAGGACGACGACCGGGTGGATGCCCGCGCAGGAGCGGCGGGTGGTGTTGGTGAGATCGATGTACCAGGTGGTGGCGCCGTCGCCGGGCTGGTACTCGGTGGGGCCGCCGCGGATCCGGGTGGCCAGGGGAAAGGCGTGCTCGCCGGGCGCGGCGCAGGAGGGCGCGGGGGTGGCGGCGGCGGCCGGGGGCGGACCCCCCAGGGCCGACGCCGGGAGCGGACCGCCGAGCGCCGACGCCGGAAAGGGGGCGAGGGCGGTGGCCGGGAGGGGGGCGAGGACGGCGGCCGCGGCGAGGCCGAGGGGGCGGAGGGAGATGCGGCCGGGGGACAGGGACGTACACAGTCGCATGAACACATGACATGCCGGGTCAGGGGCGGGAGGCCGGGCCGCCACTCCGGGGCGGGCCGCGATGCCGCTCGATCGGCCGAGGCGGCGGGCCGGGAACAGGCGACGGCAGGCGACGGCCGGTCAGGCGCCGGCGCAGACGTGCTCGGCCTCGGTGGACGTCGAGTCCCGTACGCTCTCGGCCTTTTGCAGCGCCTGCCGCTGGGCGGTGCCGGGGTGTCCGCCGTTGGCCATGCTGCGCAGCAGGTCGGTCTTCAGGCCGTCGTAGTAACGCTCCGCCTGCTGGGCGGCGGCGAGGGCCTTGTCGCAGTTGGTGCGGGGAGCGGCGTGGGCCGCGGGCACGGCGACGGAGAACGCGAGAAGCGCTACGGCACCGGCCGCGAACGTTCGCATGGACGTCATGGGAACCTCCGGTGTGACGGGTCGTTCGGGTCGTACGTACGGCTACGGCTACGGCTCAGGAGGACAACGTGACGACGCGCCCGCTGCCCTTCACCTCCACACACGCCTGGTACGGATCGGGGTTCCCCCGCCGTTCCCCGCACTTCCAGCGGGCCCCGGCCGCGTGCACCTCGGCCCCGGTCGGCGCGCCGTGCCAGACCCTCGTATAGGCGGCCGCGACCTGGCGGGCCACGCCGCAGGTCACCCGCTCGCCCGCGAGCACACCGAGCCCGGAGGCGGGATCGGCTCCGCAGTACCGGACGCTCGCGCCCGGCGCCGCGAGGGCCGTGCCGCCCCCGGAAACACAGAGCAGACCGATCCCGACCGCCCCGACGAACACTCTGGCCTTCATCGACCCCACCGGGCACCTCCGTACCACGAGCGACCCCCACAGCATGAGTACCCACATGCGGTCCCGGCGCTCGCGAGGCGCGCCCGGAATCCGACGGCCCGGCGCGGCCCTCGTCGGCCCCTCACCCCTCACCCCTCCCGAACACCCCCGCCCCCAGCACCATCTCCGCCGCCCCCTGCGCCACGACCCGCTCCCCCTGCCGCACCACGTCCACCGCGACCCCCTCCCGGAGCCCCTCCCGCCGTGCCCGCGCGGCCAGCTCGGCCGACACCCCGCGCACGAAGGGCTCCGGGTCCGCCAGCACGGTCCGCCCCCCGAGCAGCACCCGGTCGATGTCCAGCAGCCCCACCAGATTCCCGGCGCCCACCCCGAGGACCCGCGCCGCCCGCTCCGTCTCCCCCCGCGCCACCGCGGACAGGCACAGCGCCTCCAGGCACCCCCGGTCCCCGCACGCGCAGCGCGGCCCGTCCAGCTGGACGACCTGGTGCCCGAACTCCCCCGCCCCGGTCCGCGCGCCCCGGTGCACCCGCCCGCCGATCACGAGCCCGGCCCCGAGCCCCGTACCGAGGTGCAGATACGCGAAGGATCCGCCCGCGCCCCCGACCGCGAGCCCCACCGCCGCCGCGTTCGTGTCCTTGTCCACGACCACCGGCACCCCCAGCCGTCCGTGCAGCGCCTCCCGCAGCGGGAAGCCGTCCCACCCCGGGAACCCGGTCACCCGGTGCAGCACCCCCCGCACATGGTCGAGCGGCCCCGGCAGGGCCACCCCCACCCCCAGCAGCGACCCGGCCTCGGCAAGCTCCCCGAAGGGCCCCAGGCAGGAGCGGACCAGCCCCGTCACCGCCTCCCCGACCACCCCGAGCACCGCGTCGGCGCCCGCCCCGAGGTCCAGCTCCCCGCGCCGTTCCCCCACCACGGCCCCGTCCAGTCGTACGAGCACCGCCCGCAGCGCGTCCCGGTCCAGCTGCACCCCCACCGCGTGCCCCGCCTCCGGGACCAGCCGCAGCACGGTGCGCGGCTTGCCGCCCGTGGACGCCCGGCGGCCCGCCTCCGCCGCGAGCCCCGCCTCCCGCAGCCGTCCGGTGATCTTGCTGACGGCCTGCGGGGTCAGCCCGGTCCGCTCGGCCAGTTCCAGCCTGCTGATGCCCTCCGCCCCGGCCCTGCGCAGCAGATCGAGCACGAGCGCGCTGTTGTGCGACCGCACCGCCCCCAGGTTCGCTCCGGCCCGCCCGCTGTTCACCCTGTCCTCGCTCACACGCCCATTCTCCCCGTGGCTTGCACTTTGGCAACAGCGTTGCGAAAGTGGAGCGCATGAGCACTCCCCTCCGCGTCGGCCTGGTCGGCTACGGCCTCGCCGGCTCCGTCTTCCACGCCCCCCTGATCACCGCCACCGAGGGCCTCGTCCTCGACACGGTCGTCACCTCGAACCCGGAGCGGCAGCAGCAGGCCCGCGACGCGTTCCCGGACGTGACGCTCACCGCGACCCCCGAGGAACTCTTCGCCCGGGCGGGCGAGTTGGACCTGGTCGTCATCGCCTCCCCGAACAAGACGCACGTCCCGCTCGCCACCGCAGCCCTGGCGGCGGGCCTGCCCGTGGTCGTGGACAAGCCGGTCGCCGGCACCGCCGCCGAGGCCCGGACGCTCGCCGCCCTCGCCGAGGACCGCGGCCTGCTGCTGTCCGTCTTCCAGAACCGCCGCTGGGACAACGACTTCCTCACCCTGCGCGCCCTCCTCGAAGACGGCGCGCTCGGCGACGTACGCCGCTTCGAGTCCCGCTTCGAGCGCTGGCGCCCGCGCCCCAAGGGCGGCTGGCGCGAGTCCGGCGACCCCGCGGAGATCGGCGGTCTGCTGTACGACCTCGGTAGCCATGTCGTCGACCAGGCCCTGGTGCTGTTCGGCCCGGCGGCCGAGGTGTACGCGGAGGCCGACGTGCGCCGTCCGGGCGCCGAGGCCGACGACGACACCTTCATCGCGCTCACCCATGAGAGCGGCGTCCGCTCCCACCTCCACGTCTCCGCGACCACCCCCCAACTCGGCCCGCGCTTCCGGGTGCTGGGCTCCGAGGCCGGCTATGTGAAGTACGGCCTCGACCCCCAGGAGGCCGCCCTGCGCGAGGGCCTGCGCCCCGGCCCCCGGTGGGGCGCGGAGCCCGAGGCCCTGTACGGCCGGATCGGCGCCGGTGAATCCCCGCTGACCGGCGGCGGCACCCCGGTGAAGACCCTGCCCGGCGACTACCCCGCCTACTACGCGGCCGTCGCCGCCGCCCTCACCGGCGCGGGCCCCAACCCGGTGACCGCCCTGGAGGCGGCCGCCGCCCTCGACGTACTGGAGGCGGCCCGCAGGTCCGCCCAGGAGAAGGTGACGGTGACCCTGTGACCACACAGCAGCAGCAACTCGCGCCCTCCATCGAAGAGTTGGAGGAGCAGGAACAGCGCCTGACGTTCGACCGGTTCACGTACGACGACGCCTGGGCGCTCGGTTCCCTGATGGTCGGGCTGGCCCGCGAGCGCGGGCTGCCGGTGGCGATCGACATCCATCGCGGCGGACAGCAGCTCTTCCACGCGGCCCTGCCCGGCTCCGCCCCGGACAACGACGCCTGGATCGTCCGCAAGCGCCGGGTGGTCGAGCGCTACGGCGCCGCCTCCTATCTGGTCGGCTCCCGCTTCCGCGCCAAGGGCACCACCTTCGAGAACTCCTCCCGCCTCGACGCGGACACCTACGCGGCGCACGGCGGCTCCTTCCCGATCCGTCTGGAGCAGGCGGGCATCATCGGCGCCGTGACCGTCTCCGGCCTGCCCCAGGTCGAGGACCACCGGCTGGTGGTGGCGGCGCTGGAGAAGTTCCTCGGCCGCCCGGCTCGGTCCCCCGGCGGTTCGACCGACTGAGGGAACCGGGCGACCAGACCGAGGGAACCCGGGAATCAGCCAGAACGCCCTCCGGTTGGCAGTGGGCACAGACGTGATGATCACGACAGCACCGCCCCACCCTCCGGAGGGATCGCCCGCATGAGTCAGAGCACAGGCACGCTGAAGGAACGCCTCGGCCGGCACGGCGTCTGGGACGTCGCGCTGCGCGCGGAGGACCCCGCGCGCCGCGGCGAGCAGGAGGACGCCGCCGCCGAGCTGGAGGAACTCGACTTCGGCGCGATCTGGCTCGGCGGCAACAGCACCGCCGCGCACGCCACCCCGCTCATCGAGGCCACCCACCACATCACGGTCGGCACCAGCATCCAGAGCGTCTGGCAGCAGGACGCCACCACGACCGCGGCAGACTTCGCCCGGCTGGAGTCCTCGCACCCCGGCCGCTTCCTCCTGGGCCTCGGCGTGAGCCACGGGCCCCGCGTGGAGGGCTACCACCGCCCCTACTCCACGATGGTCGGCTACCTGGACGAGCTGGACAAGGCCGGCGTCCCGGCCGGCCGCCGGGTCCTGGCCGCCCTCGGCCCCAAGATGCTGAACCTGGCCGGGGGCCGCGCGGCCGGCGCCATCCCCTACCTCGTCACCCCCGAGCACACGGCGCAGGCCCGGGAGATCCTCGGCCAGGGCCCGCTGCTCGCGCCGGAGTTCAAGGTCGTCCTGGAGCAGAACCCGACCCGCGCCCGCGAGATCGCCCGCGCCTATCTGGCCCGCTATCTCGAACTCCCCAACTACACCGACAACTTCCTGCGCCTCGGCTTCGACGAGTCCGATGTCGCGGGCGGCGGCAGCGACCGGCTCATCGACGCGGTCTTCGCCTGGGGCGACGACGATCGGATCCGCCGCCGCGTGCACGCCTTCCACGAGGCGGGCGCCGACCATGTGGCCCTCCAGGTCGTCACGGAGGACACGGGCCGCGCCATCCCCCGGGAGCAATGGCGCAGGCTGGCCCTGCTGCTGAGGTGACCGGGTCACGCCCTTGCCCCCGGCCACCGCCCGTTCGAGGCGTTCTCCCCTGCCCTGGCCGGGTGGGGCCCGCAGCACGCGCGCCCCGGCCCCGACCGGCTCGGAGGCGCGGGGCTGTCCGGACGTACGGCTCCGCCGTGCGGGCGCGACGAGCCATGAACCGCTCGCGCCCGACGGCGAAGCCCCCTTGCCCGGCCGCCCCGGCGGAGCGCCTACGCGTCCCTGAACTCCTGCCGCTGCCGCCCGAGTCCCTCGACCTCCAGCTCCACCACGTCCCCGGCCCGCAGATACGGCTTCGGCTCGGGATGCCCCATCGCCACTCCGGCCGGCGTCCCCGTGTTGATCACGTCTCCGGGGTACAGCGTCATGAACCGGCTGACGTAGCGCACCACTTCGCCGACCGGGAAGATCTGCTCGGCCGTGCTGCCGTCCTGCTTCAGCTCCCCGTTGACCCACAGCCGCAGCGACAGCCGCTGCGGATCCGGGACCTCGTCCGCCGTCACCAGCCAGGGCCCGAGCGGATTGAACGTCTCGCAGTTCTTGCCCTTGTCCCAGGTCCCGCCCCGCTCGATCTGGAACTCCCGCTCGGAGACATCGTGCGCGACCGCGTACCCGGCGACCTGCGCGAGCCCCTCCTCGGCCGACTCCAGGTAGCGCGCCCTGCGCCCGATGACGACGGCCAGCTCCACCTCCCAGTCGGTCTTGGCGGAGCCGCGCGGCACCAGCACGGTGTCGTGGGGCCCGACCACCGTGTCCGGCGCCTTGAAGAAGACGACCGGCTCGGCGGGCAGCTCGGCGCCGGTCTCGCGCGCGTGGTCGTGGTAGTTCAGCCCGATGCACACGATCTTCCCGATCCGTCCGAGCGGCGGCCCGACGCGCAGTCCCGCCGCGTCCAGCACGGGCAGTCCACCGGCGGCGGCCGCGTCCCGCACCCGCCCGAGCGCGGCGGCGTCGGCGAGCAGCGATCCGTCGATGTCGGCCACGAGCGCGGACAGGTCGCGCAGGGTTCCGTCGCCGTCGAGCAGCGCGGGCCGCTCGGCCCCCGCCGTACCGACTCGCAGCAGCTTCATGGTCACCATCTCCCTCGATCGCGGGCGCCCGGCCGACGGGTGCGGCCGTCGGAGGGCTGGACGATCCTCCAATCACCCCGTCCACCCGGCAAGACCCTGTTCACGTACTGGACCGTAACTCCGGCCCGTTCGGCCGCTACGGCTGCCGGTACAGCGCCGCCCGCTCCACCGCGCTCCACGTCGTACTGGTCACGACGTACAACGCGGCGGCCAGCGGTACGACGGCCACGCTGATCAGGGTGAGGAAGGACAGGAACGGCATCACCCTGCCGACCGCGCCGAGCCCCGGCACCTGCTCCTCGCCACCGGCGGCGGCCATGACCGGGTTCTGCGCCATCTGCTTCCTCGTGCGCAGGTAGTTGAACGTGGCGACGCCCGCGACCAGGGCGAACAGCACCAGGTAGACGACTCCGGCGCCGCCGAGGAGCCCGTCCCCGGCGAGCGCGTCGGCCCACCGTCCGCCGAGCGGCGCGGCGAACAGCCGGTGGTCGAGCAGCGCGTTGCCCGAGGTGCTGGAGAACAGGTGGTAGAGGAGGAAGAACGCGGGGAGCTGGAGCAGGCTCGGCAGGATGCCGGAGAGCGGCGAGACCTTTTCCTCGGTGTGCAGTTCGAGCAGCGCCGTGCGGAACCGCTCCTGGTCCTTGCCGTGCCGCTTGCGCAGTTCGGCGATTCTCGGCTGGAGCGCGGCACGGGCCCGCTGGCCCCGGGCGGCGGCGCGGGAGAGCGGGTGGACGAGCAGTCGTACCAGCGCGGTGAACAGGACGATCGCGGCGGCGGTCGCGGAGCCGTGGCAGAGCGGTGCGAGCAGGTCGGCGAGCCGCTCGACCAGGTGCGCGAACACGGAGAAGACGGACATGGATGAGCCCTCCGGGGGTCTCGTCGTGCCGGAAAGAGATGAGATCGGCAGGACGACCCACGCGGGGTCACGGCATACGGGGTGCGTGCCCTACGCGGTGGTCGCCGGGAGGGTGTGTCCGGGCGCCCGGGGCCTGCGGCGGCCGCGCGCGTCGGGGTCACGCTGGGGCAGGAAGGCCGTGCGCCGGGCCCGGTCGCGTATCGCCGTACGGATACGGGTGGGCGGTACGGCGGGTGCGCGGCCGGCGGCGATCAGGGTGCACAGGGTGAGCGCGGAACCGGCGGCGGCGGTCGCGGCGAGGGCGACGGCGGTGGTGAGGCCGCCGGTGTCGAGGAGCGCGAGGGGGAGCAGGAGGAGCAGGGGGGCCAGCAGGAACGCGACGGCGCGACCGGGTCCGCGGCTACTGGTCCGGCTCATTGTCGCCCCCCTCCCTGACTCCACTGATCGGTGCTCGTCCCGCACCGCATCATGCCTGATCGGTCTCCAAAGGCTCCAGCAGCCGCCGCGGCTCGAGCAGCGCGCGGCTGACCGGATCCACCGGGTCCGGATCGAGTCCGGGGCCCGGCTCCATGACAACGTCGGCGACCGGCACGATGGTTCCGCACCGGGCGCATTCGCCGTACGGGCCGAGTTCGGTGCCGCAGGCGGCGTGCCGGAAGGAGCGCAGCCGGACGTCGGTGAAGTGCTCGCGGCCCCAGGCGCCGAGGGCGCGCAGGGTGGGCCACAGGGCGATGCCGCGCTCGGTGAGCACGTACTCGTCGCGGGGCGGCGACTCCTGGTACCGGCGCTTCTCCAGGATCCCCTCCGCGGTCAGCGTCTGGAGCCGGGCGGCGAGGACGGCGCGCGGGATGCCGAGGTGGACGAGGAAGTCGTTGTAGCGCCGTACGCCGTAGAGCGCGTCCCGTACGACGAGCAGCGTCCAGCGCTCGCCGACGATCTCGAGCGCGCGGGCGATCGAGCACTCCTGTGTCGCATAGTCCTTGCCCAGTGCCATGCCCCCACTGTAGCCACTTTCCGGCAATAGGTTCAGTCATCGAACCGACCGTGTTACGGTGGCCGGGACAGCTAGGTTCAATGACCGAACTGAGGACTTGCCATGACCGGGGTCGATTCCGCCGCAGTGGGCGAGGCGCGAGAGGCACGAGAGGCGCAGGGAGCGCGAGAGGCGGCGCGCGGGACGCGCGAGGAACCGGGGGCGAGCGGCGCTCACGGCTCGAAACCGGGCCCGCACCCGGGATCACCCCCGGACCCGCACCCGGAAACGCACCCGGACCCGCGCTGTGGATCGGACTCCGCCCGGCCCTCCCCCGTCCGCCCCCGCGCCACCCTCGCCCTCGTCAGCGCGGCGACCGCCGTGACCCTGATGAACTACACGGCCCCGATGGTCACGCTCCCGGAGACCGCGGCCGCCCTGGGCACCCCGCTCTCCGGCCAGGCATGGCTCCTGAACGGCACCCCGCTCGGCCTCGCCGCCCTGCTCCTGGTGGCCGGCAGCCTCGCCGACGACTACGGCCGCCGCCGGATCTTCCTCGCCGGCACCCTGGCCCTCGGCCTGACCACCGCGCTCGGCGCGCTCACCACCTCGACCTGGCAGTTCACCCTGGCCCGCATCGCCCAGGGCGCGGCCGGCGCGGCCCTGCTGGCCAGCGCCCTCGGCCTGATCGTGCACGCCTTCCCCACTCCGCGCGGCCGACTGCACGCCACCGGTGTGTGGGGCGCGTTCGTCAGCGGCGGCATCGCGGCGGGCCCCCTGGTCGCCGCCGCGCTGCCCAACTGGCGCACCGGCTACGGCGTCCTCGGCGCCCTCGCCCTGCTGCTGGCCGCGCTCGGCACCCGCACCCTCACCGAGTCCCGCGCGCCCCGCGGCGGTCGCCCCGACATACCTGGCGCGCTGACCTTCGGACTCGCCCTGGTCGCCCTGGTCGCGGCCCTGACGCTGGGCCGGGACGGCTGGCTGCGGGCACCGGTGGGCCTGCTCCTGGCGGCGGCCGCGGCACTGATCGCCGTCTTCGTCGCCGTCGAACGGCGCTCCGGCACCCCGATGGTCGACCTGGGCCTGCTGCGCCACCGCCGCTTCCTGGCCTCCTCGGCGGGCGGCCTGTTCACGGGCCTCGCGGTGATCGCCGTCTTCAGCTATCTGCCCTCGGTCGTCCAGCGGACCATGCACCTCTCCCCGCTGGCCACCGCCGGTCTGCTGCTGCTCTGGTCCGGCCTGAGCTTCGGCGTCGCCCTCCAGGTCAAGCGCCTGACCCTCCCGCCGCGCGGCCAACTCGCCCTGGGCTTCGCCCTGCACGCCGTCGGCGCCCTGACCATGCTCGGCGCCATCGGCGCCGGCTCCTGGACCCGGCTGCTGCCCGGTCTGATCATCGGCGGAGTGGGCAGCGGCCTCCTCAACGGCGCCCTGCCGCTCCTCGCCGTCGAGTCCGTCCCCCGCGAACGCGCCGCCATGGGCTCCGGCGCCCAGCAGACCCTGCGCTACATCGGCTCCAGCGTCGGCGTCGCCCTGACCATCGCCCTCGCCACCTCCGGCGGCCACCTCGCCCATGGCACGGACCTCGCCCTGCTGGTCTCGGCGGGCCTGGCGGTGACGGGCGCGATCGGCGTGCTGGCCCTGCGGGACCGCGAGCAGGACGCTACCGGGGGCGGACGGACACCAGCTTCCCCCACACCGCCATCCGGTACCGGGAGGTGAACTCGGGCGTGCAGGTGGTGAGGGTGAGGTAGCGGCCCGGCTCGCGGTACCCGTACCCGGGCCGGACGAGGGAGCGCGGAACGGGCCGCAGGACCCCGGAGTCCCTCGCCGAGGTCCGCGGCAGCACGCTGTCCACGTCGTACGTGTACGTCGCCGTCCCCGTCTCCACCTCGACGGTGTCCCCGCGCCGCAGCCGGGGCAGGTGACGGAAGGGCTCCCCATGGGTGTTCCGGTGCCCGGCGAGCGCGAAGTTCCCTTCCTGGCCCGGCTGTTGGGTGCCCGGGTAGTGGCCGACGTACCCCTTGTCCAGGACGTCCGCCTTGCCGACGCCCTCCGCGACGGGGACGCGCAGCCCGAGCCGGGGGACGACGAGGACGGCGAACGCCTGGGCGGGGCGGGGGCGGACGGCGGGGTACGACGGCTGCCGTGACGGTTTCGGCGCGCGGGGCCCGGGTGTCGTGGGCGCGAGGGGCATGGGCGCGGGCGAACCCGCCCCCGGCGCGGGGGCGTCGGCACTCGGCCCCCACCCCCGCTCCAGCGCCGCGACCTCCCGCTCGGCCCCCTGCCGGGCCTCCCGGTTGGTCCACCACAGCTGGTGCGCCACCAGCAGCAGGAGCAACACCCCGGCGGTGACGAGCAGTTCGCCGCCGCCCCACAGGATCCGCCGGCGCCGGGCACGCCTGCGCCGCTCCCCGTGCCCGACGACCCGGACGCCCGCCGCGGTCCGCATCCGCACACCACCTCCACCGGAGCCGCCCGCACGATAGGCGCGCCGCCCTCAACTCGCCAGAGGCGAGCCCGATTTCAGGGGGTGCGCGCGGTGGGCAGCGGAAGGGCGTCCTGGTAGCCGTTGATGGGCCGGGGCACCTTCTTGACGGTACGGGCGTCCAGCGCGACCGCCGCGGAAGCCGTGCCCAGCGTGCCGCCCGGGTGCCAGACCCCGGTGACCGTGACCCACGTATTGGCGGGCAGCACGGGCCCGCCGTACACCCGCACCTTCACCGACTGGGCGTCCGCCGCACAGCAGTTGATGATGATCCGGGTGAGGTCCCAGCTGCCCTTCCCGTGCGGCGTGACGATGCCGGTCATCAGGATGGTGCGCCCCTTGATGGCCCGCGCGCGGTCCTGCTGGACCCGGCTGGTGAAGTCGGACAGGGTCATCGGCAGTGGAGAGAGGGCGGGCAGCGGCGCGAACTCGCTCTGCTGGGCCATGGGTTCGGGCGGCTGCCGGGAGGCGGTGTAGGCGCCGAGGGCGGGCGGGGCGTAGCAGAGCAGGCTGAGCGCGGGCAGCAGCAACAGCCAGGCGACGCGGGGCACATGGGAGTGGTCGTGCCCATGCGTGTCGTACTCCCGCTTGTGCCGCCTCCGGTCGAGGACCGCGCTGGCGACGCCCAGCAGCACCAGTACGCACCCGGAGGCGATGAGCAGGGGCCGCATGCTCTCCTTGACGTACCGCAGGCACAGATCGGTGACGAGGGAGATGCGCAGCAGGCCGAGCCCGCACAGCACCAGCAGCCCCGATTGCAGCGTCCGCCTCACAGCAGGGCACCTCCGATCAGCGCGCTGCACACGACGGCGACGACCAGGGTGACGGCGGAGAACCGTACGGCGAAGGCCCGCCCGAACGTGCCCGCCTGGAGGGCGATCAGCTTCAGGTCGACCATGGGCCCCACCACCATGAACGCCAGCCGCGCCACCGGCGGGAACCCGGTGAGCGAGGCCGCCAGGAAGGCGTCCGCCTCGGAGCAGACGGCGAGCAGCACCGCGAGGGCGGCCAGGAAGAGCACGGACAGCCAGGGCGTGCCGGTGAAGGTGGCGAGCACGGAGCGCGGCACGCCGACGTTGAAGGTGGCGGCCGCCATCGCGCCGAGCACCAGGAAGCCGCCGGCGTGCAGGAAGTCGTGCTGGAACCCGACCCGGAACTCGTCCCACCTGCTGTGCCCGCTCCGGTGCCCGGTGTGCCGTACGGCGGGCCGCAGCCACTCGCCGCGCCCGAACCGCAGCCACAGCCACCCCATCGCGACGGCCGTCGCGAGGGAGGCGAGCAGCCGGGCCAGCACCATGGCCGGGTTGCCGGGGAAGGCGATCGCGGTGGCGGTGAGCACGACCGGGTTGATGGCCGGCGCGGACAGCAGGAAGGCGAACGCGGCGGCCGGGGTGACGCCCCGCCCGATGAGGCTGTTGGCCACCGGCACGGACGCGCACTCGCATCCCGGCAGCACCACCCCCGCCAGCCCCGCCACCGGCACGGCGAGCAGGGGCCGCCGGGGCAGCATCCGCTGGAACGCCCGCTCGGGCACGAACGCGTTGATCGCCCCGGACAGGGCCGTACCAAGCAGCAGGAAGGGCAGCGCCTGCACCGTCACCGCCAGGCACACGGTCCGCCACGCCTCGACGGCCGGGGCGTCCCCCCACCGCCCGACGAGGAAGAGCAGGGTGCCGGGCACGACGGCGGCGCCGACGAGCAGCAGCGGCCAATGCCGGGGCAGCGCCCCGGCGGCCCCGCCCTCCGCCCGGGCCGCGTCCAGCCCCTCCCGCTCGGCGTGGACCAACTCCCCCGTCACGCGCATCCCGACCCACGACCCCACGTCCAGATGTCCGCCCAGACCGGATGTCTGTACGGATGTCGATGTACGGGACAGAAGATAGCGAGTGGTCCTGTGTGCGGCGGGTCGGGGCACGACGGTCCCGGCAGCTCTCCTGTGTCCGGGTTCCGGCGGACCGGTATATCCCGACAGGCGCCGTTACATGCGAGGTGTCCCCCTCAAGGACCACCCCACCGGACCGCCCTCACGTTTGTCGGCGCCCGGCAGTACGGTGTCCCCCATGCGCCCCGACACGCCTGCCGAGAACGTCGACCACACCGCCGAAGCGGCACGCCTGGAGCGGACCGCCGGCCTGTACCCGGAGGACGCCGAGGCCCTGCTCCTGCGGGCCGCCGCCCACCTGGAGCTGTCCGGCGACCGCCCCGCGGCCACCACCCTCTACGACCGCCTGCTGTCCACCCCGGCCGCCCTGGAGAACCCGTCGCTGGTGCGGGCCCTGAAGGCGTCCAACCTCTGGGAGTACGGCCATGAGGCCGAGGCCCGGGCGATCATCGAGGGCATCCGTACGACGGCCCCGCACGAGCCGGGCCCCTGGGTGATCATCGCGGAATCCCTGGAGGCCCACGACGAGCTGGAGTCGGCGGAGGAGACGTTCACGGAGGCGGCCCGGCTGCTCCTCCCGGACACCGCGGAACCCCCGCAGGCCCTCCACCCCCTCCTGTACGGCCGCCACCGCGTCCGCCGCATGCGGGGCCTGCCGCACGACGACTGGGACACCCTGGCCGACACCCTGCACACCGCGCCGGTCACCCTGGACGAGCTCCACGACCCCAAGCGCGTCTGGTCCCTCGGCTCGGACAACCCGGCCGAGCTGGAGGCCGAGATCTCCCGCCTGCGCACGGAACTGGGCGCCTACCGCGAGGCCCTCTCCCGCCCCTTCCCGGTGGCCGTCCTGCACTGGCCGGCCCCGGAACTGGCCGAACTCCTCTCGGCCTACCCCACCCTCTCCACGGAGTACCCCTCCCACGAGACCCACCTCACGACCATAGAGTCCTCCTTGCGCGAACTCTCCACCTCCGGCACCGACAACCTCGGCATCGTCACGGGCACGGTCCCCTCCTACGAAGCCTTCGCCGCCTCCGAGGCAACCTCCCCCGACGACCCGACCCTGCTCCCCCAGTACGCGACAACCCTGGCCGCAAGGGGCAGAGCAGCAGCGTGGCCTCCGGGGCGGGGGGCGGGGTGCTGGTGTGGGACGGGGCGGGGGTACGTGGAGTGCCACGGGGCGTAAGGCCACCGAGCTAGGCTTGCAGAGTGTCCGAAGACTTGCCGTGGGTTGCGCCGGAAGGCTCCTGGGCCTCATCCGCAGCGCGGCGCCGCAATATGCAGGCGATCCGCAGCCGGGACACGAAGCCTGAACGGCTGATCCGGCGACTAGTTCACGCCCAGGGACTGCGTTACCGCGTCGCCGTACGCCCCTTGCCGGACCTTCGCCGGACAGCGGACCTCGTGTTCCGTCCGGCGAAGGTAGCCGTATTCATTGACGGCTGCTACTGGCATGGCTGCCCTGAGCACTACGTTCCGCCCAGGACCAACTCGGGCTACTGGTCAGAAAAAGTGCTCCGAAACGTCGCGCGGGACCGCGACACTGACGAGCGCCTCAAAGAAGCCGGATGGCTCGTGCTCCGATTCTGGGAGCACGAGCCATCAGACATTTGCGCCAATACGATCGCCACGATAGTGAGCCGCCGGCGCGGGCGTAGTAGTCGGCCTGACTGACAGAGGGAAAGCCATCTGCTCTTGCTCCAGCAGATCAGCGGAAAGTTCCCGAGTATCTGGCACGTAGTCGCGGAGAAAATCATCACGGTGCTCCGGACGAAGGACTGCGACAATGGCCCGCCCTACCGCTTCAGCAACCGGCGGCGGGAAAGCGTTACCGACCTGGCGATACTTTGCGGTCTTCTTTCCCTGGAATTTCCAGTCGGCCGGAAATCCCTGGATAAGGGCAGCCTGTTCCACAGTGAGCATCGGCCCCGCAGGCCGGAAAAGGTCCCGCTCCGGGTCACAATTATCAGGGTCATTGGCGATACCCATGCCATCCACGCCGAGGGCTTCCCAAGCCCTCTTGGCCCGGGTCGGTCCCAGGTCCGCGCCACCATGCTTCTTCGATCCGCCGACGAGGGTCGGAGCGACACCTCTGCCGATCGCAGCTGCCCTGGAAGCCTTGCGCAACCACTCCTGGTAGACATCCTTTCCAGTGCGCTCCCCGGGCTTCGCCCGCTCTCCGTGCTCGTTTTTCGTCCAAAACTCCTTGCAGCGCTGCTCCATGCTCGCGGCAAGCTCGTCAACTACCGTCGCCTGCTTGCCTTCGACCCTGGACGGCCATACGAATTCATGGCCGGACTCCTGAAGGACATCTTCACGAATCACAACCAGAATGGCCCGGGGCCTCAACTGGGGAACGCCAAACTTGCTCGCATCAATGCGACGCCAGACCTTCCGCATCGCAAGGTCCTGCTTCTCCGCCGACCAGCTCGCCTTGATATCAGGAACCATATATCCGAGGTCTCGCAGGTTCCCCAAGATGTCCCTGCGGTAGTCGATGAAAACCTCTGGGGGTTCCAGAATACCCCGGACGTTCTCGATCATAACCGCCTCCGGCATAAGCTCATCGACGATCCTCAGAGCATCCGGAAAAAGGTCCCGCTCATCATCCTTCCCCAGCCGCTTGCCAGCCAACGAGAAGGGCGGGCAGGGCACGCCACCCGCCAGCAGCCCCAGTTGCTTCTTCTCGATTCCTGGATTACCGGCTCCGCCCGGCTTGAGGAATTCCCGCACGTCCGCAGACTGAAGGGCCTTAGCCCGTTCCTCACTCCAGCCAGGCCAGTCGCCCACGTTCGCCCGCAGAGTCTCCACCGCGTGCGGATCCCACTCAAGGAGAGCCAGGTGGTCAAACCCCGCATTATGCAGCCCAACGGCTTGCCCGCCCGCCCCGGCACAGATCTCCACTGAGGTCAGTGGCCGGGCGAACTGCGGACGCTCACGACCGCTGGCGCTCATAGGGTTCCTTCCAGGAGTGACTCAAACGGACCCCAAGTGTCCCAGAGGCCAGCGGTCGCTTGCTGGCTCTCGAGCACATGGCACCCACGAGTCTCCCACTGTCTCAGCCCTGGCCAGCGATCAGGCCAGGGCTGAGATCAGGGAACGCTTCCATCACTGTGATCTCACTCACCAGACATTCTGGCAAGTGATTCAGCCAAGCATCGTTCAGAGTTGCCCGGTCAAGGGCGCCCAGTACTCACGCACGGCCGATGTGCCGGAGCAACGCTTCGATATCACCGGGTGCGAGGCCGGCCGCTACGGAGGGTTCCTCCTCCAGGTCCGCCAGTTGCTGGACCGTGGGGTCATCGAGGATCTTGCCCATGAATTCGAGCTTCTGGTCCAGCCGCATCTCGACCACTTCGTCAATGGTCTTCCGTGCAGCGAGCACGATGACCCTCGTCTCCGTGCCTGGGGCGAGACCCAGCCGGTGGATCCGGTCGAGGCTCTGGAGATAGCGCCCAGCCATGAAGTCGCGGTCCACGTAGACCGCGTCGTGGCACACGTGATGAAGGCTGATCCCCTCTCCGAGTGTCGCCGGGTTGGAGATCAGCACCATGCAGCTGGGGTCCTCGCGGAAGCGGCGCAGTTGCTCTTCCCGGTCCGGCGTGCCGCCGTAGACGACAGCCGGGCTGTACTTCTCCAGCATCTGCGCCAAGGTGGTCAGGCTGCGCACAAAGGTCGTCCAGACCAGCGTCTTACGGCCCTGCGCGGCGTTCTCGGCGACGATCGTCAGCGCTTCCTTGTACTTCGGAGACAGCTCGTAGTCCGGAAGGTTCTGCATCAGCGAGTACAGAGAGCTGCCGACCGGAATCTCCAGCGGAGGAAGCTGATAGGCCAGCGGCTCATACTTGGTGGCCCCCTCCAGCAGCAAGGCCGGGCTCGTCGCCGCCATCAGCAGACGCAATGCCGTCTTGCCAAGCCCACTGAGATCGTCGCGCGTGGTGCCGGCGGCCGCGCCGCCTACCAAAGAGCTGTAGATCTCGCCGTGCAGATCCGGCATGTCGACATAGCGCATCCGCAAGGTCATCGGCGGCAGGCCGAGTTCCTGCTTGGTCGTCCGCGTGAACAGCGGCCTCAGGACCGTGCTCGCGTAGGCGAGGTCTCCGCCTGCCACTGCCCGGGTGACCGCCCGCTGGCCGTGGCCCGGCCAGACGAAGCCCATGAGGTTCTCCAAATCCTTGGAACCGTTCGGGGCCGGCGTACCGGTCAGGATCAGCCGACGTTCCGCGAGCGGTCCGAGCGCCATACACGCGGCGCCGTACGTACCACGCGCACCAAGCTTCATACGGTGGGCCTCATCTAGCACGATCATCGAGGGTGCGGACTTCAACCAGCTCGCGAGCAGGGACAGCGAGCGGTCCAGTCGCTCGTAGTTGACGATGAGGACCTCGGCCCACTCATCCAGAGAGCCGTCGAGGACGTGGGTGCGCAAGGGATAGGTGAAGCAGACAGCGGTCTCGTAACGCCACGATTCATAGGCCGACTTAGGGCAGACGACCAGGAGCCTGCTGACGGCTCCCTTGGTCCGCTGAGCCGCGTACACGGCGAGCGCCACACGGGTCTTGCCAGCACCCGGGACACTGAAGTTCGCCCCGTGCCCAAGAGAAAGCAGCTTGGCGACATCCCGGCGCTGGAAGGTGTTGAGGTCTTCCTTCCACGTGTCGCCGAGCATGCCCAGGACTTCATCGGCCGCGACCTCCGAAGGCGGACCGGTGTCGGTCAGCCGCTCTTCGACGAGCCGCGCATCCCTGACCACCCCGGACACGAGGCTGCGGAGCTCCGGAGCCCACTCAACGCCGGCGGGGTCAGGCCAGCCACTGAGGACGGCCAGGTTCGCCAGGAGATCGTCCAGGACGACCGAGGCAGAGTGCGGGCCCAGCTGGCCGCCGGTACGGAACCGGGCGGCCAGCTGGACGAGGTCTTGCCGGTACTGGTCAGTGGTCCGCAGGACGACACGGGTGCGTGCGTCGTCGAACCCCAGGTGCAGGGACGTTTCCGTCACCGAGAACCCTCCGCGATGGCGGCGGCGAGGAGCCAGGAGACACCGTCGCCAGGGTTCGGGATGCCGCGCCCGGCCTGCTGGGCGAGCTTGCGCAGGCTGCCCTGGAGCTTGAGCACGGCTTCGTCGAATGCCTCTTCATCCAGACTGTTCGAGGTACGGGCCTGGACCAGCTCGAAGACACACTGATCGATGTTGGCGCACGCGTCCGCGAGCCGGGCCGGCGCGAGTTGCTTGCGCTTACGAACCCGCGCGTCCCGGCCATGCTTATCGATCGCCCTATCGAAGGCGCCCCTGGCCTGGTCGAGCAGCGCCTGAGCCGACGCCTTCTCGCTGTCGGACACTCCCGCCGTCGTGTTACGGACGGTGGCAGCCGCACGGAGAATGCGGTCATTCAGAGCACGAGCCGCCGATACAGCCGACGATGCGGCCGGTACGTCCAGGCCCAGCCCGGGAATGGCGACCACCTCAGGCTGCGCCGCCGTTCCGCTGTCCGCCAGTTCCGGCGGCAGCACGTCCTCCAGATACCCCTCCTCCAAGAAGACCTCGTCGATGTGGCGCACATCCGTCTTCGAGAAGTTCAGCAGGATCGCCGCGAGGCGCCGTTCCTTCAGAATCTCGGCCTGGTCCCGGTCCAGATTCTCCAGCTTCACATAGAGCCTCTGGAGTTCCTTAAGGCGCTCCTGCGCCCCCTCCCAGTCCACCAGTCGCAGCGCGACACCCCCACCGCTCGCGCTGCGGTCGTTCAGCTCCTTGATCACGCTGAGGATCCACCGCTCCTGGTGATAAGTCGCCGGCCTGATCCGGAACTCCTTGGCGATCTGCTCCGGCGTCCGTCCCAGCGCCGCCTGCTCTTCCATGGCAAGCAGCCGGTTGATGTACGAGTAGTCGCGCCGCTGGTCCTGTCGGAGCTGAAGCGCCAGCTCTACGGCGTCGATGTCGGCCTGGGTGAACGAGGACGGGAGTACGCCCACCCGCATCGACGGCTTGCCGAGTTCACGCAGCGCGACGGCACGCGTGTTGCCATTCACCAGCACACCGTGGTGGGTGACCAGCCCGGGGTCGTTCTGCCCGAACTCCCTCAGGTCTTCCCTCAACTTCTCGTAGGCAGGATCAGGCAGTTCAGGGTCGGCCGGCAGGGCCATGAGCAAACTGCGCAGGTAGCGCTGACCGACTTCCCCGAAGGGATCCTTGTCCAGGTTCTGGTCCTGGTCCGGCTTGTGGGTGCGCTGGGCCCGGATCCTGTGCGTACCAGGATTGAGGTAGAGGTCGTTCAACGGCAGGTCGATCACTTCGACATGGAGCTGCTGCCCGTTCCAGTCGACCGTAACGGTCTCCCGGGTGCCGCCGGTCGCCCTCGCCTCCTCTACCCTCTTCTTGATCAGCCCACTGAAGTATTCCGCGCGCGGTGGCGGCGGGAAGTCCCGCACCATATCTTTTCCCCGTCCCTTTCTGTCGCCGGTCCTGTCAGCTGCTTTTGCCGGTCCTTCCGGATCAGCCGGTCATATCGTCGATGGCCTCCGCCACCGCCGTACGCGACTGCTGGGGCAGGGTCCGGTAGATACCCCATACCTTCTCAAGCGGGCTGAACGAACGCTGATCAGCCTCGATCCACTTGGCGAAGAGGCGCTGCTCCAAAGGCGAGAGAGACTCCACCAGCTCCAGCAGCGCTCCAAGGTCGACCTCCCGGTCAGGGCCGCCGCCGGTGCCGCACCTCTTGCACTCAGTGATGAGCTGGTACTCCATGGTCCCGGCAGAGTGCAGCACCTTACGCCGGGAGACGTTGAGCTTGGCAAGCTCGACGCCGCCACCGTCCTCGTACACCTCGCCGGCCCCGATGCCGCATGAACGGCACAGGTGATTGTCGTCATGGAGGACCTTCGCGCGCTGGGCAGGGGTCAGGCTCGCCTTGTGCTTAGGCGCCTTCGACTTGCCGGGGATCCAGACGTCCGCCCCCCTGGTCACAAACCGCTGTTCCTGCTGGAGCAACTCGGGATCGTCGCGGCTGGTGTCGATGCGCCAGCCGTGATCCCGCAGGTCGCGGAGCCTGCGGTCGATCTGCGCTACGTCGGGAAACGCCTCACGCAACTGCGCCTTGGTGAAGATCTCGCCTTCCCCCACCTCAGCGATCAGCCACAGCGCGGCCCTCGCCTTGGTTCCGAACTTCTTGTCCTGATAAGACGGGATTTCTACCATCAGCAGACCTCCGTGAATTCATCAGCTTGCCCAACAGGCACGCTACCGCCCTGTGGTTGTGCGGCAGTCCAGTCAAACATGGGATACCCATTTGAACTCCGCAACCCCTGACCCTTGGCGGCTCGTTCAACACCTCACACGATGACCACCACGAAAGTCCAGCCCTTTCCCGCCTGCTCGGGTAAAGCAAATACGCAAGGCCGACTTGCTCGCGTAATGGCAAGTTGGCCCGTCAGATAGCAAGCAAAATCATGTGGTTGACTCAGCGACCGTCGGGCACAATTGCAAGGTCGAGGCCAGGCCACAGGTCGCCTCACGGGCGTCCACGCAGCTGACGTCTGTGCAGCTCGGGGAGGAAACACATGTCATCAGGGGCACCAGAGGGAAGCCGCGCGCCCATGCCGCGCTGGCTTACGAAACCGCTCGTCGGCGACGGTCTCCCGCGGAAGCGGCAACTCGTCCTCACCATCCGCCCTTTGCTCGGCCTGCTGTGGGCACAAGGTTCCACTGAGCCCAGCTCCACGCCGCCGAAACAGGCAGAACTAGCGAAACGCCTGGGCAGCAACTCGACTTCTTTGTCCCGCTTCGTCAGCCTTGATCCCCGGGTTCCGGGCCAGAAATTTATCGAGAGTCTCTATAAGGAGGCTTGTCTGGAAGCCGCTGTCAGCGGCGCCCACGTCGGCATCACTCTTGAGGCATTGCAGGATCTGCGCACCAGCGCAGACGGCGAAAGACGGGGTTGCCCGTCCTGCGTGGAGCTGGGCGGGCGAATCGATTCGCTCACTACTCAGCTCAACTCGCCGACCGCACAGCTCAACGCCCCCTGTCCCGTGTGCGTGACCCGCGAGAAAGAGCGGGAGGATGCCGTCGCCCTGACGGCGTCCCTACGCCGGGAAGCCGCTGAGCTGCGAGCCAGGGTTCAGGCCCTGGAGTCTTCCGAGGCCGGCCTACAAGCGTGTCTGGCCACGGCCAAGGCTTACCGGACTCCGCTGCCGGTCACCCGTCAGCAGCGAGACCGGCAGCGGAGCCAGAAGGAAGTGGCCGTGGCGCGGCAACTGGCGGCACAGGCGAGCGAGCTGGACCGCACTGGCCAGCAGGACGAAGCCCTAGCCCTCCTACGGCGCGGCACCACCGAACTGCTGAGCCCCACTGAGACCGCGCTGGTCATCGTGGAGCTGAGACAGCAGAAGCGCGATCACCTGGTAGACAACCTCATCCACGTCTACGGCCGCGACCAGGGAGACCGGCCTGTCATGACGGTCGCGGCGGAGCTGTATGAGGAGGGAGTACCGGATGACGCCGGCGCCGTGCTTCGGGCGGCCCTGAAGTAACGTGCCGGCGACATCGCACCGCCTGCAAGCCCTTCCGCGGTCTGCCGCAGCATGAGGATGGCCGGGCCGGGGTGATCTGGACCCAGTGGATCAGTCCCCGCACCCTGGACGAGACGGTCGTCGTCACAGCGGATCCTTTCCAGGCGAAGGACCTGACGACCGGCGATGTGCGGGCCACCGTCGTCGGCCATCGGGTCTTCGTTCAGGTGATCACCACACCATGCGGTGCCCTGGACTGGCGCCGGGGCAACTGGTACCACCTCGTACACTCACCCGTCGACGTACCGTCGCCGATCCGGATCGCTCTTCGAAGCTACCTGGCATCGTTCGATCCGGTCTTCGGGTGCTTCGACTTCACCCTCACCGGCCCTGGCCACGATCCGGATAACTGGTGGGCGATCGGGTGCAATCCGAACGGGCAGTGGGGCTGGCTTCCGGATGCCCCAGCCGTCACCGAAGCGTTCGCCGACATCCTGAGCATGGAGGAGAGAGGGCCCCTGATGATGCCCTCGGTCGTTGACGCTGGCGCCGTCTGTCTGCGCGAAGCAATGAAGCAGTCGCCCGAAGCTAGCGGTGTCCTGGGCGACCCCGCTTGGCGAATGGCGGTGGCCACGGTGCCGCGGCACCGCTTCGTACCCGGTTTCCACCTCCCCGCACGCGAGCCAGACGAGCACGGGGCGACCATGTGGGAGCCCGTCACCGCTGGGACCGACTACGGCCGCTGGCCGTCGGCCGCGTACTCCGACATCACGAGTCTTGATGCCGGCCCAAGGCGTCTGGAGACGGCGGCGAAGGCCCTGCACAGCTGTGGCTAAACATCTACGCTGACAGTCGCCGACGGGCGGTTCTGCTACTGGCTGGAGACACACTTCGACCGCGCCGTGGCAGCCCGCTCATTCCGCGCCGTCCCACCCACACTCATTGCGCGGACCCGGCCGGGCGGGAAGGTCCTGCTGACCCTGTCGGGCTGGTTGTACGGCTACGCGCGCGTCCTTCTCACCGTCGCCGAGGACGGTACCGCCGAAGGGCCGCTGCTCCCGGGCACGATCTCCTTCATGTCCGCCTGCGCCGACGCGGCGCCTGCGTCCAGCGATCCCTCCCACTGGGTGGCGGGACTACCTGAAAGGGCCAGGCCGACCCCGTACGGTCCTGAAAGGATCATGGCTTCCACCACGGGAGCTTTCCATCTGCGCTATCTCACACAATGCGCCGTGCCCGACGCACCGCTGATGAGCCTCGAAGACATCGTGGTCCTGGTTGACGTCGTCAGCGGTTCTGCCGCCTCCCATACACTGAGCGGGTCCGGCTGGGAGGTACGTGAGGCCGGTCCGGTGGAACTGCGGGAGCGCGTCGAAGAGGTTCTTGACGCCTTCGACGCCTCGGATGGCCTGGGTGAGCAGACCTGCGGCACCCGCAGATGACAGTCACGCCGTGACCGCCAACTCCGCTCTTCCGAACAACAGCGCATACCCCCGCGGCAGTTGAGACAGCACCTGGTCCGTCAGGTCGGGGCCGATCGTGGCGGAGATCGTGGTCAGGACCGAGCTGACGTCCCAGCGGGCCGTTGACGGCGTGGAGTCGGGGATCCGGGTGGAGAGGGAGTCCACGAATTCTCGGGCTGTCAGGGGGTGGTGCCGTGGGATCTGGGCGGCGATCAGGTGGCCGGCCTCCGGGGGCAGGGACTGGGCCAGGGCGACGCGTTCGTCGCCGGTGAGGTGGCTGCCGAGGGCGGTGAGGACGAGGCGGGTGAGGTCTTCGGCCACCGCCCTGGTCGGGTAGCGGCCCGTCTCGCGGACGGCCTCGGTCAGGTCCTCCCAGGTGGTCCGCGGGGCGGGCACCGGTGCCGCCGGGCCAGGCTCCCGCACCGTCACGACCTCCCCGGTCGCCCCCGGGACCGGCTCCCGCATGCTCCGCACAGCGGGCTTCGGCACCGTCGTGGTCATCGTCATGGCTCCTTCCGCGGGACGCGTGGGCGTCCGGTACACGCAGTGGTTCGGTACCCCGTCGCCGTACGGGTGGATCGGGACGGGTGGGCCGGCTTCGGGGGCCGAACGGCCCGGGGGGGGGGGGGGGGGGGGGGGGGGGGGGTGGGGGGGTTGGTGGTGGGGGGGGGGGGGGTGGCCCCCCCCCCCCCCCCCCGCCCCCTGGAGTCAGCCGGCGAGCTGCTTGCGGGAGGGGGTGCCGCCGGTGGGGGGGGGGGGGGGGGGGGGGGGGGGGGGGGGGGGGGGGGGGGGGGGGGGGGGGGGGGGGGGGGGGGGGGGGGGGGGGGGGGGGGGGGGGGGGGGGGGGGGGGGGGGGGGGGGGGGGGGGGGCCCCCCCCCCGCCCCCTGGAGTCAGCCGGCGAGCTGCTTGCGGGAGGGGGTGCCGCCGGTGATCTGGATGCGGCGCGGCTTCGCCCGTTCGGCGACCGGGATGCGCAGGGTCAGGACGCCGGACTCATAGGAGGCGTCGATGCGGTCCGTGTCCAGGGTGTCGCCGAGGAAGAGCTGCCGGGTGAAGGTGCCCGTCGGCCGCTCCGCGACCAGCGTCTGCGCGTCCTCGGGGGCGGGACCGCGGCGCTCGGCGCGGACATTGAGGACGTTGCGCTCGACGTCCAGCTCGATCGTCTCCGGATCGACGCCGGGGAGATCGAAGTGGACCAGGAATTCATCACCGGAACGGTAGGCGTCCATCGGCATCGCCGACGGACGGGCGGTGCCACCGAGTGCCTGCTGCGCGAGTCGGTCGAGTTCGCGGAACGGGTCGGTACGCATGAGCATCACGGGTCACTCCCTTCTCAAGGTGTTGGGTGCGATGCCCTACGCGTATTTATATAGCGCGCAGCCGGAAAGTTGACAAGCTGCGACTCAGGTTAGGTAAGCGCCTCCACCCGCGCGCTAGCCTCGGCATCCTCTACGGACATTCGGACACGACGTCCGGATACGACGTCCGGATACGACATTCGGAGGCATGCATGGCCAGGGTTCCCAGCGCTGTCGTCGCCGCGAGCGGGCTCGTCGGTGGGTACGGGGTCGCCCGGTGGACGAAGAAGCGGCCACTCGGCGGGGCCGTACTCGCCGTCGCCGGTGCCGCCGCCGCCCAGCAGTGGCGCAAGCAGGCCGGGAACGCCACCGCCGGAGTGCTGACCGCCGCCTATGTCGGCGCCTTCGCCGGTTCCCACCCGCTCGCCAAGAAGATCGGCGCCTGGCCCTCCGTCCTCGGCGTCGCCGGTGCCGTCGCCCTCGCCTCCTGGGCCGTCGCCGACCGCAACGCCTGAGCACAGGCAGCCGATCAGACGGCGGACGGGCGCGGGGCTCACGCCCTGCCCACCGTCGGCGGGCCCTGGGTGCCGGCGCCCGGGCCCGACGGCGGGGGGGGGGTGGGGGGGGGGGGGGTGGGGGGGGGGGGGCCCGACGCCGCCGCCGTACCCTCCGCCACCGCCGTCAACGGCGTCGCCACCTCCTCCAGCGGCCGCCGCTCCGCCCGCACCGCCAGCGCCGCCGCCACCAGACCCGCCACACACATCAGCGACGCCCCGATGGAGAAGGCCAGGACCGTGTCGCCGACCCGGCCCGTGCCGGTGAGGTCGGCGAAGAGCAGCGGCCCGCTGATACCACCGGCCGCCGTACCCAGGGCGTAGAAGAAGGCGATGGACATCGCGCGCGTCTCCATCGGGAAGATCTCCGACACCGTCAGATACGCGCTGGACGCGCCCGCCGAGGCGAAGAAGAGGACCGCGCACCAGCACGCCGTCAGGGTCGTCGCACTGAGCACACCCCGGTCGAACAGCCACGCCGTACCGAACAGCAGCAGGCCCGACAGCAGATACGTCGAGGAGATCATCACCCGGCGCCCGACCGTGTCGAAGAGCTTGCCCAGCAGCAGCGGGCCGCAGAAGTTTCCGACGGCGATGACCGCGAAGTAGTAGCCCGTACGGTCCGTCGGCACCGCGAAGAACTTCGTCAGGATCGCGCCGAAGCCGAAGGTGATCGCGTTGTACAGGAACGCCTGCCCGATGAAGAGGGAGAAGCCCAGCACCGCGCGCCTGCGATACCGCCCGAAGACCGTATGGGCGATCTCCCGAAAGGTGACGCTCTTGCGCTGATGGATGGCCAGCCGCGCGTCCGTCCCCGGCAGCCGGACGCCCTTCTCCGCCTCCACCTGCCGCTCGATGCCGGTGACGATCTCCTCCGCCTCCTCGTCCCGGCCGTGGATCAGCAGCCACCGCGGACTCTCCGGAACATGCCGCCGTACGAGCAGGATCACCAGCGCCAGCACCGCGCCCAGCGCGAAGGTCAGCCGCCAGCCCACGTCCATCGCCAGCAGACCGGTGTTCAGCGCCACGATGGACAGCAGCGAACCACCCACCGCGCCCAGCCAGAAGCTGCCGTTGATGATCAGATCGACGCGACCGCGGTAGTGGGCCGGGATCAGCTCGTCGATCGCGGAGTTGATCGCCGCGTACTCGCCGCCGATGCCGAAGCCGGTCAGGAAGCGGAACAGGAAGAACCACCAGGCCTCCCAGGAGACCGCGGTCAGGGCCGTCGCCACCAGATACACCGCCAGGGTGATCATGAACAGCTTCTTACGGCCGTACCGGTCGGTCAACCGGCCCCAGAACAGCGCGCCCACGCACGCGCCCGCCACGTACAGCGCGGCGGCCGTGCCCGTGATCTGACCGGATGTGATCGACAGACCGCTGCCCGGTTCGGCCAGCCGACTGGCGATGTTGCCGACGACCGTGACCTCCAGACCGTCCAGGATCCATACGGTGCCGAGGCCGATCACGATCGTCCAGTGCCACCGGGACCACGGAAGGCGGTCGAGACGGGCGGGGATGTCCGTACTGATGGTCCGGCCGCCGTCACCCGACCCGCCACCGCCACCCGCCCCGCCGCCACCCGTCCGACCACCGTCACCCGACCGGCCGCCCGCACCGGCCCCCCGGGACGCCCCCGCGGACGCCTTCTCGGCTCCTGTCATCGGCTTCCTCCTCGTCGAGGACGCCCCCCGAAACGGGAGGACGGCAGGACGACGGATACCCCCGCGCCGCCGATCCAGGCGCCGGACGACCCACCGTCAGCCACCCACCGCCCGCGACACCGTGAAGATCAGCAGCCCCGCCAGTGATCCCACCACCGTGCCATTGATCCGGATGAACTGCAGATCGCGCCCGATGTGCGCCTCGATCTTCCGAGTGGTGTGCTCGGCGTCCCAACCCGCCACCGTGTCCGTGATCAGCGACGTGATCTCCGCCCGGTACGTGGTCACCACATGCACCGCCGCACCCTCCAGCCAGCTGTCCACCTTCTCCTGCATCTTCGGCTCGCTCGCCATCCGCGCACCCAGGGACAGCAGCGCCGAGCGCAGCCGCGTCCGCAGCTCACTGCGCTCGTCCTCCGCCGCCGCGACGATCATCGACCGTACGGCCGTCCAGGCGGACGCGATCAGATCCTGCACCTCACCCCGGCCCAGCACCTCACCCTTCAACCGCTCCACCCGCGCCCGCGTCTCCGTGTCCGACTGCAGATCGGAAGCGAAATCGGTCAGGAAACGGTCCAGAGCACCACGCGCCGGATGGGACGGCATGTCCCGCATCTCCGCGCAAAAACGCAGCAGCTCCTTGTAGACCCGCTCACCGATCTTGCGATCCACGAACCGCGGCGTCCAACCCGGCGCCCCACCCTGCACCGCACCCATCACATTGTCGCCGTGCAGCACCAGCCAGTCATGGGCCCGCGACACCACCAGGTCCACGGCCCGCCTGTGACCACCGTCCGCGACAACCTTCTCCAGCATCTTGCCGAGCCCCGGCGCGATCTCCCGGGCCCCCGCCCGCCGGGTGATCGCCTCCCCCACCACCGCCTGCACATCCGAGTCCCGCAACACCGTGAGCGCGCCACGCAACGCGGTCGCCAGCTCCGCCGTCACCCGGTCCGCATGCTCCGGCTCCGCCAGCCAGGCCCCCAGCCGGGCACCGATGCCGACAGCGCGCAACCGCTGCCGTACGACGTCCTGGGACAGGAAGTTCTCCCCCACGAACTCGCCCAACGAGACACCCAGCTGATCCTTCTTCGTCGGAATGATCGCGGTGTGCGGAATCGGCAACCCGAGGGGATGCCGGAACAGCGCGGTCACCGCGAACCAGTCCGCCAGCGCGCCCACCATGCCCGCCTCCGCCGCCGCGGAGACATAGTCCGCCCACGCCCCCGCGCCCGCGTTCCCGGCCAGCTTGGACAGCACATAGACCACGGCGACGAACAGCAACAGGCCCGTCGCGGTCAGTTTCATCCGCCGCACCCCACGCCGACGCTCCTCGTCGGCCGGGGTGAACGCCGTCATCGTCCGGTACGACGACACGGCCGGTCCGGCAGTTCCGGTCTCGGTAGGTTCCATCAGCTCCACCCGTTCGGTGATCCCGCGCACAATTGTCCCCTCCTGACCGACTCCCGGAACGGAACAGGAGTTCCCGGCGTCTGTTCAGGCGGGGGCATGGGCCCTGGGCCCCGACGGTGCGGCCCGGCCCATGAAGCATCATGACCCCATCAAGATCGGAGCCCGGAGGTCCCTCCCCGAGGAGACCCGGGACTCCCCTCCCGAGGAGAACGGCACGAGCGTGACCACGCGCCCCGACGGAGCCCCCGAGGCCCCCCGCGCACAGCACCGCACCACGTACCTCGCCCTGCTCGGCGCGCTCATCGCGCTGGTGGTGGCCATCAGCGCCGGTATCTACGTCACCGCCGCACCCGGCGACCACAACCATGGCGGCACCCTCGCCGACGACCGCCCCCACCACGGCTCCGCCGCGCCCGTCTCCACCGGCACCTGGGTCGGCTCCTGGGCCAGCGCCCCCGTCGGCGGCGAACCGGGCACCGAGACCGCCGGCCTCGCGGGCCACTCCGTGCGCAACGTCGTCCACGCGGACGCCGGGGGCACGAGCGCCCGGATCACGCTCTCCAACCTCTACGGCCAGACACCGCTGGACATCACCCACGCCACCCTCGCACTGTCCGCGGGCGACGCCACGGCGGCGGCCGACGCGGACACCATGCGGCGGCTCACCTTCGGGGGCGCCACCGGCGTCGTCATACCCGCGGGCGAACAGGTCGTCAGCGACGCGGTGCACCTCCTCATACCCCACAACACCGACGTCCTCGTCACCACGTACTCCCCCACCCCCTCCGGACCGGTCACCTACCACCCGCACGCGCAGCAGACCTCGTACGTCGCCACCGGGGACCGCACCGAGGACTCCACCGGTGCCCCCTACACCCAACAGACGCCGTACTGGCGGTACCTGACCGCGCTGGACGTGCTCAGCAACGAGGCCGACGGCACGGTCGTCGTCTTCGGCGACTCCATCACCGACGGCATCACCTCCACCGTCGGCGCCAACCGCCGCTGGCCCGACGTCCTCGGCGACCGGCTGCGCTCCGCGCTCGCGGGCGGGCAGCGGCTGCCGCGCTACAGCGTCGTCAACGAGGGCATCAGCGGCAACCAGGTCCTCGCCGACGGGCTCGGCCGCCCCGCGGAGAACCAGAGCGGCCTCGGCCGCTTCGGACGCGACGCGCTCTCCCGCACCGGCGTCAAGGTGGTCGTCATCGACCTCGGCATCAACGACATCCTGCGCGACCCGCGGCTGAACGGCCCCGACCGCATCCTCACCGGCCTGCGCACCCTGGTCCGCGAGGCCCACGCGCGCGGACTGAAGGTCGTAGGGGCGACCCTGATGCCGTTCCAGGGCCACCGGGGCTGGACGCCCGCCCGGGAGACCGTACGGCAGCAGATCAACGCGCAGATCCGCGCGGGCCGGGTGTACGACGCGGTCGCCGACTTCGACAAGGCCCTCCGCGACCCCTACGACCCCCGCCGCCTGCGCCCCGACTACGACTCGGGCGACCACCTCCACCCCAGCGACCTCGGCTTCGCCACGATGGCCGAGGTGTTCGACCTGCGGACGCTGAAGGGCGGCGGGCAGACGGAGTTGTGAGGCGGGGCGACCGGCACCCGACAGCGGGCACGGGCGTCGGTGCTCGGAGACGGGTACGGGGCACGGGCGTCCGTACGCGAAAGCGGACCGCGGCGGCCGGACGCGAGCGCTCGCACGCGGAGGTCGGCGTCGGCGGTCGGGCGCGGCGAGGAATACTGGGCGGCATGACCCGCCTGATCCTCGCCACTCGCAATGCCGGAAAGATCACCGAGCTGAGGGCCATCCTGGCCGACGCCGGGCTCCCCCATGAGCTGGTCGGCGCCGACGCCTACCCCGAGATTCCCGACGTCAAGGAGACCGGCGTCACCTTCGCCGAGAACGCCCTGCTCAAGGCGCACGCCCTGGCGGGGGCCACCGGACTGCCGGCGATCGCCGACGACTCCGGCCTGTGCGTGGACGTCATGAACGGCGCCCCCGGCATCTTCTCCGCCCGCTGGGCCGGCCGGCACGGCGACGACAAGGCCAACCTCGACCTGCTCCTCGCCCAGATCGGCGACATCGCCGAGGAACACCGCGCGGCCCACTTCGCCTGCGCCGCCGCCCTCGCCCTGCCGGACGGCACGGAACGCGTGGTCGAAGGCCAACTCCGCGGCACCCTGCGGCACGACCCCGCGGGCACGAACGGCTTCGGCTACGACCCGATCCTCCAGCCCGACGGCTACACCCGCACCTGCGCCGAGCTGACCGCCGACGAGAAGAACGCCATCAGCCACCGCGGCAAGGCGTTCCGGGCGCTGGTGCCGGTGATGCGGGAGCTGCTCGGCTGAGCTTGCGAAACGGCCCCGCACCTTTGAAACGAAGGTGCGGGGCCGATTCTGCCTGTGCGCCCGGTCGGATTTGAACCGACAACACCAGACTTCTAAGGCCTGTCTCTCTGCCAATTGGAGTACGAGCGCATATCGGGCCCCACTTTACTGGGGAAGAGTATGCCCGCGTCGACCACCTCGGCACCAGGTGCTCGTGGTCGCATGGCAGTTGGGGCACAGCAGCCGCAGGTTCTCCCGCCGGTCGTCGCTCCAGTCCCCGTCGATGTGGTCGACCTCCAGCGTCATCGGCTCTCCGAGCCACCTGGAACCGATACCGCACTCGGCACACCGCTCCGGCACGCCCACCTCGCGCAGCGCGCGGCGCAGCAGACGGGTGGACGTGCGACGCCGACCGCCGTGTTCGACGAGGGTGTCCGCGGGCTGTTTCACGCTGACCGTGCCGGCCTTGCCCCGTTGGTGCGCCTGCCCCAGGAAGTGCGCCGTGGAGATGCCCGCTTCCGCGATCCACCCGCGCAGCAGCGCCCGCTGTGTGCCGGTGTCGGGCCGCTGAAGGCGGCGCAGCGTCCCGGCGAGGGAGACCGACTCGGCCACCGCCGCGCGCAGTTCCCCGGCGGCGGGGCGGGCCTTGCGCCCGGTCAGGGTGATGTGGTCGTCGAAGTGCGCGATGTCGATGCCGAAGTGGACGAATCTCCTGGCGAGGTGGCGGTGCGCACCGGCGTACGGTCGGGTGCCGAAGAAGGCGATCACCTCGTCCAGGCTCGTGCATTGCTCGGCGGCTTCCGCCAACCGCTCGCGCGTGTACCGCACGCCGCTGCTCATACCGCGCCTGGTCGCGCGTGCCGCCCCTTGCCCCGGCCCCGGTAATTGTCCGTGACCGAGTGGCAGTTGGGGCAGAGGAAGCGGAGGTTCTCGATGCGGTTGTTCCGCCAGTCGCCGTCGATGTGGTCGACCTCCAGCGGGAGCGGGCGGCCCCGCCACACCGGATCCGTGCCGCAGCGGGCGCAGCGTTCCTCCACGCCCAGCTCGTTCATCGCCCTCTTGAGCCGCCGCCCCGGGACGCGCGCGGCATGTTCCGACGCGTTCTCGACCAGGATCTCCTCGGCGGTTCGGCGACGCCGGTTGTCCCTCATCCGCTCGGTACGCACCACGGGTGTGAAATGCGCGGTGTCGAGTCCGTACGCCCTGATCCGCCGGGCGATGTTGGCCTGGTGGCCGCCCACGGAGTCGAGCCCGAGCCGACGTACCACCTCATTGACGCTGACGGAGGCCGCCACCACCGGCTCCAGGATCGCGCGCGTCCACTTCGTGCCCTCCCGTTGGAAGTGCGACGTGTCCACCCCGAGCTTCTTCATGCGCCGCGCGATGTAGTCCCGCGTCGGACTCCCCGGATCCACCCCCAGCCTCTCCAACGCCTCCGACAACGTCCGTGCCCCGTGAGCCGCCTCGCGCAGTCGCTCCTCGGTGTACGCGCTGGTCCCCATCGAGCCCCCTCCGGTCCGGGCAGGTGTTCGTAGCCCGCATGGATCAACGAACCGGCTGCCGGACGGTCACGGGCGGGGAACGGGGGGGAACGGGGAGAACGGGGGGGAATCGGAAAGCGGCCCGCGCCAGAACGGGCTGGTGCGGGCCGCCGTCGGAGACGGAGGGGGAACGGATCAGATGCCCAGATCCTTGATGATCTTGGCTACATGGCCGGTCGCGCGGACGTTGTAGAAGGCGTGGGCGACCTTGCCGTCCTCGTCGACGACGATCGTGGAGCGGATGATGCCCATGTAGGTCTTGCCGTAGTTCTTCTTCTCGCCGAAGGCGGCGTAGGACTCGGCGACCTTCTTGTCGGGGTCGGCGACGAGGGTGACCTTGAGGGACTCCTTCTCGCGGAACTTGGCAAGCTTTTCCGGGGTGTCCGGGGAGATGCCGATGACGTCGTAGCCAGCGCCGGCCAGCAGGTCGAGGTTGTCGGTGAAGTCGCAGGCCTGCTTGGTGCAGCCCGGGGTAAGCGCCGCGGGGTAGAAGTACACGATGACCTTGCGGCCCTTGTGGTCCGCGAGGGAGATCTCGTTACCGTCGGCGTCCGGAAGGGTGAAGGCGGGGGCCACGTCCCCCGGCTGGAGTCGCTCGCTCATCGGACCAGCGTAACCGGGGCCCCTTGCGGTGCGGCGCGGGCCGGAGCTGACAGACTGTCCGGAACAGGACAGCAGATTTCGGCAGACTTCGGAGGCCGTACGGTGGCGGACACGGCGGACACCAGAACCCCGGCGCAGATCGAGGCGGACATCAGGCGCCGCCGCGAAGTGCTGGCCGAGACGCTCGACGAGATCGGGGTGCGGGTGCACCCGAAGACGATCGTCGGAGACGCGAAGGCCAAGGCCGTGGCCAATATCGATCACACCGTCGGGCGTGCGTATGTGCAGGTCAACCGGGTGGTGAGCGAGGTCAGGGCGCAGTTCACGGACGCGGAGGGGCGGCTGCGCGCGGAGCGGGTCGTGCCGGCCGCGCTCGTGGTCGTCGGGGTGGTGGGCCTCGTCGCGCTGTCCCGGCGGCGCGGGCGCTGAGCCCGCGAGCACCGGGTACGTGCGACGGCCACCCAGGGGCCATGGGCGTGTGGAAGGCAGGTAGGTTCGAGGCGTGAGCGCCAAGAGACACGAGCAGAGCACCCCGCAGCACGACAAGCTGCCCATCCGGATGCTGCACGACCGGGTGCTGGTCAAGCTGGAGACCGGTGAGGGCGAGCGGCGGTCGGGGGGCGGCATCCTGATTCCCGCCACCGCGGCGGTCGGTCGTCGGCTGGCCTGGGCCGCGGTCGTCGCGGTCGGCCAGAACGTACGGACCGTGGAGCCCGGCGACCGCGTCCTGTTCGATCCGGAGGACCGGGCCGAGGTGGAGGTGCGGGGCGTGGCGTACGTGCTCATGCGCGAGCGCGACCTGCATGCCGTGGCCGCGGACCGGTTCGAGGGCTCGGAGGATTCGACCGGGCTGTATCTGTGAGGCCGTAGCGGTCCGGAATGACGAGGAGGAGGGCTGGTGACCGTGGTCACCAGCCCTCCTCCTCGTGGTTTTGCTAGGTTCGGGAGCGAGCCCGACGAGACGCGCCGTACCGGGATGCAGGCAAAGACGACGCACCGGAAGAGAAACGTCGTATGTCTCGGAGGTGGCCGTCGTGGCCTGGGTTCTGCTTGTCGTGGCCGGTCTGCTGGAAGTGGGCTGGTCGATCGGGATGAAGTACAGCGAGGGTTTCACCCGGCCGGTGCCCAGTGTGCTCACCGGTGCCGGGATCGTCGCCAGCATGGTGCTGCTGTCGTACGCGGCCCGGTCCCTGCCGATCGGTACGGCCTACGGGGTGTGGGTCGGTATCGGCGCGGCCGGGGCGGCGGTGCTCGGCATGGTGGTGCTCGGTGAGCCGGTCACCGCCGCCCGGGTCTTCTTCGTGTGTCTGCTGCTGGTCGCCGTGGTGGGGCTGAAGGCGACCAGCGGCTGACGCGCGGCTCAGGTGCCGGGGCCTCCGCCGGGGCCGCCCCCGGCGATGGTGCCGGTGCCGCCGGCCGCGGCACCGCCGCCACC